>JAAVHB010000109.1 GCA_014799955.1 Butyrivibrio sp. | reverse complement strand
GGCGGTCAGAGCGTATATGATTATGTTTTTGCCATTCAGTGAGGATAGAAGCACATGAAAAAAATAGTATTGGATTTGTACGGCGGGGACAACGGCGTTGAGGTTATGCTGCCGGGCGTGGTTGATGCGTTAAAAACCGTACCGGATCTGGAGATAGTTCTCGCCGGAGATAAGGAGGAGCTTAGCACGCTTCTGGCGGGTTATGAGTACGGAGCGGAACGCATAAGCATAATTCACGCGCCCAATGTCCTGACAAATCATGACAATCCCACGCTGGCGGTTCACGGCGATAACGGATATACCGTTTCGGCGGCGTTTGATTATTACGTGTCCCATGAGGATGCCGACAATCTTATAAGCGTCGGCAGTACGGGCGCCGTTTTTGTGTCATCTCTGGTAAAGCTCGGACTTTCGGACGGCGTTGTAAAGCCCGTTCTCGGAACGCTTCTGCCGTACAGTGAGAAGGGCAGGCTTTGCCTTCTGGACTGCGGCGCGAATCTTGAGCCGACTGCCGAGGACATGGTGCTTTTCGCGCGTCTCGGCTACGATTATATGAAGACGGCGTTTGGCTTAGAGCAGCCCGCAACCGCTCTCTTGTCGGTCGGCAAGGAGGAAGGCAAGGGCACGGAAAAGCTTAAGAGCGCGTTCGCCGCGCTTAAGGAAAGCGGGCTGAATTTTAAGGGCAATATAGAGCCGGAGGATATTTTTACCGGAAAATACGATGTTGTGGTATGCGACGGCTTTACGGGAAACATGATTCTTAAAAATACCGAGGCTTCGGGCAGAATGCTTATAGAAAGGCTTAAGGACGCTGCCGGAGACGACGCGCGCATTATCGACGGGCTGGCGGATAAAACGGGACTGTTTTACCGGTTCAACGATTACGGCGGAGCAATGATACTCGGCGTAAAAAAGCCCGTTATCAAGGCACACGGGTGCGCGAACGCGGACACTATAAAAAACTGCATATATCAGGCGATTGCGGGGGAATGAAGTTAAGGCGGGAGTTAGTCCCGAACTAATAAAAAAGTATTTTAGAAATGATGGTGTAACCTCAGAAAAATGGGGTTACACCGTTTTCTTTCATGAGACGCTGTTCCGTGGGAATAAAGAATGTGAAATGTTTTCATTAAATTAACGCAAAAAAATCGTCTGTAAACGCAGACAATTCCAGAGGAATATTGATTTTTTTAACGATACTGTGCTATATTTAATATGGATTATTGTAGGAGATAATATCCTTACTCGTTTAAAAAGAGACCAATATATAGCAATGGAAAGTATTGAGAAAATTTGTGCCACCTTAGATTACGGCGTTGATGATATTCTTGATTTTGTTGACTGAAAGGAGTCCCTGAAAAAATGGATAAAAGAAAAATTGAACAAATTCGTCAAAAATACGATTTAATTATACATATCAATGAGGATGCCGATATTGAGTTTTGGTATGCAAGAGACCTTATGAATTTGTTTGGTTATGATCGTTGGGAAAATTTTGATAAAGCGGTTTGCCGTGCCACTGAGTCTTGCGAAACTTCAGGAATAGAGGTATTGGATCATTTTCGTGAGGTCACGAAAATGATAACTATCGGCAAAGGTGGGCAAAGAAAAGTTAAAGATTATATGCTCACTCGTTATGCCTGTTATCTCATTGCTCAAAACGGTGATCCAAAAAAAGAAGAAATTGCTTTTGCACAAAGCTATTTTGCAGTTCAAACAAGGAAACAAGAACTTATTGAGGAACGCATTTCTTTAATAGAAAGAACACAAGCAAGAGGAAGATTAAGAGAGTCTGAGAAAAGGCTGTCACAAAACATTTATGAACGTGGCGTTGATGATGCCGGCTTCGGGAGAATTCGCTCTAAAGGCGATAAAGCTTTATTTGGAGGATATTCTACTCAGGAAATGAAAAGCAAACTCGGAGTTAAAGATAACAGACCGCTTGCAGATTTTCTTCCTACGCTCACAATTGCGGCAAAAAATCTGGCGACAGAAATGACAAATTATAATGTTGAAGAAAAGGATTTGCAAGGTGAATCGGCAATTACTGTAGAACACATTCAGAACAACTCTACAATACGAAACATGCTCGGACAGAGAGGAATTAAACCAGAGAACTTGCCACCGTCAGAAGATATAAAGAAACTAGAACGTCGAGTGAAATCACAGGAAAGGAAGCTTGCGTTGCAAGCCGGGAAATTACCGGAATCCGCTTCAGGCGACGAAGCCGAATGATTTTTGGTTGTTCCGATGTAAATAAATTATAATATCGCACTTGATGATATGCTTTCAAATATTCTCTGTGACGGTTTGCCCATATGAAAATATGTACTTCGTTCTTTGTCATCAATGGCAATGCAGCAAGGAGTATTTCAAAAATCGAATGTGCGGATAAAAGAAAGCAGACACCAACCCGTCGATTGATGTCTGAAAATCTCCCTTGCAATGCCGATTCAATGTAGTTTATAAATCCCCGCCTTAATATTTTTTCTTGATTTCCGAAACGGAAATGCCGTACATTTCCGTGAATTCCCGCAAATCCCTGTCGCCACGAATCAGCATAATTTCCGTGAATTTCCCGGTGCGGCTGTCCTCGAAGCCGGCGACCTGCTCGCCGTTGCAGATGCTTGCCCGGATAACGGGAGTCAGATTTTCCTTATCGTAGGAGAGCCTTTGTTTTTTTCTGAACAAAATAAAACCACCTCCGGCGGCATACGCACCGTTTTATTTGCTGTACTGCTGTATAAGCTTTACGATTGTCGCGATGGAATTTTTCTGTTTGCCGAGGCTCATGGCTTCGGTGTATTTTTCACGCTGTTCGTAAAGCTCCGTAACCGCGTTCACAAGAACGCCGTCTTTTATATCGCCCTCTTCAAGAACCGCGCTGTAGCCCTGCTTCCGGAAGGAGGCGGCGTTTAAAAGCTGGTCGCCGCGGCTTGCCTCGGCGGGCAGCGGAATGAGAAGGTTCGGTTTGCGCATCGCGAGCAGCTCGCAGATTACGTTGGCTCCCGCGCGGGAAATCACAACGTCCGCAGCCGCAAAAAGGTTCTTAAGCTCCTCATTCACATATTCAAACTGTTTGTATCCTGCGGTGCCGTTAAGCGATTCGTCGGTCTTGCCCTTGCCGCACACGTGTATAATCTGGAAACGCTCAAGAAGCGCAGGAAGTACGGCGCGCACGGCGTCGTTTACATGGGCTGCGCCGAGGCTCCCGCCTATTATCATAAGCACGGGCTTGGCGGTGTTGAAGCCGCACAGGGTAAGACCCGCCGCCCTGTCGCCGCAAAGCAGCTCCTGACGTATGGGGGAGCCCGTGAGAATTCCCTTTCCGTCGGGAATCATTTTTACGGTTTCGGGGAAATTGCAGCATACCTTAAGTGCATGCTTCTGGCAGAGCCTGTTGGCAAGCCCGGGAGTCATGTCGGATTCATGTATAATTACCGGGACGTTGCATTTGCCCGCCGCCATGACCACGGGAACGGCGACAAAGCCTCCCTTGGAAAATACTATGTCGGGATTGATCTGCTTTATTAATTTTTTTGCCTGAGAAAGCCCCTTGATTACGCGGAAGGGGTCGGTCAGGTTTTTGATATCCAGATAGCGCCTGAATTTGCCCGACGAAATTCCGTAATAGGTTACGCCAAGCTCCTCCATAAGTTTTTTTTCAATGCCGTTGTAGGAGCCGATATACGACACCTCAAAGCCCGCCTCCTTAAGATGCGGAAGAAGCGCTATGTTGGGGGTAACGTGGCCTGCGGTACCGCCGCCCGTGAGAACTATTTTTTTCATGATAAGCCTTTCTTTATAAAGTTATTGGTGAGCAGCCGCGAATTCGGCGAGAGCCTTGGCAAGCTGGTCGGGGCAGGAGGTGGATTTTGCGCCGCACTTGATTCCGTCAAGCCTCTTGATTGCCTCGTCAACCTTCATTCCCGCGATAAGGCTCGCAACGCCTTGGGTATTGCCGGAGCAGCCCCCGACAAACTGTACTGATTTGATTGTGTCGCCTTCTATGTCGAATCTGATTTCACTTGAGCATACGCCCTTTGTCTTATAGGTGTTCAAAATTTTTCCTCCCAATAATATGATATTTTTTGTTCTTTCCAAACAGTATAGCATATATGCAAAAAAAGTGGTATACTAAAAAAAATACAAATACGGAGGTACGCTATGACCGGAATAATCGGAGCAATGGACGAGGAAATAAGTCAGCTCGTCGAAAAAATGACGGAGGTTGAGTCCGCGGAGATTGCGGATATGGTTTTTAATAAGGGAAAGCTCGGGGGCAAGGAGGTTGTGGTAGTGCGCAGCGGAATCGGCAAGGTGAACGCCGCCGTATGCACCCAGATACTTGCTACATATTTTCATGTTGACGCGGTAATAAATACTGGTATTGCCGGCTCGCTGCGAAACGAAATCAATATCGGCGACGTGGTGCTTTCCACGGATACGCTGCAGCATGATGTGGACGCTACGGGCTTCGGCTATAAGCCGGGCGTGATTCCGAGAATGAAAACCTCGGTATTTGAGGCGGACGGGAAGCTTCGTAAGCTTGCGCGTGAGGCGTGCCGCAGGGCGGTTCCCGATATAGGAGTGCACGATGGCAGAGTGGTCAGCGGCGACCAGTTCATCAGCGATAAGGCGGTAAAGGCAAGGCTTATAGAGCTTTTCGACGGCTCCTGCACGGAGATGGAGGGCGCGGCAATCGCGCAGGCGGCGTATCTTAACGGGATTCCCTTCCTGATTATCAGGGCGATTTCGGACAAGGCAGACGACAGCGCGTCAATGGATTACGGCGAGTTTGAGAGGCGCGCGATAGACAATTCCGTTGCGCTTATGTGCGATATGATTGCGCATATTTAGATATTTTGTAAAAATTAGGCGAAGGAAAGCGGCTTTATACCTGTCCTCTTTTTGGTTATCATTAGTATAAGAAAATATAATCGGGAGGGCGAAAATGTATTTTTTTATTATGGCGGCAGCCGCTTTTTTGACGGGACTGGCAATCAACACATTCTTAAGGAACCGCATGAACGAGCTGGTCAGGGAAGCGGAGAGCATAGAGCATACGGGCTTCGGGTTTTTCAGGCAGATGAAGCTCAGATATGAGAACTGCCTGAAGATGGGGCACGAAATCAGCAATACGGCGGCATTTGCGGAAAAATATCTCGATAAGTATAAAATATACGGCGTTAAGCTCAGTAATTTTGAAAAAGTGTCCGCCTTTGCCTCGGGGATGTGCGTCGTGTGCGGAATCTGCGGCGCTCTGCTTGACAAATCGCATACAATGGAGTATCTTTTGGTTGGATTTCTTGCGATGTATATTATAAGCGGGACAAGACGTCTGATTGATATTCCCGGTAAAAAAGAAAGAATAACCGTCAATCTCGTGGATTATTTTGAGAACCGTTTTCCGGCGGCTGCGGCGGAGCCGGTCAGAAGGCAGGAGCGGGAGCCTGAGGAGTCATCCCGTACCGAAAAACGCCCGAAGGAGTTTTCCGCGGAGGAGAAGAAGCTGATTGACGAGATTCTGAGGGAATATTTAGGTTGATTAATTTGAAATAATCAATTATAATATATAACGACTTTTCAGTTATGCGAGACAAAGGAGAATGATAAAATGGCTAAAATAACATTTGATTACACGAAGGCTGCCGATTTTATTACAGCCGACGAAATAGAGGCAATGAAGAAGGAAGCTCTTGAGGCAAAGAATATTCTTGTCGAAAGAACGGGAGCGGGCAGCGATTTCCTTGGCTGGATTGACCTTCCCGTAAATTATGACAAAGAGGAGTTTGCGAGAATCAAAGCCGCAGCAAGAAAAATACAGGGCGATTCCGATGTATTTGTCGTTATCGGAATAGGCGGCTCATATCTCGGCGCGAGAGCGGCGGTAGATTTTTTGAGACACAGCTTTTACAACAATATCACGAAGGACGAGAGAAAAACGCCGGAGATTTATTTTGTCGGCAATAACATAAGCAGTACCTACATCGCGGGACTTATCGACGTTATCGGCAACAGGAATTTCTCGGTAAATATTATTTCCAAATCGGGAACTACAACGGAGCCTGCAATCGCGTTCCGTATCTTCAAGGAAATGCTTGAGAAAAAATACGGACACGACGAGGCGGTAAAGAGAATTTACGCCACAACCGATAAGGAGAAGGGCGCACTCAAGAACCTTGCGGACGCCGAGGGTTATGAAACCTTCGTTGTACCCGATGACGTAGGCGGAAGATTCTCGGTGCTTACCGCTGTCGGACTTCTTCCGATTGCCGTAAGCGGCGCCGACATCGGCAAGCTTATGCAGGGCGCTGCCGAGGGCAGAAGGCTTGCGCTTGAGAGCGAATTTGAGGACAACGATTCGTTAAAATACGCCGCAATCAGAAACATACTTTTAAGAAAAGGCAAGTCCACCGAGATTATCGCCAATTACGAACCGAGCCTTCATTATATATCCGAATGGTGGAAGCAGCTTTTCGGCGAGAGCGAGGGTAAGGACGAGAAGGGTATTTTCCCGACCGCCTGCGATTTCACTACCGATTTGCATTCGATGGGACAGTTTATTCAGAACGGAACGAGAATAATGTTTGAAACCGTTATGAACATCGAAAATCCCCGATGCGAGCTTATAATCGGTCTTGAGGAAGCCAACATCGACGGTTTGAACTATCTTGCGGGCAAGAGCATTGACTTTGTAAACAAGAGCGCCATGATGGGCGTTATGGTTGCGCACACTGACGGAAACGTACCCAACCTCATGGTAGATATTCCCGAGCAGAACGAATTTTACCTCGGCGAGCTTTTCTACTTCTATGAGTTTGCGTGCGGCGTAAGCGGCTACATTCTCGGCGTTAATCCCTTCAACCAGCCGGGCGTGGAGAGCTACAAGAAAAATATGTTCGCGCTCCTCGGCAAGCCGGGCTATGAGAAGGAAAGAGCGGAAATTAAGGCAAAGCTTGAAAAATAGAAATTTAAGAACGTGTAATGTTAAATCCCTTTCGTGCCACGGTCAGGCGCGGAAGGGATTTTTTGGTGGGATATGATAGGGAAAATGGGGAATTACTCTCCCCAATAGTCCATTGTTTCTTGGGAGGTTGTGATTATTCCGAACAGATTTCTCATAAAGTCTTCTTTTTCATTAAACATTTCCAAAATAAGTACGGTATCCTTATCTCGCACGCGATAGAAAAAGTAATTATGTTCCGCAAAGATATATCTGTAATTGCATTCAACACCATATTGCGATGAAACTGCCGCGCCGGACTGCGGAAATATTTGAAGCCGCCGTATACTCTTAACAATTTTAACTATAATTGCCGTGGCTTTATCTTCATCATAGCTTTGGGTTAATTCGGCTTTCAGCAACTTCAGCTTTTTTCTTACAGTCTGTGAGTATTCCAATTTAAGCAAATCACAATACCCCCAGTTCTGTTTCTAATTCATCTGCCGATACGGTTCCTTCGGCAATTACAGATTTTTCAGCCTCCTGTAATTTTAACAACAATTGATTTAACGCTTTCTGTTTATCTAATTCATCCAATTCCTTCATGTCAATAATGGCGCATGAGCCGTGTCCGTTACGGGTAAGATAAACCCTGTTTCCGTAAGATACTTCGTTCACAACCGCCGTATAATTTCTCAAATCAGAGATTGGCTTTATATTCGGCATTTCACACTCTCCAATCTTTTTCTTTTATTATAACAATTATAATACTCAATTTGCAACAAAATTAACATGGAAATTTGCAGCGATTATTTGTCAGGAAATCGTGAATCTATTCCTCAATCACTTGTATCTCCAGATAGTCAAAATCTATATGCTCTATAAAATTATCCTGTCCGAAGCGCGCCTTGTCGTGCCGCTTAAAATCGTTTACCGTGGAATCAAGCCAGATGGGAACCGCCAGATCAAATTCATAGCAGGCGTCCTCAAGGGCGGCAAAGACCTTCTGAGTTCGCGAGCGTTCGTCCTCGAAGGCGATTACCGTGTCGCGAAGAAGATGATTATCCTTGAAAATTTTAAACCACATTCTGAACATATCTTGTTTTACCTCACATTGCGGCTTGCGCCGCCGATAAATGTAGTCTATACTATTTCTGAAATAAAATCAATATGTTACGGGGGAGTCCGAATGGAAGGAAGCGAAAGACGGGAGAATATAATAGGGATGCTTAAGGGCAGCGGGGAGCCGATGTCCGGGACAGCGTTAGCGGCAAGGCTCGGCGTGAGCCGTCAGGTAATCGTGCAGGATATAGCGCTTTTGCGCGCGGTAGATAAAAATATTATTTCCACCAATAAGGGATATATGTATTTCGCGCCGGATATGGGAAAATGCAAGCGGACGTTCAGAGTGTGCCATACCGATGCCGAAATGCGGGACGAGCTTAACTGCATCGTCGATAACGGAGGCAGGGTGCTCGACGTTGTGGTGGAGCACGGAGTTTACGGTACGATTACGGCGGAATTGCAGATGAGCACAAGACGGGACGTGAACGAGTTTATGGAAAAAATAGGCAGGGAGACCTCCAAGCCGTTAAACCTTCTGACGGACGGGATGCATTATCATACCGTTGAGGCGGAATCGGAGCAGGCGCTCGATATTATAGAAAAAGAGCTGAAGCAAAAAGGGTACTTGATTTAATCGCCGTGCTGTGTTAAACTTGCCTAAACTGACAAGACAGCTGACTTTACATTTGGTTCGGAGAGGTAAGCTGATTGTCTGGAATGCTGCGGAATCGGGAGAGAAGAGAATGAAAGGGATAAAGAAGTATTTACACAGAGTTTTTATCGACGGCTTCAGCGGAATGGCGCTCGGCCTGTTTTCGACGCTGATAATCGGAACGATTGTGGGGCAGGTTGCCTCCTTTGTGCCGGGAACGGTCGGACTTTACATGAAATACGCCAGCAATATCGCCAAGAGCCTTATGGGCGCGGGCATAGGCGTCGGAGTTGCGAGCAAGTACAAGGAGGGGCCGCTTGTAACGGTTTCCGCGGCGGTTGTCGGAATGATCGGCGCGTTTCCGACGGCGTTTGCGGCGGGAACGCAGGTGCTTACGGAGGCGATAAGCCTCGGCTCGCCGGGCAATCCCCTGAGCGCGTTCATTGCAGCTTATGTGGCTATTGAACTGGGACATCTTATTTCGGGAAAAACCCCAGTGGATATTATACTTACGCCGCTTGTCGTTATCGCGGCGGGCGCGGCGGTTGCGTTTCTTACGGGACCGTACATCAACAAGTTTACAACATGGCTCGGAAGCCTGATTACGATAAACGTCGAGCAGCACCCGTTGATTGGCGGAATAATCGTATCGGCACTTATGGGAATTTTCCTCACGCTGCCGATAAGCTCGGCGGCAATCGGAGTCGTGCTTGGGCTTGACGGACTTGCGGCGGGAGCCGCGACAATCGGCTGTTGCTGTCAGATGGTCGGCTTTGCGGTTATGAGCTACCGTGAAAACAAGTTTGGCGGGCTTATTTCGCAGGGAATCGGAACCTCCATGCTCCAGATGCCCAATATCATTAAAAATCCGCGCATATGGATTCCGCCGATTTTATCAAGCATAATGCTCGCGCCGCTCTCTACGCTGGTATTCAAAATGCACAGCAATCCCGTCGGCTCGGGAATGGGAACCTCGGGACTTGTGGGGCAGTTCTCGGCGTACGGCGTAATGCTTTCCGAAGGGATGAAGCCCATTGTGGCGTTGGGAGAAATCGCCCTGATGCACTTTGTCCTGCCCGCGGTGCTGACGCTCGTAATCGCGGAGGGAATGCGGAAGGCAGGATGGATTAAGAGCGGTGATTTGAAGCTTGAGGTTTAAAATCTTCTTTTACGGCACAAAATACTTGTGAACGCTGGTCAAATGCTATATAATAGACAAGGAACGATATTTTTCGAGTCCACGGAGTGTATTGCGACATAACTATATAATCCAAGTTCATGCTTGGAAGGAGGTTATACGATTGGAGGAAAACGGTAATATTCTGAACGGCGACATTGCCAGCCTGAGAGTGTACCGCAAGCTTGCGGAGGAGTATGACAACGCGCGGGCGATGTGCAGTCAGGCGGCGTCGGATGAGAAAAGGCTGGAGAAGGAGCTTTTGCTCGGCAAAAAAAACCTTAAGGACAATATAGAAAGCACGGTTAAGAAAAGACGTGCGGAGGTTGCGGACAAATTTAACGGAGAGATTGGTAAAAGTCAGGACAGACTTAAGAAGGTTAAGGCTAAACGTGAGAAGGCTAAGGATAAGGGCGTAAAGGGAAGGATTGCTGAAGAAACCTCGGATTTGACGGAGCAGAATAAGGAGCTTAAAAAAAGCATCAGACATTCTCTTAAGGAAGCCCGTCTTCCCCGTTTCTGCGGCAGCGGCTTTTACTTTATGCTGTATTTTACCAAGGGTGCGGCAGAGGTGTTCGTGTGCGCCCTCATGATAATTCTTATGTTCCTGCTTCTGCCCGCGGCGGTTTATGTGGCTCTGCCGATGGAGAAGCTGCCGGACGCATGGACGATTCCGTCGTTTGCGATAACATATTTTGTAGTAATTATCATAGTATTTTTCATATATAAAATAATCGGAGATTTGACCAAACACAGGCACGGCGAGGAGCTTAAGTCGATAAGAGGGCTTCACGACCGGATTGTGAGCAACAAAAAGCAGATTGCGGTTATACGCCGTTCGATTACCCGTGATAAGAACGAGGAGATGTACGGACTGGGAGATTTTGATTCGCAGATACAGAGCATCGAGGCGGAAATCGGGCAGATTACGGCGGACAAGGACGCCGCGCTCAAGAATTTTGACGAGGTTTCGAGCGCCGAAATAAAAGCCGAGATTGAGAGCCGTGAGATGCCCAGAATAAACGAGCTTGAGGCGAGCTACAATGAGATGGCAAAGCACCGCGCTAATCTTGATGAGAGCGTAAAAACCTTGGGGCTTAAGATTTCGACGGAGTATGAGGCTTTTCTCGGAAAAGACTTCACGGATACCGCCAAGCTTGACGAGCTTATATCAATAATGGAAACCGGACGGGCGGCTACCGTTTCGGAAGCTGTGTCGGTATTCAGGACAAGAGCTTAGATAATATTTCTTTTTTCGCTTATACGCTAACGGAGTGATTGAATTGAACGGGCAAAAAGGTATGTCAACGCATATAATGCTGGCATACCTTTTCATGTTATAAAAAATTTTCAGACATATCCCGTATTGACGCGCATATACTTTGACAGGGGCGTTACATTTCAAAATATTCCGAAATCCCGTACAGAACGGCCTTGCTTATCGTGTCCGCAAGGCGCATGACCTGAGAAAGTCTGGTGGTCTGTAAAAGAAGGGATTCCATCATGCCTGAGAAGTTGACTATTCCGGTTATGTGGATGTCGCCCACGTCCGGCAAATCCTTGTTGACGCCAAGACCGGGGCGCAGCGGACCGTTGCCGAGCGTAATGTAGCCGATGTGGTCCTTGGTTCCGAGCGAGGCGTCGATTGCAAGGATAAACGGATTGGCGTGCATGGAATATATTTTGTCAAGCTTTTCCGCAAGATTGGCGGCATGAACCGGACTTTGCAGGGTTCCGTATATCGAAACGTCCGCCATATGGTATTTTTCAAGCTTGTAGCCGATTAAAGGACCGAGGCTGTCCCCTGTGGAGCGGTCGCTGCCTATGCACAGCACCACTATTTCCCTTGAATATATGCGGTGACGCCTGAACATGGCTATAAGCTGCTCCTTAAGCTCGTAGGGCGATTTGGGCACGTCCGAGTCAAAATAAATGGTTTGCGATGATTGCTTTACGGTCCGGTATGCGTTTGCCGGCTTGTCTGGCTTGGTCTGAAGCATTACAAGCAAGTCCTCTCCTGATTTTTTTGAAAAATTACCTTAGAAGTGTATGGAAAATCAGGAGAATTTATGCAGTTTTTTTAACGACTAAATAAGACAATTTGCGAGTTTGGGCGTGGCTGGAAAATATTTCAAGGCATATATTTTTAAAAAATGAAAAAAAGAGATGATTTTGGCGGCATAAAATGATAGAATCAATATACAGGAACATTGCTGGATTCGGGACGGAAGTTCGCGGGTAATCAAGGCAGGAGGAAGAATAAATGGGAAACAAAATCAATTTGCCCAGAAATATAAGGCAGATAGGAACGGACAAGGGTGGGCGCAAGGTATATATAGAGGATTATGTTCACTCTTTTATAAGGGATACGCAGGTTGACGAGTACGAGGACGGAGCTGTCGGCGTGCTGCTCGGAGAGACAAGGCTTGACGGAGACGTATCATATATATTTGTAAGAGGAGCGGTTGCGGTTGGCAACGCCGCCGTGTACACGGATAAAATAGCTTTTACACAGGAAACGTGGCCCATCGTAAACAGCCGTATTTCGCAGTATTTTGCCGGACTTGACACAGTGGGCTGGTATCTTGTATCCTCAAAAATCACGCAGGACAGCCTTTATATAATCAACAAGGCGGACGCGGAGAGCTTTGAGGACACGGACAGCGTATTCTTTATGGTCAATCCCGAAACAAAGGAGGACCTTTTTTACGAAAAGACGGCGGGCGGATTATCGCCGCTTTCCGGCTATACCGTATTTTACGAGCGCAACGAGAAGATGCAGACCTATATGAGCGAATGCATGGAAAACCGGAGCATACCGATCCGTGAGCCGGAGGAGCCAAAGACGCCAAGCGGCGGCGAGTACCGTAAGCTTGCGGGAGAGGACGGCAATAAAAACAGTATGGCAAAGAGCGTGAAAGGCCATCTTACCTTTATATACGCGCTCAGTATGCTTTTGATAATAGTGGTTCTGGTTATCGGAGTCAATGTGATAAATAAGCACGACAGGACGGGCGGAGCGTCCGGAAGCACCTCGGACAGGGAGGTCAACGCCGACCCTAAGCCTACTCAGAACGAAACGGTTCCCGTAGATTCCGTTACCGGAGACGTGACCTCCTCCGGAGTAGAGGATGTTACGGATGAGTCCACAAAGCCTGCCGTTACGGAAGCCCCGACAGAAAAACCCACTGAGGCACCCACGGAAGCGCCTACCGAGGCACCCACGGAAGCGCCCACCGAGGCACCTACTCCGGCGCCTACACAGCCTCCGTATCAGATATATACGGTTCAGGCGGGAGATACGCTTTTGAAAATATGCAGGGAGTATTACGGCAGGGAGTCAATGGAGGACGCGAATAGAGTTCTTGAGTATAACGGCTTTACGGATACATCGCAGATACTTGTGGGAACGGAGCTGAAAATACCTAATTAAGAGGGAAGTTATAACAGTTGGCGGATATAAGGCAATACAGAAAAGAGAAAAAAAACAGTATGGAAAGCGAAGCCGGAGAGCGTGCCGACGGCGAATATAAGGGCAGGCTGAGAAAGCACAAAATGCGGGTAAGGATAATTGCGGCTGTTTCGGTTACTCTGGTTATCGTGCTTGCTGCCGTTCTGTGCTTTGTAAATTACGGCTCGGGCTATAAATCCTACACGGTACGGAATTCGGTTTCCCGAAGGGATAACGGCTACGCGCGATACATAAATTTTGACAGCGGCTATGTCAGATGCAGCAGGGACGGTACGGCTATGTATTCCTATGACGGAGTGCAGCAGTGGAACAAGACCTATGAAATGAAAAGTCCGCTGACGGATGTGTGCGGTCAGTATATGGCGGTTGCCGACACGGAGGGAAACGAAATCTATCTCTTTGACCGGAACGGGTACATTTCCACGGTCAACACCGCGCTTCCGATAATGCAGATAAGAATGTCTTCTAACGGGACGGTTGCTGCAACGCTGGAGGACAGCGACGCGGTCTATATAAATATGTACGATTCGGAGGGTGAAAAAATATACAGTATCAAATCCACGGTTTCGGGAAACGGGGTTCCCGTAAGTATGGATTTGTCGCCGGACGGGCATTTGCTGATAGTTTCGTATACATCGGTGGAGTCCCAGAAGCTTGCCACAAGCGTTGTCTTTTACAATTTCGGAGAGGTCGGACAAAGCGAGGTCGAGAGAGTTGTCGGCGGCTACGATACATACGGCGAGCAGCTCGTTGCGGATGTGAGGTTTATCGGCTCCGGCACTGCGCTTGCGGTCGGCGAAAACGTGATAAGCTTTTTTAAGGTCGGGGAATATCCGAAGCTTGTATCGGAGCTGGCGCTTGAGTTTACGGTTGACAAGGTTTTTTATTCGGATAAATATGTGGGATTGGAATACGCTGATAAAGACAATTCAAAAAAAGTAGCCGTGTATGATATGTCGGGCGGCTATGTCGCCACGCTTGACGCCGGCGGGAAGTATTCGCAGTATGCCTTTGCGGGGGATTCCCTGCTTATGTACGGCGACAGCAGTGTCAGGCTTATAAATATGAAGGGCAAGGTTCTTTTTGACGGGAGCATCGAGGAGGGGATTGTCGAGATGATTCCGATTTCGGGGGACAGCGAGTATATATGTCTCGGACCGGATAAGCTTATGAGGATTGAATTTAAACACGGAGGATGATATGAACTGGACGTTGATTGCCGTTATTGCGGTTATTTTAATAAGTACATTTATAGGAATGAAAAAGGGCATAATCAAGATGCTCTTTTCGTGCGTATCCGTAATACTGGCGGTTGTGATTACAAGCTTCGTTGCCCCCCACATCGGCACTTTTGTCAGGTCGCATACGGAGTGGGACGAGGCAGTCAGGGACAGGACCGAGAGCTATTTTGAGGAAAAGGGAATCCTTAAGAGCGCCGACGGTCAGATTGACGTGGGTGAGCTGCCGCTTCCCGTTACGATAAAAGATAATATCGCGAAATCTGCGGAGGAGTATCTTCAAAAGGGATACGACGCGTACAACAGATACATAATAGACGCGGCAGCGGGAATTATTTTCTCGGCAATCGTGTACGCAGCGGTTTTTGTACTTGTCACGGTTATTCTGGCGGTGGTGAGCGCGGTTCTTAATTTGGTGAGCCGTCTGCCTGTGCTGAAGCAGATCAACAAGCTGACGGGAGCGGCTGTCGGCGCGCTGCTGGGACTTTTGCTGGTGTGGGTGCTTTTCATGTTGATTACGGTATTCGGAAACCGCTCTTTTGCGGGAGCGATATTCGCGGATATAAATTCCAATCCGGTGCTGTTTTTCCTGTATGACAAAAATATACTTCTTCATTTATTGTTGAATCTTTTTTAAATAATGTCTTGACGGAGTAAAATAATACTGATATAATGTAGAAGCTGTCGAGGCACAGGGCGAGTTAGCCAAGTGGTAAGGCGTGGGACTGCAACTCCCTGATCGTCGGTTCAAATCCGTCACTCGCCTCTGACATAAAACCCCGGAAACTTGTGTTTTCGGGGTTTTGTTTCATATAAAAAGGAGAAAAAATATGCAGTTTGAGCTTGGAGATATTATCAAAATGAAGAAGCCCCATCCGTGCGGAAGCTCTGAGTGGGAGGTGCTTCGCGTTGGCGCGGATTTTCGCCTGAAGTGCAAGGGGTGCGGGCATCAGGTCATGCTCGCGCGCAGGCTCGTCGAGAAAAACGTGCGCGGAATACGCAGGGGGGACGCAGATACAGGAAAGTAAAGGTAAAAAAAGCTTGCATTATATTATTTTATGTGGTATCATATGTTTTCGTGATATAAAGATTATATTCCTTGCTCCTTGTCAGCGACGAGGGGCCACAAGACCAGAAGGAGGTGCAGTACAGCATGAACAAGTATGAATTAGTAGTCGTTGTTAACGCGGTTATTGAGGACGACGTAAGAGGAGCTGTCATCGAGAAAGTTAAGGAGCTTATCTCCCGTTTCGGAGGAAACATCACGGGTGTTGACGAACAGGGTAAGAAAAGGCTTGCTTACGAGATTCAGAAGATGAACGAAGGCTTCTATTACTTTATCCGTTTTGATGCGGAAGCAACAGCCCCGGCAGAGCTTGAAGCTCAGCTTCGTATCATGGACAATGTTCTCAGATATTTATGCGTTAAGGTAGAGGAATAATCGCTGAATCGGTTCGGGGAAGTGTGTCGGACCGGGACTGGAGGCAGATATGAATAAAGTTATCTTAATGGGAAGACTTACAAGGGATCCTGAGGTGAGATATTCGCAGGGAGCAAGCCAGACGGCAGTCGCAAGATTCTCTGTCGCGGTAGACAGAAGATTCAAAAGGGACGGAGAGCCGGACGCAGATTTTTTTAACTGCACGGCGTTTGGCAAGCAGGCGGAATTCGTTGAGCGTTATCTTCATAAGGGAATCAAGATTGTTCTGAGCGGTCGCGTTCAGAACGACAATTACACCAACAAGGACGGACAGATGGTTTACAGTGTCCGTATTATGGTTGACGAGATTGAGTTTGCAGAGAGCAAGGCGGCGTCGGGCGACGGCGGATATGCTCCCGCGGCAGGCAGACCGGCGCCCAGCGCGGCAGGGGACGGATTTATGAACATTCCCGACGGTGTGGACGACGAGGGACTGCCCTTTTAAAAAGTTTTGAAAAATAAATGCAAGGAGGTCATTAGAAATGTCTAATCCTAGAGAAGGCAAGGGCGATTCTCCGATGAAGAAGAGAATGGGCCGCAGAAGAAAAAAGGTTTGTGTATTTTGCAGCGATAGCGCCAATAACGTTATCGACTACAAGGATGTAAATAAATTAAAGAGATTTGTATCAGAGAGAGGAAAGATTCTTCCCAGAAGAATCACGGGTACATGTGCAAAGCACCAGAGAGCGCTTACGGTTGCAATCAAGAGAGCAAGGCACATCGCGCTTCTTCCTTACTCACTGGATTAATTTACACAGTGATTTGACACAGACTTGGCAAAACCGGCTGTCCTTACGGGCAGCCGGTTTTTTGTCATATTCCGTTAAATGCGAAGGGCTTAAAGCAGGGTGCACAGTTCTTCATGAATCGACGCGCATGATTTGTCAATAAGACCGAAATCCATGCCCTTGTAGCTCCACATAGCCCGTCCGATTCCGTATTTTTCAAAAACGGAATGCATATCCCTTATCCAGGCGAGCTTGTACTCGGGTGCCGCCAAATCGATAACGCCGTATTCACCGCAGTATAAGGGTACATTGCGCTCGTCGGCGATGCGCAGCGCGTCTTCAAAAAGGGGAAGCAGCATATCGACTCCCGATGCCCGGGCGGGAACCTGTCGGCAGGTGTCCGCGCAGCACCCGTTTAAGCGGCTCTCGGACAGTTCGATGTATTCCTGCGCGCTCAGAGGGTATGATGTCCTGAACGCCGTGTCCATGCCGCCAACCCAGTATCCGCCCTGATGCGTAAAAATCATAGGCTCATAGAAATGGAAGGAGTATACAATCCGTTCGTCGGGCGGCGGGAGCAGGTTTTTGACCGAAGATATGCTGTTGAAATTCGTACCGCCGACAAGAATCCAGTTGTGGGGCGCAATACTTCTGATTCGCGCGATTGCTTTTGCAGCGATGCCGTTCCATGCTTCGCATATGGAATCGTCTGAAACCTCGTTTAACAAATCAAAAGCGATGAAATCGTATTTACCGTAATGTGCCGCCAGTTTGCTCCAGAGCGCGAGAAATCTGCTTTGCAGAGCTTCGTTTTCAAAAAAGCCTCCGCATTCTGTGGCATTGTCGAAAACATAGCCTGCGGTTTTGTGCAAATCAAGAATCATGTTCAGCCCGTACTCGGCGCACCACTCCACACAGCGGTCAATGTATCGGTAGCCCTCGGGTATGGGTGTGGCGTCCTCCTGCTCAACAAGCTCATAATCGATTGGAAGCCGCACGTGGTCCGCGCCCATGTCTTTGATTCTTTTCAAATCCTCTTTGGTAATGAAGCTCTCCATATGTTCTTTTTCCAAGCGGCACTGAGAAAGCCAGCCGCCGAGATTGAGTCCTTTTGAAAATCCCTTGAATTCTCTCATATAATTAAATCCTTTCATTGATATTGTGCTGCTTTTCAGCACATAATGGTATACCCGTAGAGTGTTTCATTGATATTGCTTTTTTATGAGCTTATAGTAGTTCTTTTTTTTATACAAATATATAAAATCTGTTGCAAAAAAGTCAAATCCGTTGCACAATTAAAAAAGGAGGTGCTGACGGTATGAGCATGAACAGGGAGCTTAATTCGAGGCTTTTTACACAGAGGGAGGAGCAGCTCGCGCATGTGGAGTACAAGGACGAATTCGGCTTTTACAATATTGTGGTGCAGGGGAATATCGAGGCGGTCAAAAAGGCTTTCGTCAGTCCGGACTATGTGGGACTTTATGACGAACCGCAGTACGGGCAGCTTTCAAAGGATTCGCTGCGCAATATGCGGTACCATTTCGTGGTGTCCGTATCGCTGATTACGAGGCTTTGCGTGGAGCACGGTCTTGAGCGGGAGCTTGCGTACACCCTGAGCGACCTTTATATCGGCAAAATGGATTTGCTGCAAAAGCCGGGGGAAATTTTATCGCTCCACAACGAAATGCTTTTGGATTTCACGGTCAAGATGGCGAATCTTCCCAAAACTTCGGTCTATTCCATTCAGGTCGTTCGGGCAATCGAGTACATTTACCGGCACAGAAACGAGCGTTTGACAGTGGAATCCGCGGCGTCGGCGCTGGGCGTCAACCGAAGCTATTTGTCGGCTCTTTTTGCAAGGGAAACCGGAAGAAGCATGGGGAGCTTTATCCGAAGCGAAAAAATCAAAGCCGCCGCCAATATGCTTAAATTCTCGGATTATTCCTATGCGGAAGTTTCGGAGTATTTCGGCTTTGCCTCACAGAGCCATTTTATTCAGTGCTTTAAAAAAGAAATGGGCGTAACGCCGAGGGAGTACCGGAGGAAGCATTGGAGTTCGGATATGGAGATGTAAAGGTGGGGATACGTAAATTAATTAAAATAAATAATATATGATACATTTGTAACAATTTGTAATAATAAAACATTTGACATGAAGTACAGAATCGGCTACAGTTAATATAGAATAAACATTTTGGCAAATGATGAGATTGCCGCTGAAGTACAAGAGAATGCTTCCGATGTAAACAGCCTTATTGAGGCGGCAGTATCCCAAGCGATTGCCTCTGAGGTAAAGATTTTTACGGATACGGTTTCTCAGGAGCAATACGGAAATATGAATTTAACGTGGAGCTATTCAGGAACGGAATTCAGTGATTTGCTTACGGATATAGACGCGCCGGATTTTCATGCGCATTATGAATACGGAGATAATTTCAGAAGAATATCAAAGAATGTGGACGGAGAATCGACGTATTATGTATGGAGCGAGGACGGGGAGCTGATAAGTGAGGTAAATGACAGTTACATCGTTGATTACAGATATATTCAAGGCTGCCTAATCGGTTTTGAGTATGATTCGGAGGAATATGAGTATATTTTTGACGATGATTTTACTATAATCGGTTTAAAGCATAACGGTTTCGTTATATGCGAATACGAATATGCGGACGGTGTGCTTTATTCGGTGTATCAGCTCGATGAAATCGGCGGGAAATTTTTAAATACAAATCCTCTGTATGCCGGAAACGTGAACGGATACAAATATAAAAGCAATTATGTAGACCGCGAAACAGGGTGGATTTACAGCGGTCGCTACGTCGATTGGAAAAACGGCAGATATGTTGACGGGATGAGCAGCGAGGAGGCGCAGGCGTACATATCTAAGGCGGGTGATATAACCGTTGAAATCATGTACCGTATCAATGATATAGGAATTGGCGGCAGGAGGGGCGAAGCGTCGGACGGAGATGAATGCGCTGCGGCAAGTTCGGCTGTGTACAGCACTGAGGCAAGCGCATTGCCGTATGTAGAGCAGCTAGACAAGGTATCAAGAACCATATGGTTTGAATCCGGGAATGATGCGTTGGATCAGACCGGAGTTGCGCAGGTAATACAGAACCGCATGGCAAGAGATTCGCGCTCCGCATTTGAGGTAATAAGTAACGGAGATGATTTTGCGGCATATGAAAAAGTTCTGGCTGGAGCGCTTCCTACTACAACCTCACCTGTATGGAGTCAGGCGCTGGAGAACGCGAGAAGACTGGTAAACAATACCTCTCTTGTATATCAGAGCTCTTGGTTTAACAATGTGTATAACTTTTCGGGGCTTCATGAAGCCGTTACAGGCGATTCTCCCAAATTTAAATATATGAACGGAACTAAATGGTACGCAAAAGTGGGAACTAAAGCCGGATATGTATATGTACCAGTCAAGGATATTTATACTGTTGTCAATGAGAACGGCGTATCTTATGCGGGTCGATATATTACATCAATAGAACTGCTGGCTTCTTTATCTAAAGAATATGGGAAACTATTTAATATAATGTCTTTTATAAATTAGTATAACGGGGAGGGGATAAATATGAAATGTTTTTGGAGAAAATCAGTGCTTTCGGTGCTCGTGTTATGTATAGCGGCTCAAATATCCGGCTGTGCCTCATCGGGAAACGGCAGCGCCGATGAGGGCAGCGAGATAAAAACGGAGATTATTACGGAAAACGTGGCGGAGCAGGCGACGGAAAACCCAACAGAAAATATAACGGAGGGCGTCACTCATGAAGAGAAGGAAACAAAGCCCGAGGAGCCCGACATAATGAGCGTGACATCTTGGTCGGAGCCGGATTTAAGCGATTTCAGGGAGGTTTTTTATCCGGGCTTTGAGCTTGAAACAGCTGTAATTGACGGTAAGAGCTACCGTAAATTTGTCGCCGATAACGGCTGGTATGTAATCGAAAAGAGTAAAAATGGATGGGAGAAGGATTACATCATAGAGATTGGCAGGGAAGGTCAAGGCAAGGAATATCCAATATGCGATACGATAGGCGGAATAAGTTTTGGATGGCATATAGCGTATTCCAAAAACGGAGAAACTTCCGTTGCTCCGAGAATTTTCTGGTCGGATGTTACCGGCGACGGGCAGGAGGATATATGCATCCGCGTTGACTATTTTGATTTTGAAAATTGGTTAATGGGTAAGACAGCTACCTGTAACCTCTATATTTATGACTGTGCAAATGACAATTTCATTACCGTTGCCGGAGACAGCCTGCATGAAAGGTTCGAAAATGAAATTACGGTAAGCGATATTGCCGTCAGCGCGGACGGTGATTTATCACTGTCCGCTGCGGAATCCGGCGAAAAACGGGATTTTATTTTGGAAACCACTGTGAGCGAAGACAGGGTTCTGGAGGGGTGCTGGCTGGATAAGGACGCACAGTATATCATGGTTAGAGACGGAAAAATCAGCATGGGATACTGGATACGGATAATTACCAGACCGGAGTCCGGCTGGAATGGAATGGATGGCTCGATTATTGACGGACCTTTGGTATACAAGACTCTGGAATATGATGCCGAAAAAGGCTGCTTTGAGCCGATGGGAAAAGCGCAAATGGAGCTTATTGACTCATTTAAGTATGCGGATACCGAGGACTTCAGAAGCATATATTGGGAAAACTATATAAAGGAACACAGGGAGCAATAGCAAGCGGAATGGCTCTCAAGATACGGGGAGTTGTATAAATATAATGTTTTTTATAAATTCGCGTAGCGGGGAGGAGATAAATATGAAATTTTTCTGGAAAAAAACAGTGCTTCCGGTGTTTGCTTTATGTATGGCAGTTCTGATATCCGGCTGTGCCCCGTCGGGAAACGGCAGCGCCGATGATGGCAGCGAGATAAAAACGGAGATTATTACGGAAAACGTGGCGGAGCAGGCGGCGGAAAACCCAACAGAAAATATAACGGAGGGCGTCACTCATGAAGAGAAGGAAACAAAGTCCGAAGAACCCGAAATAATGAGCGTGACATCCTGGTCGGAGCCGGATTTAAGCGATTTCAGGGAGGTCTTTTATCCGGGCTTTGAGCTTGAAACAGCTGTAATTGACGGTAAGAGCTACCGTAAATTTGCCGCGGATAACGGCTGGTATGTAATTGATAAGGATAAAAAATTTTGGGATAAGGATTGTATTATAGAGATTGGGAAGGAAGGGACAAGCAAAGAATATCCGATAGGTGATGCAATAGGCGGAATAAGCCTTGATGTTCTGAGGCATGACGCATATTCCGTGCATGGGGGTCAAACCGCTGTTGCTCCGAGACTTTTTTTGTCGGATGTTACCGGCGACGGACAAGAGGATATATGTATACGTATAGATAATACTATTTGGGAGAAAGGATATGATACCAGTTGCGATCTCTATATTTATGACTGTGCTAATGACAATTTCATTTTTCTTTCCGGAGACAGTTTACGTGAAACGCTCGAAAATGAAATGACGATAAGCGATGTGGTAATTACCGAAGACGGCGATGTATCGTTCTCCGTTACGGAATCCGGAGAAAAACGGAATTTTACGGTAGAAGCCGGAGCATGGATAACGGACAGAGTTCTGGGTGGATGTTCAGTATCTTCCTATAAGCAGTATGTTATGGTTCGGGACGGAAAAATCAGTGTCGGTAATTGGATTAGTATATTTATTGAGCCTAGGTCTGGAGATATAATGTCGGGAGTGAGTCTTGACGGACCGGTGGTATATAAGACGTTTGAATATAACGCCGAAAAGGGCTGCTTTGAGCCGACGGGAAAAGCGCAATTTGAGCTTATTGACACATTTGAGTATGCGGATGCCGAGGACTTCAAAAGTATATACTGGGAAAATTATATAAAAGAACACAGGGAGCAATAACAAGTGTTCTTTATAAAACAAAAAACCGGACGAACGGCATTAAGTCCCGCCCGGTTTTTGTATAGCAAAGAGGAATCCCCAACGGGATTCCTCTTTTAAATTTAAAGCGTAACGGTATACGTCATGCTGCCCGCAGCCTCGATTTCGTCCGCGAGTCCGGAAAGCCTTACCTTGCAGGGCTTTTGCGTATCGACGGTGATGTTTACGGTGTTTTCCGAGCGAACCGCCTTGATGCTCGCGACGGGAGTTTTGTCCATCGCGTACACGGTGGTTTCGGCGGTGTCCGTAAGTCCCATTACACAGAAAATAAGGTTTTCCGAGTAATCGTATTCGGGGCCGGGAGCGTCGGGGTTAATCGCTATTATGCTGTTTTCCCTCGCGAGGAGCGGAATATGCAGATAATCGACGGTTTCGGTGTACCACTTGCCGCCCTCGTAGGTTTTGCCGGTGAGGAAGTCCGTCCACTTGCCCTCGGGCAGGTAGAAGGAGGCTTCACTTCTGTCGTTGAAAACGGGCGCGACAAGAAGAGAATCTCCGAGCATATACTGCTTGTCAAGGTAGGAGGCGTTGCGGTCATCGGGGAATTCGAGAACCATGCTTCGCATCATAGGAACTCCTGTTTCGGAGGTGTAAATGGCGTTTCTGTAAAGGTAGGGCATCAGTGAAGCTTTGAGTTTGGTAAACCTTCTTACCACATCGACAGCTTCCTCGTCATAGACCCACGGAACCCTGTAGGATTGGCTGCCGTGAAGCCTTGAATGGGTTGAAAGAAGACCGAAAGCCGCCCATCTCTTATACACGTCGGGGGTTGAGGTGTGCTCGAAGCCGCCGATGTCGTGGCTCCAGAAGCCGAAGCCGGACATACACAGCGAAAGACCGCCGCGCAGACTTTCTTCCATGGATTCGTAATCCGACCAGCAGTCGCCGCCCCAGTGAACGGGGAATTTCTGACCGCCCACTGTTGCAGAGCGCGCGAAAAGAACAGCCTCTTCTTTGCCGCGCTTGCGTTCAAGGAGCTCGTAGACTGTTTTGTTATAGAGATAAGTATAGTAATTGTGCATTTTCTTAGGGTCGGAGCCGTCAAAATATACCACGTCCTCGGTGGGAATTCTCTCGCCGAAGTCAGTTTTGAAGCAGTCAACGCCCATATCGAGAAGAACCTCAAGCTTGTCCTGGAACCATTTGCAGGCGTCGGGATTCGTGAAGTCCACGATTGCCATGCCGGGCTGCCACATATCCCACTGCCATGTGTCGCCGTTTGTGCGCTTGATGAAATATCCTTTCTCGTGCCCTTCTTTGAAAATAGCGGCTTCCTGACCGATGTAGGAGTTAATCCATACGCAAATGTTAAGTCCCTTTGCTTTCATTCGCTTAATCATTCCCTCGGGGTCGGGGAATACTCTGTCGTCCCAGATAAATTCGGACCAGTGGAATTCCTTCATCCAGAAGGAGTCAAAATGGAATGTACGCAGCGGAATTCCGCGCTCAAGCATACCGTCCACGAAGCTCATGACCGTAGCCTCGTCGTAATTTGTCGTAAAAGAGGTCGAGAGCCAGAGACCGAAGGTCCAGGGGGCGGGAAGTGCGGGCTTACCCGACAAATCAGTATATTTTACGATAACGTCATTCATTGAGGGACCATCGAAAACAAAGTAGTCGAGGTAGTCTCCCGGTACGGAAAATTCTGTTCTTGTAACCGTTTCCGTCCCGATTTCAAATTCAACCTTCTCGGGGTGGTTTACCAGAACCCCGTAGCCTCTGTTGGATACGAAGAAGGGAATGTTTTTGTAAGACTGTTCGGTGCTTGTCCCGCCGTCGGCGTTCCACATCTCCACGCTCTGGCCGTTCTTAGCAAACGGCGTAAAATGCTCGCCGAGACCGTAGATAAGCTCGCCAACGCCGATGCTGAGCTGCTGGCGGATATATGTATCCTTCAAATCGCCCTTGTCGTAGGGGAGCCCCTTCCAGTCGGTTTTCATAAGCGCAAGGTCTTTTCCCGCGCTTTTGGTAAGAATTCTGCCGCCGCTTCTGTAAGTCATTGAAAAGGGAAGCTTGTTGATGTCAAGGGTAAGGCTTCCGCTTGTGACGCTGATCCGTTCGTCGGTATTTTCAACGTCAAGAATTTCACCATCTCCGAGGTTAAGCTCAAATTCGGGAGCCTTGCGGATTATTCCGAGATAGTGCGCCGTCTGCACACGGAGAACTCCGGGCATGGGCGATGTTACCGTTATCGTTAGATTGACGCCTCCGAGAGTGCATCCTCTGTTGGCTACCCTGTATGTGGGGGCGCATAATGTTACCTTGCGTTCTTCAACGGTGGTGTAGTAAACCTCCTGCGGCGAAAAGCATTCGCAGCCTTCCTTCTGAAGCCAGCATCCGTTACTGAATTTCATGATTCCTCCTTGCCGTCCGCGGCGTGCCGCGGAAAATAAAATCTGCTTAATTTACTTTTGTATATTATAGCATGGGCAGAACGAAAAATACATTCATTATTTCATATGAATTACGGCATTAATTTTTTCATTGTTTGACAGCGGAGAACGCGGCAACTATAATAAAGCTATGAACAGATTATTCGGAAATATCGCTGCCAGATTCAGGCAGAGCAAAATGAAAACTCAGATGATAATAATGTACTTCGTGGCGGTTTTTATACCTATCCTATGTATAAGCGTCATAATGATTGCGTACAATGTAAGCCGCCTGCAGGAGTACCATTCGGGGCTGCTGAGCGCCAATAACAACAGAGTGCGCTCGGTTATGTACGAAATCACAAGCCAGATACAAAGCATCTCCGACGAGATTGTTTTTGACGGTGAACTTATAGAAATGCTTTCAAAAGAATATCCGGTGGACAAGGCGTTCTGTGAGGCGGTTGACGGCTACGGCGCGCTGGAATCGTACAAGCGCAATTATGCCGGAGTAGCGGACGTGTTTGTATATACAAATCAGAAAGGAGCGGTTGATTACCGCAACTTCAGGGCGGTTACCGACGAAACCGAGGCGGAGAGCTGGTACAGGATTGCCGGGAGCCAGTACAGCGTGCACTGGGACATTATTGAAAACGGAGACTCGTACGGAAACAGCTATTGGAATCTGACGCTGGTCCGCAAGATTACTCTGTATGACACGGATGCAGAAGCCGTTCTTATGATAAAAGTAAGCGACAATTACTTGGGAAGCCGCATTGAGGATAACGATTGCAGTATAGTTCTGGCTATAGACGACGGGCGGATTTTTTACGGTCCCGACAGAAGTGAATACGGCAGCAGGGGTATGCTTGATTTTGTAAATCCCGACGACAATTATTTTACGTACCAAGGAGAAATCGCCTATAACGGCACGATGATTAAATCCTGTGTATCCACGCTTAATATGACGCACTCAGATTCGTGGGTTTATGTGGTGACGATGAGCAATTCTGCATATGCGAGCATTCAGCAGCTCACGGTGACGACCGTTATAATAATCATGTTTGCGCTTGTGCTTCCGGCTGTTATTATGAGTGTGTTCATTAAAATTTTCAGCAAGCAGGTCAACGCGATGCGCGACGAAATGTACCGGGTAAGTCAGGGTGACTACGATATGCTGGAGCAATTTGAGGGCTGCTACGAGCTGAACGCCGCGTACGGCGACCTCAAAATAATGGTCAAGAAAATCAAGGAAAAGGACGAGCGGATGTACGCGGGAGTAATAACCAGGCAGAGGCTTCTCAACGAGCAGCAGATAATGCGGTTCCAGATGCTTGCAAGTCAGATAAATCCTCATTTTCTTTATAATACGCTGGAAATGATAAGGATGAAGGCGATTGTGGCAGGCGACGGGGAAACCGCCAAGGCAATCAAGCTTTTGGGAAGATCGATGAGATACGTGCTCGATAATACGGGTATTCAGTACACGACGCTTGCAAAGGAGCTTTCCCATATCGAAACATATCTGGAGATTCAAAGGCTGCGCTTCGGGGACAGGGTAAATTATGTTCTGGAGTGTCAGGACGGGCTTGAGCCGGAGCATATTGAAATTCTGCCGCTTCTTTTGCAGCCGATTGTCGAAAACGCGATTCTTCACGGGCTTGAGGAGGTGGAAAGCGGAGGCGTTATAAAGCTTTCCGTTACAAAGGACGCGAAGAGCTGTTTTGTCATAATCGCCATATCCGACAACGGCTGCGGCATGGATGCCAAAACACTCAGGAACATGCGCAGGAATCTTGAGAAGGGAACCATGAACAACCGGTACGGAATCGGTCTGTACAATATCAACCAGAGAATAAGGCTGTGCTACGGTACGGGCTGCGGGCTTACCGTGGAGAGCACCGAGGCGGAGGGAACTACCGTAACCGCCAGAATCAGATATGTGAATGTCTAAAATTATACGTATAGAATATCTAAAAAGGCGGGTATTTTGGATTGGGCGTGCATATTATAATTACAAGGTGATTTTTCACAAAATTTCTGCGGTTATAACGCAAAAAGGAGGACAATTGGTAATGAAAATCAAAAAGTTTTTAGCACTGCTGCTTGCCGGAATAATGGCTCTGGGCTGTTTCGCAGTTACAGCAGCAGCAGATGAAGGCGACAGCTATGATTTGTTTATTGCCTTCGGAGGAGATCCGGCGGACAGTACGGATTGGGCTTACCAGTATTACGGCGAAGGAGGAGATAATAAAGGTGATGTGGTTGCTGTAAATGAAAAAATTGCGGTCGGAGAAACCAAGACAGTATCTCTTACACTTCCCGCTGAGGCGGCTACAACATATTTTATAGCTCCCTGTCTTATAGCTGGAGCAGACTATAAGCAGCTTGACTTTGACGTTAAGGTTTCTATTGACGGAACGGATGTTACCGACCAGCTCGATTTTGAGGTGGATGCTAAGGAAGACAGCAGAAAATGGTGGTATGAGGATACAGGAAACTTCAAGGGCGACTGTATTCGTCTTGCAGGTGGATTCAATACATATGCAGAGAACAGATGCTATTTGAAGGAAGCTCCTGTTTTCACTACTATTGAGTACACTGTAACGCTTAATTCCATTTCAACGGAAGAGCCTACCGGCGGTTCGGAAGAGCCTGCCGAGGAGGAAGAACCTGCTGTAGCGTTTGACCCTTCGTCAGACGAATATATTGCCCAGATGTACATTCAGATTGATGGCTCGTGGGTATTCAGAAATACTTGGTCCGATGAGGATTACGGTACGATTACCGGTTATGAGTACGCAGACCAGCTTTCGGATGTTACCGGAGACGTTCCTGTACCTCATGACGGAACCTTTACCGACGTAGTTCTTAAAGGAAACGGAACTTATACGGTAACTCTGGAGAACCCTGATTTTGTTGACGGAAAGGGAACTGAAGGAACAAAGTTCAACCTTATCGGCGTAGCAACCAATATGCCTGCTTCTGCTGCAGAGCAGATTAAGGTTACCGATATGACGATTCAGGTTAATGATTCGGCAATGCTTAAGTATACATATCCGGAGGCATATCTTGACGAAGAAAACCTGAAGAATACGGGATATGTAAATATTCTCGGAGCAAACTCCTATAATAACGATGCTGAAATGGCTGACTGTAAGGCTGTATTCTGTGACACTGCGAACTGGCCTGGAGAGGTTACAAAGGTAACCATAACCTTTACGATTTCCGGTTTTGACCATGACGCTCCTGCCGGCGGCGATGAAGCAGAGACAAACGGAGACGACGGTGCTACCAAAGCTGACGACGGCGCTACAAAGGCTGACAGCAATGACAAGAAGGACGACTCCAAGGGCGGACTTCCTACCGGAGCAATTATCGGAATTATTGCAGGTGTAGTGCTTGTTGTAATTATAATTGTAGTAGTGGCAACATCCAAGAAGAAAAAGAGCAACTAATCCGATTTGTTGAAGGTTTGTTGTGAAGCAGAGAGGACGAGCGAATGCCTCGTCCTCTTTTTTGTGGCATGGGAAATCCGCACGCGGATTGCCTGTTTCGTAAAAATGAAATAATTACTGTATTTTGTATAAATAATTTATTGTAGTCCTTAAAGAAACGATAATTTATAATAGTACATAATATGGTTCTATTAATTTTTAGCAACAAAAAATTTAATGAATGGAGGTAAAGGATGAATAAAGGAGAATCCAAAACAGCCATATCCGACAAGTTATACTGGGTTGTCAGAGTGGCAGTGTTGGCAGCTGTGATATTTATTTTCCTTCCGGCTATTAATCCCGCGAGGATTACAACTCTGATTAACAAAAACATGTCCTTGTTCACGTCTGCGGTTTCAATAAGCGGACTTACACAGGATGCCGGTATAAAAATCAGGGCGACGGGATACACGCCTTTCTATATGGTACAGGTGGCGTCTATCTGTATGCTGGTCGGAATTATCGTAATGGCTGTCGGAGCATGTATGTCGCTCGGTAATCTGAAGCTTAAGAAGAGAGGAAATATTGCTGCTCTGGCAGGCGCTCTCATTACGGGAGGCAGCTTTGCAATTTTCATGGTAGCAAGCAATATGTTTTCTGAGAAGCTTACCTCGGCAGATTACGCTGAGTTCCTTCCGTTTATTCCGGCGGGGCTGTACGTATATCTGGGACTTGCCGTCGCAGTGTTTGTTTTCACGCTGCTTGCGGTATTTACGCTGCCTAAGCTGAACGGGGATGAGAAATGTGAGATGCCTACAAAGTATACACTGTTTCTTATTCTGCTTCCCTTCCTTGTTCTTGTATTCGCGTTCTCATATCTGCCTTTGTGGGGATGGAGATATTCTTTCTTTGATTACAAGCCGGGAACGGGCTTAAGTATGGATAACTGGGTTGGCTTTAAATGGTTTACAAGACTTCTGTCCGACCCCGCGACCCGGAAGGATGTGCTCAGAGTTCTGCGCAACACCATGGTAATGAGCGGTTTGGGCATAGCCACAAGCTGGGTGCCTATGGCGTTTGCAATCCTTCTTAACGAAGTTAAGACAAAATGGTTCAGAAAGGGCGTTCAGGTAATTACCACGATTCCCAACTTCGTAAGCTGGGTTCTTGTATTTGCCCTTGCTTTTGCTATTTTCTCGGGCGACGGCTTTATCAATACGGTTTTGGGTACGAATGTAGACTTCCTCGGCAATCCCAGTGGAACATGGTTCAAGATGTTGGCGTGGGGAATGTGGAAGTCGGTAGGCTGGAGCGCGATTATCTATGTTGCCGGTATTTCGGGTATCGACCCTCAGCTTTATGAGGCGGCTACCGTTGACGGCGCGGGGCGCGGTCAGAAGATGTGGCATATTACGGTTCCCGGACTTATACCTACATATATGGTGCTGTTACTTATGTCGATAGGTAACATTCTCTCAAACGGCATGGATCAGTATCTTGTATTTTCAAATGCGCATAACAAGTCTCTTATCGAAGTACTTGATTTGTATGTATACAATCTGGGACTTGAGGGCGGTGCAATTTCACTGTCAACGGTTGTAAGTATGACTAAGTCAATTGTCAGCGTTATTCTGCTGTTCATGGCGAACGGTATTTCCAAGCTGATACGTGGCGAGAGTATAATGTAGGAGGTGACGGTATGGCTAAAATGTCGGAAAAAATGAAGCAGGAGCTTAAGGCTGAGAAAGAGTACAACAAGAAGCATAAAAGAATGTACCGTCTTACCTTCAGGGACATAATTTTCAATATCATCAACTATACGCTGTTTGCGGTGTTTATGATTATATGTCTGTTCCCGTTTTATTATATATTTATAAACTCAATATCGTCGCCTGCCGAGGTTACGAAGGGAGCGGTTACCTTCTTCCCGAAGGGATTTTCGCTTCAGACCTACAAGGCGATTCTTCAGGTGAACGATATCGGGCGTTCGTTTTGGGTGACCATTACCAAAACGGTGCTCTCTACGGCGCTGATGGTTGTTGCGTCGGCTCTTATCGGTTATCTTGTTACCAAGCAGGAGATGTGGCACAGAAAGCTTTGGTACAGATTCCTTGTAATAACAATGTATTTTAACGCAGGTATCATACCTTGGTTTATGAATATGCAGATGCTGGGACTGACCAACAATTACATGGCATATATCATTCCCGCCGTGGTTGCGCCCTACAATATAATACTTGTTAAGACTTACATAGAGTCAATACCGGCGGAGCTAGAGGAAAGCGCATTTATAGACGGCGCCGGATATATGACAATCTTCCGCAAGATTATCTGGCCGTTATGTAAGCCGATTCTCGCGACAATCACGATTTTCGGCGCGGTAGGAAGCTGGAACTCCTTTACGGATTCCCTTATGCTCATGGGCTCTGCTCCTCAGTATCAGACTCTGCAGCATAAGCTGTACAACTACCTTAACGCTTCGTCCGATCTGAAGACCCTGATACAGAGCAACGTATCAAGTGAGGCTATAAGGAATGCCATGAACAATGCGGACTTTGCCAACGTAATCAAGTACACGGTATCAATGGTTTCGATTATTCCGATACTGATTGTATATCCTTTCATGCAGAAATTCTTTGAGGAGGGAATTATGCTTGGCGCCGTTAAGGGCTGATTTGAATTTCGATATGTAAACCGCATCTGCGTTGCGGATGCGGTTCATATAAATAATAAAAAGGAGGAGAAAATTAATGAAAATAATGAAACGAGTTATCGTTGCATTACTTGTAGCGGCAATGGCAGTATCTGTATTTGCTGCGTGCGGCAATGGCGGCTCAGGCTCAGGTGTGGTTACGCTTAATGTATTTTCACAGAGAGCTAACTTTGAAGGCATGCAGGGCGGATGGTTGGCTGCCATCATGAAGGACCGCTTCGGTGTCGAGCTTAACATCATTAAGGAGAGCGGAAACACTCTTACAACAAGAATGGAGGCCGGAGACCTCGGAGATATCGTTATCTGGGGCGCCGACGGCGAGGACTACAAGGCTGCCGTAGAATCAGGATTGCTTCTTGACTGGGAGGAGCAGGGACTTCTTAAGGATTACGGAACATATATGTATGAGCATATGCAGTCCGCGCTTGAGAAGAACAGAAGAGTTTCCGGTGACGGTAAGATTCACGGAATCGGACATGGAATCGCAGCCGAGGACGAGAGCGGTAGGGAGCAGCATCAGGAGTTCATGTACGCATGGGAGCTTCGCTATGATTACTATGTAGAGCTTGGCTGTCCTGAGGTAAAGGACCTTGACGACCTTTTCGATGTATTCGTACAGATGAAGGAAAAACATCCTACCGACGATGAGGGTAAGGAGACATACGCTGTTTCAATCTGGCCTGACTGGGACGGCAACATGGTAATGTATCCGAAGTCACTTGCGTCCGCTTATTACGGAATAGACGAGTTCGCACTCGGTTTCTATGATTTCACAACCAACGAGTTCATTGACCCCTTGAGGATTAACGATGACGGAAGCTACGGACCTTATCTTGAGATGGTTCAGTACTTCAACAGACTGTACAGAGCCGGACTGCTTGACCCCGACTCCGATATTCAGAAGAACGACCAGGCAAACGCAAAGATTAAATCAGGACGTACATTCTGGTCAATCTTCAACTATGCGGGAAGTTCGCAGTTCAATACTTTGGAAAATCTTAACTCAGGAAAGGGTATGTACACCGTAGTTCCCGAGGAGGCAACTCCTGTAGTATACGGTCTCAGCCCTCTCGGCGGAAGCTGTCTTTGGACCATAGGTTCCAAGACAAAGGAGCCCGAGCTTTGTATGCAGGTAATCAACTGGTTCGCAACGCCTACAGGTATGCTTGAGCAGCAGTACGGACCTCAGGGTCTTTGCTGGTATTACGACGAGAACGGAAAGACCTGCTTTACCGACCTTGGAAGGACAGCAGCGGCTGACAATAATACCGAGCTTGTTTCCGATAATCCCGATTATCAGAAGTACTGCGGAGATAGCTTCAAGAACGGACAGCAGCAGTTAAACAACCTGATATGGTCTTTGGATGCAATAAATCCCGATAGCGGCGAGACCTTTAACAAAAAGGGCTGGGCAAGTGAGAAAGCTCCTTTGGCTGACGGAAACATAGAGCTTGTATGGAGAGAGAATAACAATTCCAACAGCATGGATGAATATCTTGATGCAAGAGGCAAGTTTGTTATTTCTCAGAAGTACAGCTATGCTGAGGGTAAAAAGGACGCCGACCTCAAGGTAGTTTGGGAGCAGGTTACCAAATCCATAACCACATGGTCATGGAAGGCAATCGAGGCCGATACCGAGGAGGAATTCGAGAACGCTATCAACGAGATGATTAAGGAAGCTAAATCCTATAATAACGGAGAAGGCTACAATCAGTGCGTTGAGTGGTCTGAGAATGAGGCTGCGATTTTGACTGATATTATCAAAGAGGCTAAGTCTGCTCAGAACTAATATCTGAATGAAATCCTATATGGGCTGTCCGGGTATGGGCAGCCCTTTATGTGTAAAAGGAATTTTAAGGAGTAAGCAATGAAGTTTTTCAGTACCGAGGGTGCGCTGTATAAATTTATAACCAGATTCTGGGATATGGTCAAATTAAATTTTATATGGCTCGTATGCTCTCTTCCCGTTATTACTATAGGTGTTTCCACTATTTCGGCGTATACCGTTACACTCAGAATGCTCGATGAAAATGAGGGCTATGTAGTAAGGGATTTCTTCAGGGCATTCAGGAAGAATTTTAAGCAGGGGATGGCAATAGGTCCTATAACCGTTCTTTTTGCCGCGGTACTGTATATTGATTTCACACTTGCAAAGCAGCATATGGGATTTGCCGTGTTGGGCGTATTTTCCGCGTTTATGTTCGTGATTGCGCTCATATATGCGTATCCGCTGTTGGCGAGGTATGAAAACAAATTGTTTCAGACAATCAAAAATTCCATGCGTATAGCGCTGAGATATTTCGGAAGGACGCTATTTCTTGCGGTACTGCTGGCGGTTGAAGTTATGGTTTTCAGAATAACGTATATCACGTTTATAATAGGGCTGCTTATAGGTCCGGCGTGTATGATGCTGACGGTCAGCGGTTTTGCGATGCTCTTTTTCAGAGAAATTGAAAAAGAGGGCGGAGTTATGCAAAGGAATGACGTCGGGGAAGAGCCCGGCGATGATACGGAATCCAAAGTTAGCGGAAAGTCCCGTTCGGCGCAGAGCGCCTCGCGGGAAAGTTAGGAGGAATAAAATGAGATTTACAAGTAAGCTGCGCAAGGCTTGTGCCGCCGCAATGAGCGGACTTCTTGCACTTGGACTTGCGTTTTCAGTGGGAAAGACGGCAGTTAAAGCCGAGGACGAGCTTAATATGCCGCTTTCCCTCAATATTTATGCGTTCGGCGGAACCAACGCTGAGAAGGGGCAGGCCGTAACGGTGACCGGAGAGGGTCAGTACGAGGTAAGCTTTGATATGGCTACGGACCTTTCCGAGGAAGGAAAAGAGGCGGGATTAACCGCAATTAAAGATTTCGGCGCAATTT
>JAAVHB010000108.1 GCA_014799955.1 Butyrivibrio sp. | reverse complement strand
TGGATAAAAAATACGACGTTATAATGGTGGACGCATATCAGGATATAACGATTCCGTTCCAGATGTCATCGGCGGAATTTTTTACGCTTGTAAAAGAGCATCTGACCGAGGATGGCGTTATGGTCGTCAATATGAATATGAAGGGGAGAGCGGGACACGAAAAAGCGGATATAAACGACTATCTTGCCGACACAATATCAAGCGTGTTTGACAATGTATGCACGGTTGACGTGGAGTATTCCACAAATACGGAGCTTTTCGCCTCCGACAATCCGGGGTTTCGGGAAAATCTTGACGCAAATATCGAGCTGCTTGAGGATGCGGAGCTTAAAAGCTGCCTGCGCCGTGCCGATGCCGGACTCAGGGATTACGAGGCGGGAAACCATGTTATGACCGACGACAAGGCGCCCGTCGAGCTTCTGGGAATGCAGGTAATCGACGACATAATAAAGGACGAGGTAAGCTATTACAAGAAGATTTATGAGGAACAGGGTATTCAGGGAATCATAGACAGTCTTTAGGAGGCGGGTATGAATAACACGGATAAAAAAACGGAGCTGGAAAACATACTTCGCGGTCTTGACAGCGCGGCGGTTGCTTTTTCGGGAGGAACGGATTCCTCGTTTTTGCTTAAAACGGCACATGAGATTTTGGGAGATAAAGTGTTTGCGGTTACGGCGAGGATGAAGGCGGTGCCGGAAAAGGAGCTTTCCGAGGCGGAGGAATTTTGTCTGAAATACGGAATAAAGCAGATTTGCATTGATTTTGATATGCTTAATGTAGAGGGATTTGCGGCGAACACGCCGGAGAGATGCTATGTATGCAAAAAGGCTCTTTTTACAGGTATAAAAGAAATCGCGGCAAAAAACGGCGCGGCTTGCGTAATCGAAGGCTCCAATCTTGACGACGAGGGCGATTACAGGCCGGGACTGAGGGCGATAAAGGAGCTTGGTGTAAGAAGCCCGCTTAAGGAGGCGGGGCTTACCAAGACGGACATAAGGGTTTTTTCGCGCGAGATGGGACTGGACACATGGAAAAAGCCGTCCATGGCATGTCTTGCAAGCAGAATCCCCTACGGTGACGAAATCACCGCGGAGAAGCTTAAGCAAATAGAGCTTGCGGAGAAGTTTTTGCTTGAATGCGGTTTCACGCAGGTTCGGGTGCGTCTTTGCAGAGATACGGCGCGCATTGAGATTTTACCGGAGGAATTTCCCGTAATGCTTGAGGAAAAGACCCGGGAGGCGGTTTATAAAACGCTTAAGGCTCTTGGCTTTAGCTATGTGACGCTGGATATTAAGGGCTACAGAAGCGGCAGCATGAATGAGACTCTGGAGGATATAAAATGAGTGAAAGCAAGCAGCGGGATATTTTTACCGAAACGCTCAGAGAGGTTGCGGATATCGTAAGAACCTCGCCCGACGGGCTTGACCGTGAAGAGGTTATGGGATATTTTAAGGACATTAACCTCACCGACGAACAGAAGGATATGGTATTTGAATATCTTATTAAGGCGCAGCATGATAAGGCGGAGCCTGAAGACAGTGAAAACAAGTCTGAACCCGAAACGCCCGGACAAAGTTCTGAGAAATCGGATAAAGAGACTGGGAACGAGTCTAAAGCCCTTAAACTTTATCTTGAAGAGCTTGAGAAAATACATGAATACAGCGACGCAGAGCGGGAAAGGCTGTGCGCCGAGCTTCTTGACGGCAGCGAAGATGCGATAGGGAAGCTTTCGGAGAGTATGCTTAAGGATGTCGCCGTGCTTGCACAGGAATACGCGTCGGATAAGGCGGGACTCGAGGATCTTATTCAGGAGGGGAATCTCGGAATTTTTGTCAGGCTCGGAGAGCTTTGCGGCATGGGGTCGGATTGCGGCTACGACGTAGTGGAGGAGCTTTCGGAGGCGGCGGATAACGCAATCAGGGCGTATATCTCGGATATAAAAGGTGAGATAGACAGCGAAAACACCGTAGTAGGCAAGCTTAATCTTGTGAATGAGGCAAAAAAATACCTGCGCGGACAGAACGGGCACGAGCCGTCCGCGCAGGAGCTTGCCGGGTATACGGGAATGAGCGTACAGGAGCTTGAGGATATAGAATCGCTCTGCAAAAGCTCTGTAAACGGCTCAGTACGATAATATTTCGGCGCCGTCCTCGGTGACGGCTATCTCGATTTCCCATTGCGCCGAGGGCTTTCCGTCCTCGGTGTAAATTGTCCAGCCGTTTGTTTCGTCCTGAAAAATATCGGCTTTTCCCATGTTAATCATAGGCTCGATGGTGAAAACCATTCCGGGAGCCATAATCACCTCGGTGCCGCGGGGGAAGGTGTAGCCGACCCACGGCTCCTCGTGGAACTCAAGACCGCAGCCGTGCCCGCCGATTTCGCGGACGACGGTGTAGCCGTTCTCCTTTATGTAATCGTTTATCGCCGCGCTCATATCGCCGAGGCATGTCCACGGCTTTACTGCCTTTAAACCGACGTTGAGGCTTTCCCTTGCGACTTCGACGAGGCGCTTCTTTTCAGGTGAAATCTCACCTATGCAGAACATTCTTGATGAATCCGAAAAATATCCGTTATAAATCGTTGAGCAGTCCACGTTTACAATATCGCCGTCCGTCAGTATTATGTCGGGCGAGGGGATTCCGTGGCATACCTCGTCATTCACGGAGGTGCATACGCTCTTCGGGAAACCGTTGTAATTCAAAGTAGCCGGAATTCCGCCCATGCGTCGGGTTTCCGTTTCAATCCATGTGTTGATTTCCTCGGTGGATACGCCCGCCTTGATATGCTCTGCGACGTAATCCAGAAGCGCTATGTTTATTTTGGCGCTCTCCTTTATCCCCTGAATCTGTTCGGGGGTTTTAATCATTTCGTGGGTGGGAATCTTATATCCCGCGGCTTTGAGAGCATCGAGCTTTTCGTCAAAAGCTTCGTGGCATTTTTTATATTTCAGACCGCTTTTGCACCAGCACAAATCATTTCTTCCAAGTTTCATAATTCTATTCCAGTCCGTCCTTGTTTTTGTATTATTTCGGCAAAAAACATTGCCAAAACGCACAGATACAGTATATCACCTTTTTGAATAAAAAACATATTTTTTTAACCAAAAGTGTGACTTTCTATGAAAAAATTTCTCTATAACCGTTGAGGGGACGAATCCAGCAATACGGAGGAGACCGCAAATGGAGGATGAGGAAATAGTAGAGCTTTATTGGAACAGGAGGGAAAGCGCCGTGGCGGAAACACAGAACAAATACGGAAAATATTTATTTAAAATCGCGTATTTTATACTCAGCAATGCGCAGGACGCAGAGGAGTGCGTGAACGATACGTATTTTTCGGCGTGGAACAGCATTCCGCCCACAAGACCGGAGCATCTGATGGCGTATTTGTCAAAAATCAGCCGCAATGCGGCGGTCAGCCGGATAAAATACAACAATGCCGGCAAGAGAAAGGCGCAAACGGAACCGCTCTGTGAGGAAATAATGAGCGGCGTAACGGCGGCAAACAGCGTTGAGGCGGAGCAGGAGAGCAGGGTTATCAATCAGGCAATCGACGCCTTTCTTGACGGTTTGAACGACGAAAAAAACGCGATTTTTATACGGAGATTCTGGGAGGACGAATCGATAAAAACGATAGCGAGAGAAATGAATGTCACCGAGAGCAAGGTTAAAATGACGTTAATGAGACTTAAGCTGAGTCTGAGGGAGCATCTTGAGAGGGAGGAGGTATATCTGTAAAAAAATATGAAAGTTTTTCCAATAACCGCATATACTATATGCGTAGCTGTTTTAACGGAGTATGCGCGGGCGTTCTGCCCGCCGGATTGGTATGTGTTATGTATAATGTGATTGTAGGTTCATTCGGAATTGAATACAATGCGGAGCTTGTCAACAGGGAAGCCAGACGAAAGGGGCTGTTTACGAGTATTAATCCGCAGGGAGGCAAATTCTGTGTGGAGGCGGGAGCGTTTGACGAGGAGGCGCAGGCGCAGACCGTGCTTGGAGCTGTTAAGGGAGCCGGATATGTCTTCGCGTACATTGTAAAGCGCGGTTCAGAAAAGAATCCCGCTCTGCAGCAGGTCAACTAGAAGCTTGTGGGAATCCTGCTTTACCTTCTCTATATCGTAGGTTTCGCTCCTGCTTTCGTTGATAAAGCCGAGAAGCCCGTAGCAGAGGAAGCCGGTAATCTGTCCAGTGCTGTATTTGAGCTGGTGGCGGCTGCTTTCCTTGTTGGTATGGTGCGCCACGGTGTCAAGTACATGGTTGTAAAAAGAAAAAGCGAGATAGGGGTTCCGGTTGGGATCCGTGTGCTTGAAAAAGTCATAGTGAGTGTAAAACAAATCAAGGATGCTGTCCATTACGTTGGTGAAGCCCTTGACGATATTGCCGTCTTTGTTGAGCCTTTCCTCTCTTTGCAGATAGCCATCGGTGCCTAACACAATCATATCGTGAAAAATGTCCTCAAGCAGGTCATATTTGTCAGCGTAATGGGAATAAAAGGTAATCCTGCTTATGTCGGCGTTTTCACATAGCTGCGTGACGGTAATCTGCTCAAAGGATTCCTCGTTGAGAAGGCTGATAAGGGTATCCTTAAGATATTTTTTGGTTTTCCTGATACGTTTGTCTTCCATAATTTCTCACTTTTACCTTACAGTTGTATAATTAGTTAAACAATCAAGACGAAATTGTAGTTGTCTTTCTTTGATTTTTATTTTAATATTTGTCTAAATAACAGTCAAGATGTAAAGCTCAGAAATGTACATAAAAATCAGGAGGTTAATTATGAGAATCGCCATAATGACGGATGAGAACAGCGGAATTCCGATGGAGGAGGCCCGGGCGCGCGGTATTTTTATGATGAAGATGCCCTTTTTCGTAAACGGAGAACTTCGTTTTCACGGGAAGGACATGACCTTTGAACAGTTTTATCAGTACCTCGACGAGGGAGCCGAGGTTTCAACCTCACAGCCCTCTCCGGGTGACGTTATAGATATGTGGAACAAAATTCTTGCCGACGGATACGACGAGATAGTATATATACCCATGTCGAGCGGACTCAGCGAGTCCTGCAACAGCGCGAAGGTTTTTGCGGAAGAGTTTGACGGCAAGGTGCATGTTGTTGACAATCACAGGATTTCAATCACCATGGAGCAGTCGGTATATGACGCCGTAATTTACGCCGAGCAGGGAATGAGCGCGAAGGAAATCAAAGAACGTCTTGAGAAGGAGGCATACGACGCGAGCATATACATAGCCGTTGATACGCTGTCCTACATCAAAAAAGGCGGACGCGTTACGGCTGCCGCAGCGGCAATCGGAACCGTGCTCAATCTTAAGCCCGTGCTTACCATTCAGGGTGAAAAGCTTGACGCGTATGCCAAGGAGCGCGGCATGAAGAAGGCGCGCCATGTAATGATAGACGCAATGAAAAAGGATTTGGAGAAGCGCTTCGCTGAGCTTGACGAAAGCGGCGAGTATAAAATCAGCATCTCTTACAGCCATGTTGACGACGAAACGCTTCAAAGCTGGATTGACGAGGTGAGGGAGGCTTTTCCGGGAAGGTCGATTGGTGCGAGACCGCTCTCGCTCAGCATCGCTTGTCATATAGGACCCGGCGCCCTTGCCGTGGCAGGCTTCAGAAGGGCTAAGTAGCTTTCGGGAGGATATATAATGAAGGTATCAACCAGAGGGCGCTACGCATTAAGGCTTATGCTTGATATCGCGATTAACAGCGCGACCCGTCCCGTCAGCATTAAGGATATAGCCAAAAGACAGGACATATCGGACAAATATCTTGAACAGATTATTTCAATACTAAATTCGGCGGGCTTTGTCAGAAGCGTCAGGGGCGCGCAGGGCGGATATACCCTTACGCGCAGACCGGACCAGTACACGGTCGGCATGATTCTGCGCCTGACGGAGGGCTCTCTTGCGCCAGTTCCCTGTGTGGACGAGTGTCCCGTTCCGTGCCAGAAAATTGACAACTGCGCAACAGCGGAGCTTTGGGCGAGGCTGGGCAAAGCGATTACCGACGTGGTGGACAATATAACCCTTGCCGATTTGGTTGAATGGCAGAACAATAATTCCGAAAATTACAGTATATAAGAAATCAGTAAAAAATCTTTCGGGGATTTCCTACCTTGACACTAGGAAAAAATATGCTATACTTATTTGGAAAAGATAAGCAAAAACAAGAAGGAAGTGTAATATGAAAACGATTTATCTGGATAATGCGGCAACAACTCAGGTGTATCCCGAGGTGCTTGAGGCGATGACGCCGTTTTTTACCGAATATTACGGAAATCCCTCAAGCATATATTCATTTGCGGGCGAAGCCGGAAAGGCGGTTGACGAGGCGAGAGGAATAATCGCCGAGTCCATCGGCGCGGCCAAGTCCGAGATATATTTTACCGGGGGCGGAAGCGAATCCGACAACTGGGCAATCAAGGCGGCGGCGGAGGCGTACGCGTCAAAGGGAAGGCATATAATCACGAGCAAAATAGAGCATCACGCCGTTCTTCACACCTGTCAGTGGCTTGAGAACCACGGCTTTGAGGTGACATATCTTGACGTGGACGAAAACGGTATCGTACAGCCCGAAACGCTTAAGGCGGCGATTCGTCCCGACACGGTACTTGTTACAATTATGGCTGCCAATAATGAAATAGGAACAATCGAGCCGATAGAGGAGTTGGGCAGAATCGCCCGCGAGGCGGGAGCTCTTTTCCATACCGACGCGGTTCAGGCGTACGGTCATATTCCGCTCAATGTAGACGCGCAGAACATCGATATGCTGAGCGCGAGCGGTCATAAGGTAAACGGTCCGAAGGGAATCGGGTTCCTGTATATACGCAAGGGTATAAAAATCCGTTCTTTTGTGCACGGAGGTGCGCAGGAGAGAAGCAGACGCGCGGGAACGCATAATGTTCCGGGAATCGTCGGCTTCGGAAAGGCGGCTTCGCTTGCCATACGGAATATGGACGAAAGAATGGCGTATGAAACAAAGCTGCGCGACCATCTTATTGAGAGGGTGCTTAAGGAAATCCCGTACACAAGACTTAACGGGGACCCGGTAAAGCGTCTTCCGAACAACGCGAATTTCTGCTTCAGATTCATAGAGGGCGAATCCATGCTTATAAAGCTTGACCAGAACGGAATCTGCGCTTCAAGCGGCTCAGCCTGCACGTCGGGCTCACTCGACCCCTCCCATGTTCTTCTGGCAATAGGGCTTCCGCACGAGATAGCGCACGGCTCTCTCAGGCTTACGCTTTCGGAGAAAACGACAGTGGAGGACATTGATTTTACGGTGGATAAGCTGGTTGAGACTATCGAATATCTCAGAAGCATGTCGCCGCTTTATGCCGATTTTATCGCCGATAAGCCCGCTGTGGACGAGCGGCTTTTTCCCAAGAACAGTTAATGAAGGTATGGAGGAATTGAGATTATGTACAGTGAAAAGGTAATGGACCATTTTAATAATCCCAGAAATGTTGGTGAGATAGATAACGCGTCGGGTGTAGGCACGGTCGGAAACGCCAAATGCGGCGATATAATGAGGATGTATCTGGATATTGACGAGAATCAGGTAATCCGCGACGTGAAGTTCAAGACCTTCGGCTGCGGCGCCGCCGTCGCGACAAGCAGCATGGCGACGGAGCTTGTAAAGGGTAAAACCGTGAACGAGGCTTTGCAGGTCACGAACAAGGCGGTCATGGAGGCACTTGACGGACTCCCGTCCGTTAAGGTGCATTGCTCCCTGCTTGCGGAGGAGGCAATACACGCGGCGCTTTGGGATTATGCCGAAAAACACGGAATAAAGATAGAGGGGCTTGAGAAGCCCGTGAGCGACATCGGCGAAAAGGAAGAGGCGCCGGAGGAAGAATATTGATGAATAAGGGCAGAGTTGTTGTAGGGATGTCCGGAGGAGTTGACTCCTCCGTGGCAGCCCTTATTTTAAAGGAACAGGGTTATGACGTAACCGGAGTTACCATGCAGATATGGCAGGAGGAAAGCTATGAGGAAAGCTCCGAAAACGGGGGCTGCTGCGGGCTTTCGGCGGTGGAGGACGCGCGCCGTGTCGCAGGCATAATCGGAATCCCACATTATGTGATGAATTTCCGTAAGGAATTCAGCGATAAGGTCATAGATTATTTTGTCGGAGAATATCATGCGGGCAGGACTCCGAATCCGTGTATTGCCTGCAACCGCTATATCAAATGGGAGGCTCTTTTGCACCGAGCAAGGGAAATCGGGGCGGACTACATAGCCACGGGGCATTACGGCAGTATCGTAACGCTGGAAAACGGACGTTACAGCGTGGCGAAATCCGACGACAAAAGCAAGGACCAGTCCTATGTTCTTTATTCTCTTACGCAGGAGGAGCTGGCGCATACCTTATTTCCGCTCGGGGGCTGCAATAAGGACGGGGTGCGCCGTATGGCGGCTGACGCGGGGCTTCCGGTGGCAGCCAAAAAGGACAGCCAGGACATATGCTTTGTGCCTGACGGTGATTACGCCGCCTTTATAGAGCGGCATACGGGACAAAAAAGTGTTCCCGGCAGCTTTGTAGATTCGGACGGGAATGTTCTGGGACAGCATAAGGGAATCTCGCATTATACGGTGGGACAGCGAAAGGGTCTCGGAATCGCGTTCGGAGAGCCCCGTTTTGTGCTGCGCATCAACCCGAAGGAAAATACCGTGGTTCTCGGCACAAAAGAGGAGCTTATGGTCAGACGGGTATATGTGTCGGATGTGAATTATATGGCGCTTGCCGGACTGTCGGGCGAGCTTCGCGTCACGGGTAAGCTCAGATATTCGCAAAAGGAATCATCCTGCATAATCCGTCCCGGGAAAGACGGAATTCTTGCAGAATTTGACGAGCCGCAGAGAGCGGCGACGCCGGGTCAGGCGGCGGTGTTCTACAACAACGGCTGTATACTTTGCGGCGGCGTAATCGAATGAGGAGGTTTTTGAAATGAAGATACTGGTTACGGCGTTTGACGCCTTCGGCGACGATTCTGTTAATTCGTCCTCGGAGGCGCTTGACGCTCTTTTTGTTCCGGAGGAAACGGCAAGCATTGTAAAGCTCAAGCTTCCGACGGTTTTCGGCAAATCGGAAATGCTTCTTACGGATGCGATAAAAGAGCATAAGCCGGACGCCGTTTTATGCGTAGGTCAGGCTTCTGGCAGAGCGGCAATTACAATAGAGCGGGTTGCAATAAACATTATGGACGCGAGGATTGCGGACAACGAGGGCTTTAAACCCGTTGACGTTCCGATTGAGGCGGACGCTCCTGCGGCGTATTTTTCGACGGTTCCGATTAAAGCTATGGTAAAAGCCATAAGCGAAGCCGGGATTCCTGCCGAAGTCTCCAATACTGCGGGGACTTATGTCTGCAACCGTCTCCTTTACGGGGCGCTGCATTATATTGCCGTCAATTCCCTGCCGATTCGCGCGGGCTTCATTCATGTTCCCTGTATTCCGAAGCAGATTGAAGGTATGGATAAAAAGCCGCCGGCAATGGAGCCGGAGCTTATAGTGAGAGCGCTTGAAATTGCGGTAAGAGTAACGGTAACGGGAGGTGCATGATGAGCGATATAATGGAATTTGCAGACAGAGAAGAATTCAGGAAATGGCTTTATGAGCATTGCCTGTCAGATGACGGCGTCTGGCTTTTATTTGGCAAAGCCGGGGGACCGAAAACAATAAAAGCGGGAGAGGCGCTTGAAGAGGCTCTCTGTTTTGGATGGATTGACGGACTGATGCAGAGCATTGACGATAAAACTTATAAGAAATATTTTTCCCAGCGCAGGGAAAAAAGCAAGTGGTCGGAGAAAAATAAGAAATTGGTTCAAAATCTTGAGGAGCGGGGACTTATGACCGATTTCGGCAGAAAGAAAATAGAGGAAGCCAAAGAAAACGGACAGTGGGACGCTCAGAATTTCGTGGCGGTCACAGAGGAACAAATCGCTTGTCTGTCCTCAATTCTGGAAAAATATGAGCCCGCCTTCACGAATTGGAGCGCGATGTCTTTGTCGGTAAAGAAAACCTACATGCGGGCGTATTTTGACGCAAAGACAGATGCCGGACGGGAAAAGCGAATCGCCTGGATGGTGGAGCGGCTCAATAAAAATCTGAAACCCATGTAATCTCGGGCATCTGTGGGAAGCGTACGAGTTTGGAAAAAAATTTTATTAAATTTACTAAATTCCTATTGACATACTAGGAAATGCGTGCTAATATAGCTTCAATGTTAATTCATACCAACTAACTATGAATTATCGGAAGCGCCTTCGGGTATACCATTATGCGCTGAAAATCAGCGCAGCCTAAAGAAAAGGAGAAAAGATATGGGAAAGAAAACATATTCGGAAAGAAATTTAAAATTTGAAACACTTCAGTTACACGTAGGACAGGAGCAGCCGGACGCGGTGACGGACGCGAGAGCGGTGCCGATTTATCAGAGCTCCTCTTTTGTGTTCAGAAACTCACAGCATGCCGCTGACCGTTTCGGACTCAGGGACGCGGGCAATATTTACGGCAGACTTACAAATCCCACGGAGGATGTTTTTGAAAAAAGAATAGCGGCTCTCGAGGGCGGCGTTGCGGCACTGGCGGTAGCCTCCGGGGCGGCAGCTGTTACATACACGATTCAGAACCTTGCGCTTGCGGGGGATCATATCGTGGCTGCCAAAAACATTTACGGCGGAACCTACAATCTTCTGGCGCACACACTTGTCGATTACGGAATAGAAACGACCTTCGTTGACCCGCTTGACGTAAATAATTTTGATAAGGCTATAAAGGAAAATACAAAGGCGGTTTACATTGAAACGCTCGGAAATCCCAATTCGGAGGTGACGGACATTGAGGCGATTGCGCGTATCGCACACGCTCATAATGTTCCTCTCGTGGTTGACAGCACATTTGCCACACCTTACCTTGTAAGACCTCTTGAGTACGGCGCGGACATAGTTGTTCATTCCGCAACGAAATTCATCGGCGGACACGGAACGACGATAGGCGGCGTTATTATAGACGGCGGCAAATTCGACTGGAAGGCATCGGGCAAATTCCCTCAGCTTACAGAGCCGAATCCGAGCTATCACGGAATAAGCTTTGTTGATGCTGCCGGCGCGGCGGCGTTCGTGACAAGAATCAGGGCGATTCTTCTCAGAGATACGGGCGCGACGCTTTCTCCGATACACGCATGGATATTTTTACAGGGATTGGAAACTCTTTCATTAAGAGTTGAAAGACATGTCGAGAATGCGCTGAAGGTGGTTGATTATCTGAAAAATCATCCGCAGGTTGAGGCGGTGCACCATCCGTCGGTATCCGAAGATGCCGAACAGCAGAAGCTTTATGCAAAATATTTCCCGAACGGCGGAGGCTCTATTTTTACCTTTGAGATAAAGGGCGACCAGAAGAAGGCGCAGGACTTCATTGACAATCTTGAGCTTTTCTCGCTGCTTGCGAACGTGGCGGACGTAAAATCGCTTGTAATACATCCTTACACCACGACGCATGCGGAGCTTAACGAGGCTGAGCTTGCCGACCAGGGAATCAAGCCAAATACAATAAGGCTTTCAATCGGAACGGAAAATATCGACGATATTATCGAGGACCTTGACGAGGCGTTCAAGGCGGTTCTTTAAAAACGGGAATGTAAGGAGGTAAATATGGCGAAAATATATAAAAGCGCGGCTGAGCTTATAGGAAATACGCCGCTTGTTGAGTTTGCTAATCTTGAGGCGGCATACGGTTTGGATGCAAGAATTCTTGCAAAACTGGAATATTTTAATCCGGCAGGAAGCGTAAAGGACAGGGTTGCATTTGAGATTATAAAGGATGCCGAGGAAAAGGGAATACTTAAGCCGGGCGGTACAATTATCGAGCCGACGTCGGGAAATACCGGAATCGGTCTTGCAGCCATAGCGGCAACAAGGGGCTACAAGCTTATAATAGTGCTTCCCGAAACCATGAGCGTTGAGCGCCGCAACATCATCAAGGCATACGGCGCGCAAATCGTGCTTACCGAGGGCAGCAAGGGTATGCCGGGCGCAATCGCAAAGGCGAAGGAGCTTCAGGAGCAGACTCCCGGCAGCATAATCGCCGGACAGTTTGAAAACCCTGCCAATCCGAAGGCGCACAGGGAGCACACGGGACCCGAAATCTGGGAGGATACGGACGGCAAGGTGGATATATTCGTCTCCGGCGTCGGAACGGGCGGAACCGTGACCGGCGTAGGCGAGTACCTAAAATCCAAGAATCCCGACGTAAAAATTGTGGCGGTTGAACCTTCAGCCTCGCCCGTGCTTTCAGAGGGGCACAGCGGAGCGCACAAGATTCAGGGAATCGGCGCGGGCTTTGTTCCTGAGGTGCTGAATACGGAAATTTACGACGAAATAATCCCGGTTGATAACGACGACGCTTTTGCTTTAGGAAAAGAAATCGCCAAAAAAGAAGGCGTGCTTGTGGGAATTTCCTCGGGTGCGGCTGTGTGGGCTGCAATCGAGCTTGCAAAAAGACCGGAAAATGCGGGAAAGAACATCGTTGTTCTTCTTCCCGACAGCGGCGACAGATATTATTCGACTGCTCTTTTTGCGGAGTAAGGTATTATCCGCGTATTGGATGAGTAAATAATGTTAAAAGTGAGTTGGCTTATGCCGGCTCACTTTTTTTTATAAGAAAACTTAAGGTATATATAATTGCGGATATTTGTTAAGCTAATAACAGAGCGTTTGAAAAAGGAGGATGATTTATGGATTACAGCAGAAAAATATCGGAGCGTTTATGGAATATGCCGGATAAGGGCGAGCTTGAAAGCCGCCGTGAGGAAACCTTTATTGATTACATTATTCAAAAGAGCCATATCGAAAAGGAATTACTATCTAATCTGGACGGAATAAAAACCGTATTTGACGGCGGAGCGGGCTGCGGCAGATTTTCCGTTCTTTTGGCAAAACACGGCTGTGAGGTTACGCATTTTGACATTTCACAGCCCATGATAGACAAGGCGAAGGAATTGGCGGAAAAAGAAGGAGTCCTTGATAAAATAACCTTTGTGAAAGGGGCATTAGAAGATTTGAAGGACTTCGGGGATAAATCCTTTGATATGGTAATTTCCTTTGACGCTCCCGTTTCATACACCTATCCCAATCAGGAACGGGTCATCGGTGAGCTGGTCCGCATCTGCCGCAAACGCATAATGATAAGCGTGTCTAGCCGTCTGGGTTATCTCCCGTATCTGTCGAACCCGATTCAAAAGAACCAATTTATTTTGGACGAAAATTGCGGCGATTCATTTGTCAGATGGTGTATTGAAAATAAAGCGAACTCAATCAACGCCTTCAGTTTCAGCAAAGATGCCGTTATGAAGCTGTGGGCACAGGGACTTATGGGCGGCGACGATGAAATTGCCGAATACGAAAACGGAGGCACGCCGTGGTGCATCACATACACCTTTATGCCCGATGAATTGGAGAGTATACTCAAACGCCTCGGCGTAAAAAACATCAAGCTGGCAGGTCCCGGTGCGTATGCGAGGACAATTCCCAACGAATTGCTTGTGAAAATCATGAACGATTCAGAACAGCGCACCGATTTTTTGGACGTTTGCTACCGTTATGATTCCAATCCTTTCGTATGCGGAATGGGAAAGGATAACCTGTTGGCAAGCGGAGAATTGTGATTTTAATATAAACTCTACGATTCGTGGGTGTGATTTTGCCAATTTTCATTATATAATTTTTCAAAGAAAGGCGGAATTGGTATGAATCAGATTAAAATCGGAAAGTTTATTGCTCAGATGAGGAAACAGCAGAATTTAACTCAGCGTGAATTCGCCGATTTTCTTGGTATTAGCGATAAAACCGTAAGCAAATGGGAATGCGGAAAAGGAATGCCCGAATTGTCGTTTATGCAGCCTATTTGTAAAATTCTCAAAATCTCCCTTAACGAACTGTTTTCGGGTGAAATTCTGACCGATGCCGACTATAAAAGGAAAGCGGAGGAAAATATGATAACACTTGTAAAAGAAGCGGAGAAAATTAAAAAGAACATTGTGGGCGGCAGAGTTTTAGGTTATGCAAATAATGCTGAGCCGGACATTGGCGAGGCGCATAAAACCAATACTGAGTTTTGGAGCACAATAGGAAGCGAATTTTTGGGCGCTACATCTTTGCCGGACTGGGGCGGCTTTTTTCCGTCGGAAGACAAGCTGAATTTACTTGGGGATTTGTCCGGTAAAAGAGTTCTTGAAATCGGCTGCGGCAACGGACACTCATTGAAATATGCTGCGGACAGGGGAGCGGACGATTTGTGGGGACTTGATATATCCGCAAATCAGATTGAGCGTACAAGAAGCTTCCTTGAAACACAGGGAATCGACGCGAAGCTTGTATGCGCACCTATGGAGGATGATTGCGGACTGCCGGACAATTATTTTGACCTGGTCTATTCGGTTTACGGAATCGGCTGGACAACCGATTTGGACAGAACCTTCAAGCTTATACATTCGTATTTAAAAAAGGACGGTTTATTTGTTTTCGGGTGGTCGCATCCTATCCATAAGTGTGTGTCGGTTGAGAACGGAAAGCTTATTTTCGGTAATTCTTATTTCAATGAGGAGCCGTACCGCGCCGGTATGAGTGATAAAGAAATTGTAATGTCAAACCGTATGTTGAGTACTTATATTAACGCTTTAACCGATAGCGGATTCATTGTTGAGAAGCTTATTGAAGAAACCGACAGGGAAAAAGCAATGTCGGCGGATAATGATTTCGGCAGAAAGGCGCTGATGCTGCCCACGGTTTTTGTCATTAAAGCGAGAAAATCATAAACAGCGAATCAGACATACTCAAAAATATTCGGCATATTAGCGGCATATAATATCCCAAAGCACAATCAGGGGTATTTATGTCGCAGTTTTTATGGGGGCCGGTAACGCTTGCACTTCTGTGCGGCACCGGACTGTATCTGACGGTAAGGTTCAGGGCTTATCCGCTTCGCAGACTTTTTCCGACACTAAAAAGCATAATCAAGGGCGGCAGGGAAAGCAAAGAAGGCGCGGGAGAGGTTTCTCCCTTGGGCGTGCTGATGACATCGCTTGCCGCCTGCGTAGGAATCGGAAATATCGTCGGGGTTGCCGCCGCAATAAGTATCGGCGGGCCGGGCGTTCTTGTTTGGATGTGGCTCGGCGGACTTTTGGGTATATCGACGCAGTTTGCCGAAGGGCTGCTCGGCGTGCGATACAGACAGAAAAACAGCAAGGGCGAGTATGTGGGTGGGCCCATGTATACGCTTAAATACGGGCTGAAAAACAAAAAGCTCGGGCTTTTTTTGGGGAGCGCCTTTGCGGTGTGCACGGTTTTGGCATCCTTCGGAATCGGGAATATGGTTCAGGCGAATTCGATAGCGCAGTCGGCTTCGCTTTCGTTCGGAATAAATTCACGTGTTACGGGAATCGTCATGGCGGCTGCGGTGTTCGCCACGCTGCTTGGAGGAATAAAGAGCATAGCGAAGGTATCCGGGGTTCTTGTTCCCGTTATGGCGGCGGCATATATATGCGGCGGGCTTATCGTAATCGCAGGCAACGCAGGAGGGCTTCTGACAGGTTTTAGGGATATATGGAGAGGCGCGTTCGGGGTAAAGGCCGCGGCGGGCGGAACGGCGGTATCTTTTTTTACCGTACTGCAAAACGGGATTGCAAAGGGAGTTTTTTCAAATGAGGCGGGGCTTGGTTCAGCGGCAATCACGGCGTCCGCCGCCAGAACCGATTCCGGTGTAAGTCAGGGCTGCGTGTCGATGTGCACAACCTTCATAGACACACACATAATCTGTACGGTGACGGGACTTGTAATCGTTTCCGCGGGGCTTTACCGGGAGGCGGGAATCGGGAGCGCCGAGCTTGTGACGCGCTCTTTTGAATCGGTGCTCGGGAACGTGGGAGGCTACATAGTGACGGTGGGAATCGTACTTTTTGCGTACGCGTCAATACCGGGCTGGGAATATATCGGAGAAAAGGCGCTGGAATTTCTTGTCAAAAAAAGGATTTACTGCTATATTTATCGTATAAGCTTTGTTATTGCAGTATATGTCGGCGCTGTGCTGGCGGTCTCCCATGTATGGGAGCTTTCGCAGGCGGCTAACGCGCTGATGATTTTCCCGAATCTGGTATCGCTGCTTGCGCTGTCCCAAAAAGCCGCGGACGATATCAAAGGTTACGGGCGTTAAAAAATTTCCGGCAAAAGGAGAAAAAACAAGTGAAGTGTGAAAGAATTTATCTGGCGGACGACAAAAGTTCTTGGTTTGACACCTATATTCACGAGCAGTCCAAGGAACTGCTTCCTGGCAAAAAAAGAGCGGCGGTGTTGGTATGCCCCGGCGGCGGCTATCAGTACACATCGGACAGGGAGGCTGAGCCGATTGCGCTTGCTTTCACGGCTATGGGCTACCACGCTTTTGTGCTGAGATACGCCGTTGATATGAATGCGGTTATGCCTCGCCCGATTAAGGAGGCAGCGGCGGCAATGGCATATATCAAGGGCCATGCCGACGAGTGGCTTGTAGATGAGAAATTTGTGTTTGCCGCGGGCTTCTCGGCGGGCGGACATCTTGCGGCGTCTCTCGGAGTTTTCTGGAACAATGAAGAAATGCTGCCCGAATATTCGGATGACAGGGAGAGGATAAGACCGGCGGGAGTGATTCTGGGGTATCCGGTAATCGACCTTAAAAGCACATGCACGAAGCTGGATATAGGAATCGAGGGTTATCCCGAATATGAGAAAATAGGCTTCGGCTCGTGGCATCCCGCGATAAAGGGCGAGGATATTTTTGTAAGGGAAAATAACAAGACCTACATTAATTTCGAGGTGGCGATGAACGCGTATATGTTCGGCGGCTATGCGACGGACGAACAGATACAAAAGTACAGCCTTCAGAATCAGGTGACAAAGGATGCCGCTCCGGCGTTCATATGGCACGGCGGGCAGGACGGGCTTATTTTCCCGCGTAATTCAATGCTTTTCGCAAACGCACTGATGGAAAACGACGTGCCCTGCGAACTGCATATTTTCGGCAGCGGCGGACACGGTCTGGGGCTTGCCAACGAGGTGACCGCAAATAATTTCTGGGAGGACGTACCGGAATGTACGCCTTGGGTCAGCCTTGCGGGAACCTGGATTAAGTCAATCCTCCGTCAGCAGTGAAAATCTGTCCCGTGACATATTCGCTCACAAAGGCGAGCCTGTAGATAATCGAAGCCGCCTCCGCGGCTGTGCAAAGTCTGCCGGAGGGAATTTCGTCAATCAGCGCGTCAAGCTCTTCCTTGGACAAAAAAGAATTCATACGTGTATCGACGGCGCCGAAGGCCACGGCATTCACCTGAATGCGGCTCGGCGCCAGTTCTTTTGCCAAAGCCTTTGTGAAAGCGTTTACTCCGCCCTTTGACGCGGAATACGCGACCTCGCAGGATGCGCCCGTATTGCCCCACATCGAGGAAATATTGACGATGCGCCCGCCTCCCGCGGCGAGCATATGCGGAATGGCGCATTTGCATACGTTGAAAACGGACGAAAGGTTTGTGCCGATAACGCCGTTCCATTCCTCAAAGCTCATGTCCTGAAGCAGACCGATATGCGAGATTCCGGCGTTGTTGATTATTACATCCGGCAGCATATTTTTTTCCGACATTATTTCAAACATTTCGGCAACCGAATCAGGGTCGGACACATCTCTCACGATGGGCAGAACCCTTACTCCGTACGCCTCAAGCTCTTTTGCAAGCTCCGAAAGCGCCGCGGCGCTCCTGTGGCAGTTTATAACCGTGTTAAAGCCCTTGGCGGCAAAAAGTTTTGCGGTTTCCCTGCCTATTCCGCAGGACGAGCCTGTTATTAAAACGGTGGAATTCATATCCGGACCTCCTGATTATTTTGGAAAAAATACGAAAATATGACGCAGTGCCCGCTCAAAGCCGCAGAGCGTCTTTTCGCTGACGGGCGTGCGCCCTATGAAAACTCTCACCGCACAAACCGCCTGCAAGCAGCCGTCTGTTCCTTGAGCGTTTTCGCACTGCTATGGCTAAGCACTCATACTATACCACAGAATCATGTCAAGAAAAACCTATAAAAAAATAAATTTTCGGCATTTTGCCTAAAATTCTCCGGAAAATTTCGGTGAACGGCAGCGGTTCTGAATTTTATGATAAAAATTTTTGTTTTTCGGGCGAAAGTTATCCACAATTTTTCGCCTTTATTTTACGGCATTTGCGAGTTATACCCGAAGTTATCCACATTATCCCCAAAGTTTACATAACGGCGCTACCACAAATCCGGAAAATTTCAAGACAAAAATATGTTTTGTTGAAAACTCATAAATCGTATTTTCGGACGGAAAATTTAATAAAAATGCTTGACAAAAAAATTGTTAGAAAATTCGGATTTTATGTTGATAGAATTTAGAAATATGGTATAATTGATTTATAATCAACAGATAATTTTTGATTATAATCACGTAGTAAAGGAGTTGGGCATTATGAGGTTTACAATTACCGGCAAGAATATTGAGGTTACAGAAGGATTACGCTCCGCTATTGAGGAAAAAATCGGTAAGCTGGACAAGTATTTCAGCAACGAAACAGAGGCTATGGTCACGCTCAGCGTTGAGAAGGAGAGGCAGAAAATTGAGGTGACGATTCCGGTCAAAGGCAATATAATCAGGGCTGAGGAAGTCAGCAATGATATGTATGTATCTATAGACCTTGTTGAAGAGATTATCGAAAGACAGCTCAGGAAATATAAAAACAAGATTGTCGAGTCAAAGCAGGCTGCGGCTGATTTCAGCAGGCAGTATGTTGACAACGATTATGACGAGGAGCCTGAGATTAAGATTGTAAGAAGCAAGAAGTTCGGCATCAAACCAATGGATCCGGAGGAGGCATGCATTCAGATGGAGCTTCTGGGACATAATTTCTATGTGTTCTCCAATTCGGAAACCGATGAGGTTAATGTTGTGTACAAGCGTAAAAACGGTACATACGGACTTATCGAGCCCGAGCTTGATTAAGCGTATGGCAGGTGAATAACACGTCCGTCAGGACATAGACATAAGACGGCATTTTAGGGCTGCGGTTCCGAAAATGCCGTCTTTATATTGCTTTTTTTTATTTTAAGTGATAGAATATTTCAGAATAGTTTATTTTTACCTTGGAAGGGATAACAGTAATGAGTTTAGTAGAGAAAATATTCGGCACACACAGCGAACGGGAAATCAAAAGAATTATACCGTTGGTAGATAAAATCGAAGCGCTGCGTCCGTCAATGATGGAGAAGTCCGACGCGGAGCTTAAGTCTATGACTCAGGAATTCAAAAACAGGCTCGCGGCGGGAGAAACGCTGGACGATTTGCTTGTCGAGGCATATGCTCTTGTCAGGGAAGCGGCGAGGCGCGTTCTTCATACGGAGCATTACAGGGTACAGCTTATGGGCGGTATCATTCTGCATCAGGGACGTATAGCGGAGATGAGAACCGGAGAGGGTAAGACTCAGACCTGTCTTCTGCCCGCTTATCTCAACGCGCTTGAGGGTAAGGGCGTGCATATCGTTACCGTCAACGATTACCTTGCAAAACGTGACGCCGAGTGGATGGGTCAGGTTCATGAATTTCTCGGACTGACAGTGGGCGTTGTACTCAACAGCATGGACGGCGACGAACGCCGCAAGGCTTATAACTGTGATATTACCTATATCACGAACAACGAGCTTGGCTTTGATTATCTCAGGGACAACATGGTAATATATAAGGAGCAGCTTGTTCAGAGAAGCCTTCATTTTGCAATTGTGGACGAGGTTGACTCGGTTCTTATAGACGAGGCGAGAACGCCGCTCATAATTTCGGGACAGAGCGGAAAGTCCACGAGGCTTTACGAGCTTTGCGACGTGCTTGCAAGACAGCTTGAGAAGGGAAGCGAAACCGAGCTTACCAAAATGGCTGCCATTATGAAGGAGGATACCGAGGAAACCGGAGATTTCGTTGTCAACGAGAAGGAGAAGGCCGTCAACCTGACCGAGGCGGGTGTTAAAAAGGTCGAGCAGTTTTTCCATATAGACAACCTCGCGGACGCGGACAACCTTGAAATACAGCACAATGTTATACTCGCTCTCAGAGCAAATTATCTCATGTTCAGGGACCAGGATTACGTTGTGAAGGACGACCAGGTGCTTATCGTAGACGAGTTTACCGGACGTATTATGCCGGGCAGAAGATATTCAGACGGATTGCATCAGGCAATAGAGGCGAAGGAGCATGTTAAGGTTAAGCGCGAGAGCAGGACGCTTGCCACGATTACCTTCCAGAATTTCTTTAATAAATATGAGAAAAAAGCGGGAATGACCGGTACGGCTCTTACCGAGGAAAACGAGTTCAGGGAAATTTACGGAATGGATGTTATCGAGATTCCGACAAACAAGCCCGTTATCCGTATAGACAATCAGGACGCCGTATACAAAACACGCCGTGAGAAGCTTAATGCGGTTGTAAATGAAATAACCGAGGCGCACGCCAAGGGGCAGCCCTGTCTTGTCGGCACGATTACCATAGAGCAGTCCGAGGAGATAAGCGCAATGCTTAAAAAGCGCGGCATAGCGCATAATGTGCTGAACGCCAAGTTCCATGAGCGCGAGGCGGAGATAGTGGCGCAGGCGGGAATTCACGGTGCCGTAACGATTGCAACAAATATGGCGGGCCGCGGTACCGATATTAAGCTTGACGAGGAAGCAAGAGCGGCGGGCGGACTTAAGATAATAGGAACCGAGCGCCATGAGTCGAGACGTATCGACAATCAGCTCAGAGGACGTTCGGGACGTCAGGGAGACCCGGGAGAGTCGAGATTTTATATCTCGCTTGAGGACGATATCATGCGTCTTTTCGGCTCCGAAAAGCTGATGGGAATTTTCAATGCGTTGAGAATTCCCGAAAACGAGCAGATAGAGCATAAGATGCTTTCAAACGCTATAGAGAAGGCGCAGAAAAAGATAGAGAACAATAACTTCGGTATCCGTAAAAATCTCCTTGAGTACGACCAGGTCAACAACGACCAGCGCGAGATTATTTACGAGGAAAGACGCAGGGTTCTGGACGGCGAGAGCATGCGCGGCGTAATTATGAATATGCTTTCCGAGAAAGTCGAGAGCATAGTCAACAAATGCATAAGCGACGAGCTTGCGCCGGAGGAATGGGATCTTACCGAGCTTAACAATTCACTGCTTCCGATTATTCCCGTGGAGCCTGTTACCGACGCGGGCAAATACAAGAAAAAGGACCAGCTTATCCATGACTTAAAGGAGCAGGCTGTTAAGCTTTATGAGGCAAAGGAAGCCGAATTCCCCGAGCCGGAGCAGATGCGTGAGATTGAGCGCGTGATACTTCTCAAGGTTATAGATGCCAAATGGATGGCGCATATCGACGATATGGACCAGCTGCGTCAGGGTATCGGTCTTCAGGCTTTCGGAAACAGAAATCCCGTTGTCGAGTACAAAATGGCGGGCTTTGACATGTTCGACGCTATGACGGCGGCGATAGAGGAGGATACGGTTAAGTTCCTTCTCCATGTAAAGATAGAGCAGAAAATAGAGCGCGAGCAGGTTGCTAAGGTTACGGGAACAAATAAGGACGACAGCGTTGCCAAGGGTCCCGTAAAAAGAGAAACCAAGAAGATACAGCGCAACGACCCCTGTCCCTGCGGCAGCGGTCTCAAATACAAGAATTGCTGCGGCAAGAATTTATAGTATATAATAAATATTTCAGAATGGTGGTGAATTTAATGGTAGAATTAGACAGATTCCGTTACGAGCTTAACGGCTATGAAGGACCATTGGAAGAACTGAGGGATTCACTTTGACTTAGCAAATAAGGCTAAGCAGATTGAAGAAATAGAGATGCATATGGAGGACCAGAGCTTCTGGGATAATCCGGAGCTGTCTCAGGGCAAGCTTAAAGAGCTTAAATCCTTAAAGGATTCATTTGAAAATTTTGAGGAGCTCCGCAGACAGAAGGAGGACGCCGAAACCTTTATCCAGATGGCGGAGGAGGAAAACGATACCTCGCTTATCCCTGAGATAGAAGAGCTGGTAGAGAGTTTCAAGGAGCTTTTTGAAAAACTCAGAATCGGAACTCTTCTCGGCGATGAGTATGACAGGAATAACGCCATACTGAGGCTTAACGCCGGGGCGGGAGGAACCGAAAGCTGCGACTGGGCTTCGATGCTTCTGCGTATGTATACGAGGTGGTCCGAAAGCAAGGGCTACAGCGTCGAAACGCTGGATTTCCTTGAAGGCGACGAGGCGGGTGTCAAATCCGTCACGATTCAGATAAACGGTGAAAACGCCTACGGGTATCTCAAATCCGAAAAGGGCGTGCACAGGCTTGTCCGTATTTCACCCTTTAACGCCAACGGCAAAAGGCAGACATCCTTTGTGTCCTGCGACGTGATGCCGGACATTGAGGACGATATAGACATTGAGATAAACGAGGACGATTTGCGAATCGACACATACCGTTCAAGCGGCGCGGGCGGACAGCATATCAACAAAACCTCGTCCGCGATAAGAATTACGCACATTCCTACAGGAACCGTGGTTCAGTGTCAGAACGAGCGCTCCCAGCATCAGAACAAGGATAAGGCGATGCAGATGCTTAAAGCAAAGCTCTATCTTCTGAAGCAGCAGGAAAATGCCGACAGAGAGGCGGAGATACGCGGAGAGGTCAAGGAAATCGGATGGGGAAGCCAGATACGAAGCTATGTGCTTCAGCCGTATACGATGGTGAAGGACCACAGAACCAACGCGGAATCGGGCAATGCCCAGAGCGTCCTAGACGGCAATATAGATATGTTTTTGGGCGAATACCTGAAATGGACACACAGAATGTAAGTCCCGTTCGGCAATAAGCCTCGCGGGAATGTTAGCGGAAAGTCCCGTTCGGCAAGAAGCCTTTCGGGAATGTTAAAGGAAAGTCCCGTTCGGCATAAATGCCTCGCGGGAATGTTAAGGAGGAATAAATTATGGCAGATTTTCAACCGGTGGTTTTCAGGCTTGGAGACGAGAGATACGGAATAGATATTTCCTATGTCAACGCGATAGAGCGTACGCAGTCGATAGTCCGCGTTCCCAATTCCGCCAGGAGCATTAAGGGAATTATCAATCTTAGGGGAGAGATAATTCCCGTGGTTGATTTAAGGTCGAAATTCAGATTGATGGATTCCGAATTTCCCGAGGACAGCGAATTTATAATCGTTGATATGGGAAAAAACAAAATCGCAATCGAAGTGGACACTGTTGAAGGAATACATAATACCGAAGAAGAATACGTGATTGATATGCCGATTATTGCCAAGGGCGACGGCGTGGAGTATTTTGACAGCATTGTCAAGGTGAACGATAAGCTTGTCATTATAATAAATCCCATGGAGCTTTTGTCCGAAAAGGAAATTAAGGCAGTCGAGCGTCTTGCGGAGGAAAATAAGAAACCGTCAAAGGGATAAGACTATATTCAAACAGGAGAAAGAAAGATGATAAATATTGCGGTATTAGGCTACGGAACCGTAGGTTCGGGCGTTGCGGAGGTTCTTAGAACGAACCGGGAATCAATCAACAACAGGGCGGGACAGGAGATTAATCTCAAGTATGTTCTGGATTTGCGCGATTTTCCGGGAGACACGGTGGAGAAGATTCTTGTGCACGACTACGACATTATTCTTAACGATGATGAAGTAAAAATTGTCGTTGAGGTTATGGGCGGTGTGAATCCGGCATACAGCTTTGTTAAAAGCGCGCTGCTCAAGGGAAAGAGCGTATGTACATCCAACAAGGAGCTTGTTGCCAAGCATGGAGCCGAACTTATTGAAATCGCCAGGGAAAATAACGTGAATTTTCTTTTTGAGGCGAGCGTGGGCGGAGGTATTCCCATTATACGCCCTCTGAACCAGTCTCTTACGGCGGACGAGATTATCGAAATTTCGGGAATCCTCAACGGAACCACCAATTTTATTCTGACCAGTATGTCCAGAGACGGTCTTGATTTTGATACGGTGCTTAAAAAAGCTCAGGAGTTAGGCTATGCGGAGCGCAATCCCGAAGCCGACGTTGAGGGCTATGACGCATGCCGCAAAATAGCAATTTTATCCTCTCTTGCCTGCGGGCATCAGGTGGATTACGAGGATATATATACTGAGGGAATCACCAAAATAACGGATATGGATTTCAAATACGCAGATAAGCTGGGTGCTGCCATTAAGCTTATCGGTTCCAGCAGAAAATCCGAAAACGGCTTCTGCGCAATGGTTGCTCCGAAGATGATAAGCGCAGAGCACCCCCTTGCCGGCGTGAACGGGGTTATGAACGCGATTTTCGTAAAAGGAAATGTGCTCGGCGACGTTATGTTTTACGGCGCGGGCGCGGGAAAGCTTCCTACGGCGAGCGCGGTAGTGTCCGACGTTGTTGACGCGGTAAAGCATATGGGAACCAACATTATGACAATCTGGAGCACGGATAAAATGTGCCTTGTTGACGTAAAGGATGTTGAGACAAGATTTTTTGTCAGAGTAAAGAATTCCGAGGGAATCGAAAAACGGCTTGAAACGGCGTTCGGAGGCGGCGAGGCGGTGCGTCTGGACGGTGTTGACGGCGAGCTCGGATTTGTTACCGGCACTATTACCGAGAGAGAATACGAAACCGCAGTAAGCGGTATTGACGGAGTTATTTCAATGCTTCGTTATGAGAAATAACCGGAGGCGCGCGATGAAATATGTAATTATACTCGGCGACGGAATGGCAGACGAGCCGATAGAAAGTCTTGGCGGCAAAACAATACTTGAGTACGCCGACACTCCGAATATGGACGCTTTGGCGCGTAAAGCCGAAATAGGCATGGTGAATACGGTGCCGGAGGGAATGGCTCCGGGCAGCGACACCGCCAACCTTTCGGTGCTTGGCTACGACCCCCGCAAATATTATTCGGGACGCTCACCTTTGGAGGCGCTTAGCATAGGAGTTCCGATGAAGGAAGACGATATCGCGTTCCGGTGCAATTTGGTCACGCTTACCGAGGACGAGGACAAAGCCTATGGCGAGCAGACGATAATTGACCACAGTTCGGGTGAGATTTCCACCTCGGACTGCGCGATTTTGCTTGAAGCGCTTCGGAAAGCGCTTGAAAATGACATATATAAATTTTATCTCGGAACAAGCTACAGGCATTGTATGATATGGAAGGGCGGAGAGATTACGCCGCTTACTCCTCCCCACGATGTTCTCGGACAGACCATAGGTCAGTATCTCCCGTCTGACGAACTGCTTAGGGACATGATGGAGCGAAGCTATGAGATACTGAAAAACCATCCGATTAATCTTGAGCGCAAGGCGAAGGGACTTAACCCCGCCAATTCCTGCTGGTTCTGGGGAGCGGGAAGCAAACCTGCGCTGGATTCCTTTGAGGCAAAAACAGGAAAGCGCGGCGTTATGATTTCTGCGGTGGATTTGTTAAAGGGAATTGCCGTCGGAGCCGGCATGACCAATATAGAGGTCGAGGGCGCAAACGGAACGCTTAATACCAATTACGCAGGCAAGGCGCAGGCGGCGGTTGACGCGCTTGTTAAGGACGGATACGATTTTGCGTATATCCATGTCGAGGCGCCGGACGAGATGGGGCATCAGGGAAGCATAGAGCGAAAGCTTAAGGCTGTCGAGAATCTGGACAAATATGTGGTTAAAACCGTGGTTGACGGGCTGGAGGCGAGCGGCGAGCCGTTCCGTCTCGTGGTAACTCCCGACCATCCGACTCCGATAAGGCTCAGAACCCATGTGGCAAAGCCTGTTCCGTACCTTTTGTACGACAGCGCCGATACGGATGATAGACAGTCGTTATATAACGAGAAGGAAGCCGAAAAATCCGGAAATTATATTGCAAACGGTCATGAGCTTATTGACAAATTGTTTTATAAGTAATAAAACTATATTTGACGGTATTTACCGGATAATTTCGGAGGAATGAGGAAATGGTTAAAGTTACAAAATTCGGAGGAAGCTCGCTTGCCAGCGCGGAGCAGTTCCGCAAGGTGGCGGACATTATTTTTGCCGACCCCGCGAGAAAATTTGTGGTGCCTTCGGCTCCCGGCAAGAGATTTCCCGAGGATGTAAAGGTTACGGATATGCTGTATGCCTGCTATAAGGCGGCTATCAGCGGACGTGATTTTAAATCAAAGTTTAAAGAAATTAGGGACAGATACGACGGTATTATAAGCGAGCTTGGTCTGGATATGTCGTTGGAAAACGAATACGAGGCTATAGAGGCGGGCTTTAAGGGGCGCGCAGGCCGAGACTACGCGGCTTCAAGGGGAGAGTTCTTAAACGGAATTATTCTCGCCAAATATATCGGCTACGAGTTTATCGACGCCGCCGACGTTGTTTTTTTCAATGAGGACGGAACCTTTAATCTGGAAATGACAAACGCTTCGCTCAGAGACAGGCTTGTCAATGTTGAAAAGGCGGTTATTCCGGGCTTTTACGGCTCAACTCCCAACGATACGATAAAGACGTTTTCAAGGGGAGGCTCCGACATAACGGGCTCGATTGTCGCCGCAGCTGTAAAGGCTGACTTGTACGAAAACTGGACGGACGTGTCGGGCTTTATGATTGCCGACCCCAGAATTATAGAGAATCCCGCCGCAATCAATACGATTACATATAAGGAGCTTCGCGAGCTTTCTTATATGGGAGCGACAGTTCTTCACGAGGACGCTATTTTCCCCGTGCGCAGGGAGGGAATTCCCATCAACATCAAAAACACCAACGCACCTGACGACCCCGGTACCATGATAGTGGAGAGCACCTCCAAGAAGCCTGAGCATATAATTACCGGAATCGCGGGCAAGAAGGGCTTTTCGGCGGTAAATATCGAGAAGGATATGATGAACTCTGAAATCGGTTTCGGACGCAAGGTTCTTGAGCAGTTTGAGAAGCAGGGACTTTCGTTTGAGCATATGCCGTCGGGTATCGATACTATGACGATAATCGTTCATCAGGACGAATTTGTAGAAAAGGAGCAGGAGGTTCTGGCGGGAATACACAGGAATGTGTCGCCCGATTCCGTTGAAATAGAGGCGGGACTTGCGCTTATCGCTGTTGTGGGCCGCGGAATGAAGTCCGTAAAGGGTACCGCACTGAAGATTTTCGAGGCGCTGTACAATTCCAATGTGAACGTAAAGATGATTGACCAGGGCTCCAGCGAGCTGAATATCATCATAGGCGTGCTTGAAGAGGAATTCGAAACGGCGTTCAGGGCTATATACAATGCGTTTGTAAAATAAAATATTATAAAACGGCGTCCCGCCCGGCTTAGAAGCCGCCCAAGGGCCGCCGTTTTTTGTTCAGTCTTTTTAATCTTAAATAAGCCCCTGTTCATTCTGCTTACATTGTGTTTGCCTATTATGAACTGTACAATCCATATTATGACAAAAATCAGGGCGAAAATTCCGATACTTCAATTTTCGATTTCAACTTGCATAATTTACCTCCCTGATGAGGTTATTATATGAAAAATGATGGGCTGTTTCAACGGTTTTGCGACGGTCGGTTGATTTGAGGACACGGATGGCTGACGGCGTTTTTTAAGTGCAGAATATTCGGCAGTGATTCGGATTTTATAGAGGGAGTAACGGTTTGCGAACGCAAAAAAGGCGGCATCGACTGATGCCGCCTTCATTTTATAATTGTACATAACTTCTGACAGATGCCCGGTTACGGTTTATTTGCTATAAAACTCCAAAAGGTCCTTGTACTGTTCCATGAAATCGGGATTGGTCATGAGGTAGATTGCGAGCGAGAGCATAATTATACCTATAACAAGACCGATAGCTCCGGTAATGATTCCGCCGATTGACAGTCCGGGACGGCGCGCCGCTTTGCCCTTGCTGAAGGCGCCGAGCAGAATCGCGGCAAGCCCGAGAATTATTCCCATAAATCCGGTACAGTAGCCTAACGGGAGAGCGAGGATGCCCATAACGAGGGAGGCAATAGCCATTCCCTTGTTGCCCTGCGGCTGACTGTTGTAGCCGTTGTTATAGCTGCCGTTCATATTATAACCGTTGTTGTACCCATTATTGTTATATGTATAATTGTTATAGCCGTCATTATAGCCGCTGTTCTGGTTATTTCCGTAGTCGTTGTCATAGCTGCCGTTCTGGTTATTTCCGTAGCCGTTGTCATAGCCGCCGTTCTGGTTATTTCCGTAGCCGTTGTCATAGCCGCCGTTCTGGCTGGTGCCGTAGCCGTTGCTATAGCCGCCGTTCTGACCGTTATCGTAGCCGTTGTTATAGCCGCCGTTCTGACCGTTATCGTGGCCGCTGTTATAGCCGCCGTTTGGATTGCTGTCGTAGCCGTTATTGTATCTGCCGTTATTTTGGTTTTCGCCCCTATCGGAAATATCGGGAGCGTCATAGCTCTTGCCGCTGTAACTGCCGTAGTCGTTATTCTGGTTATTGTTATCCATATGCTTCCTCCGAAAAAAATTAAGGTTCGTGAAAAACCTCGTTAATTTTTAATATTCTACCATATTTTTTTTGAAAAGGATAGTAAAATCCGTTTTATCTCAAAAATTTTTTATGCCTTGATTAGTTGCGGATTATAGATTATAATTTAAAAGTAATAATTTGTCCGCTTTTGATATGCCAAGGGACGCACTAAGGAGAGCATTATGGAAGTAAGTTTTGACGTAGATATAGAAGTTAAGGATATGTACAAATTTCTTTTGAACAATATATACAGAAAGGTCACAGGCATAATCTGGGTTATATTCAGCTTTGTGGTAATAGGAGTTACCGTATACACATGGGGCGATGTGGAGTACGCCTATTCGGCGCTTATGATACTTCTGGCGGCTCTGTATACGGTTATAAATCCCGTGATGCTTTATTTTAAAGCGCGCAAGCAGATTAAAAGAACCGACGCCTTCAAAAATACCCTGCATTATACCGTTGACAGCGAAGGCATAAAAATTTCTCAGGGTGAGGCAAACGCCGAGGCGGCATGGGAGGATATGTGGAAGGCGGTAAGGTACGGCAGTCAGATTGTCCTGTACGCAAACGCCGTGAACGCTTTTATATGGCCGGTTCGTTGCATCAAAAATTACGATGCCCTTGTGGATATAATGCGTGAGCATATGGGTGAGAGATGCCATGTAAGAAAGAAGACAGAGTAAATGGAAATAGATACTTTTTCGCCTGAGGAAACACACGCCGCGGGACGGCGGGTGGCACAGGATCTTGAGCCGGGAGCGGTTATCTGCCTTGTCGGGGATTTGGGAGCCGGAAAGACGGTTTTCGCACAGGGAATCGCGGATGGACTCGGAATCGACGAGCCGGTATGCAGTCCGACCTTCACGCTTATACAGGAGTACGGCGGCGGCAGGCTTATGCTGTATCATTTTGACGTGTACCGTATTGATGAACCATGGGATATGGACGATTTGGGATATGAGGAATATTTCTACGGCGACGGCGTATGCCTTGTCGAGTGGGGCAGTCTGATAGAGGAGCTGCTGCCGGAAAATACAATTTATGTAAATATCGCAAAGGACAATTCCAAGGGATTTGACTACAGGCGGATAAGCATACGGGGTTTGGAGCTTGAGTGAAATGAGAATTTTGGCTATAGAGGCGTCGTCGTTAGTGGCGTCTGTGGCGATACTGACGGACGATATTATAACCGCGGAGTATACCGTGAATCATAAAAAAACACATTCGCAGACCTTGCTGCCTATGATAGACGAGGTGTGCAAAATGGCGGAGGCGGAGCCGGAGAGCTTTGACGCGATAGCGGTTTCGGGAGGGCCGGGTTCCTTTACGGGGCTGCGTATCGGCTCGGCTACCGCTAAAGGACTTGGGCAGGCGCTTAAAATACCGCTTATTCATGTGCCTACGCTTGACGCGATGGCGTATAATATGTACGGCACCGATATGCTGATATGTCCGATTATGGACGCGAGGCGCTCTCAGGTGTACACGGGAATTTATTCTTTTGATGAGGGAAAGCTTTCGGTTCATATGCCCTCATCCGCAATGGCTATAGAGGAGCTTATTGAGAAGCTTGAAGGAATCCGCAGGCGCACCGTTTTTATCGGGGACGGGATTCCTGTTTTCAGAGAGTTTATAGACAAAAAAGCGGGTTTTTTGCATGAATTTGCTCCCGCGGGAATAAACAGGCAGAGGGCATCAAGCGTGGCGTTGCTGGGCGCGGAATATTTTGCGTCGGGTAAAACCGTAACGGCGGCGGAACATCTGCCGGATTATCTCAGGGTATCGCAGGCGGAGCGTGAGCGCGCGGAAAGGCTTGCGCATGAGTAGGCAGGATTTTACCGTTACAATCAGACTTATGGAGAATCGGGACACGGCTCCTGCGGCGGAGCTTGAAAAAAGGGTTTTTTCTCAGCCGTGGAGCGAGAAAGCGTTCAGAGATACGGTAGACAATGACGATTACATATTTATAGTGGCGGAGCATGACGGCCGTATAGTCGGATATATAGGCTGTATAGTTTCGCTGGACGGTGCCGATATAACGAATATAGCGGTGGAGCCGGACTACAGGCGGTTGGGGATAGCCAATGAGATGATGAAACAGGTTTTTCTGCTTCTTGCGCGGCGCGGTGTCGGCACGCTTTATCTTGAGGTAAGGCAGAGCAATGTCGGAGCGCAAAGGCTTTATGAGCGGAACGGATTTGAAAAAATCGGACTCAGAAAAAATTTTTATCAAAAACCGTCTGAGGATGCCCTTTTAATGGCAAAAAAATTACAGTAAAATCCACTATCATATACGTTCGGAGAAATTTATAATTAAGTAGGGACTTCAACGAAAAGAGGAATGTATATGAAACAGTATGATAACAACGGACAGCTTAAGGCTGTGCTGTGCAACGGCTGCGGACGCAGAATCGCCCATTCGGGCAATATAATTACCTCAGGGGCGCTGAGCTTTCGCGCGGACTGGGGGTACTTTTCAAATAAGGACGGCGAGCAGCACACCTTTGACTTGTGTGAGCAGTGCTACGACAGGATAGTGGAAAACTTCAGGATTCCTGTCGAGATTGAGGAGAGAACTGAGCTCGTCTGAAAGAGGACAGAATGCTTGATTTATGTTTGCTTGGGACCGGAGGTATGATGCCGCTTCCCGGCAGGTGGACCACATCACTGATAACAAGATACAACGGAAGCTCGCTGCTTATCGACTGCGGTGAGGGCACGCAGGTAGCCATGAAAAAGGCGGGCTGGAGCTTTAAGCCCGTGGATATTATCTGCTTTACGCATTTTCATGCGGACCATATAGCTGGACTGCCGGGATTTCTTCTTACAATGGGAAACGCTGAGCGCACCGAGGATTTGCTGATAATCGGACCCAGGGGGGTAGAGAGCGTTGTAAATTCGCTGCGCGTTATTGCGCCGGACCTTCCGTTTAAAATAAAATTCCGGGAACTGACCGAGAGCCGTGAAACGGTGGAGGTGAACGGATACGTTATCGACGCCTTCAAGGTGCAGCACAAGGTGACCTGCTACGGATACAGCATATCAATACGCCGTCAGGGAAGATTTGACGCAGAAGAGGCAAAAAGGCTCGGAATCCCGCTTCCGTTCTGGAACAGGCTTCAGAAGGGCGAAACGGTATCCGACGGGGGCAATGTGTACACTCCCGAAATGGTTCTTGGACCGCCCCGTAAGGGAATCAAGGTCACTTACTGCACGGACTCGCGTCCGGTTCCGGTGATTGCCGAAAATGCCGCGGGTTCGGATTTGTTTATCTGCGAGGGTATGTACGGCGAGGACGGCAAGGAAGGTAAGGCAAGGGAATATAAACACATGACCGTATATGAGGCGGCGGCTTTGGCGAGGGATGCGGACGCGCAGGAGCTGTGGCTTACACATTACAGCCCCTCCATGGTAAAGCCCGACGAATATCTTGACAGGGCGAGGGCGGTTTTTCCCCGGACAAAAATGCCGAGAGACGGCTGGGTTAAAACCATAGACTTTACGGATTAGAATCGGGTATACCTTGATGCGTTGAAAAACAACGCAGCATCAATGAAAGGAACAGGAGAATGAAAGCAAAAGGGTTTGGCAAATTCAGAACTCCGCTTATATTTACGGTATTGGCGGTATTGGCGATTTCATATTATATGTATCTGTCCCACAGAACGGTGGATAATACCGACAAAATGGCTGACGGCTCGGTTGTTTCGGAATTGCTGAACCGTGATATGGATTTGAATTATCCCTCGGATTATTACGAGGTTATGAAGTATTTTGCCGAAATAAATAAGCTCTGGTACAAAGAAGAACTGACAAAGGACCAGATAGTGGGACTTGCGCAGCATATAAGGGAGCTGTATGACGAGGAGTTTCTTTCAAAACCGGGAAACGATTATGAAACATATCTTCTCAATCTAAACAGCGAAATAGAAGCCTACAGAAAAGAGGGCAGATATATCAACGATTATGAAGTCCAGAAAAGAAGTACGATTAATACGGTTACTTTTCAGGGAGACCGTTATGCCATGGTCACGGTAAAATTTTATGTGCGTAAAGGCAAAAATCTGGTTATTACATATCAAAAATATACCTTGAGAAAGGATGCGGATTCCCGCTGGAAGATTCTGTACTGGGAGATTTCAGACGGAGTCGAAATGAATTGATAAATGGAAGATGTAACGATACTTGCCATAGAAAGCTCGTGTGACGAAACGGCCGCCGCGGTTGTGCGAAACGGCCGCACTGTTTTGTCCAATATTATTTCGTCGCAGATAGATTTGCACACGCTTTACGGCGGAGTTGTGCCGGAGCTTGCTTCAAGAAAGCATATGGAGCAAATTAACCAGGTGGTTGAGCAGGCTCTTGCAGAAGCGAATATTGAGCTTAATGATATAGACGCGGTTGCGGTAACCTACGGACCCGGTCTGGTCGGCGCGCTTCTGGTTGGAGTGGCTCACGCAAAGGCACTTGCATTTGCCGCTCATAAGCCCTTAATCGGCGTGCATCATATAGAGGGGCATATATGTGCGAACTTTATAGAAAATCAGGGCCTTGAGCCTCCGTTCGGATGCCTTGTCGTGTCAGGCGGCCACACGCACCTTGTCAATGTAAAGGATTACGGCAGCTATGAGATTCTCGGGCGCACGCGGGATGACGCGGCGGGTGAGGCGTTTGACAAGGTCGCGCGAGCGATTGGTCTGGGCTATCCCGGAGGTCCGAAGATTGACAGGCTGGCAAAGGAGGGAAATCCTCACGCGGTAGAGCTCCCCCGTGCCAAGATAGACGGCGCTCGGTATGATTTCAGCTTCAGCGGTCTGAAGTCAGCCGTACTGAATTATATAAATCACTGTGAAATGAAAAATATCGAGATTAACAGGGCGGATTTGGCGGCTTCTTTTCAGAACGCCGTTGTTGACGTGCTTGTGACGCACGCTGCGGAGGCGGTGCGGGAATACAAATTCGGCAAGTTTGCCATAGCCGGAGGCGTTGCATCAAATTCGGCGCTGCGAAGCGCGATGGCTGAGGCGTGCGCCGACAGCGGAATTGAATTTTTTCATCCGTCGCCGGTTTTTTGCACGGATAATGCCGCCATGATAGGCGCGGCGGCTTACTATGAATATCTTGCGGGGAATTTTGCGGGCTGGGATTTGAACGCGGTTCCCAATCTGCGTTTGGGAGAACGGTAAAATGAAGCTTAATTATGCCATTGTTCTTGCCGGAGGAAACGGTAAAAGAATGGGGCTTGATATGCCTAAGCAGTATGCCGAGGTCAACGGCTATCCTCTTTTGTATTATTCCCTGAAGGCTTTTCAGGACTGCGGCTTTATTGACGGGATTATCCTTGTGACGCGAAACGAAGATACGGATTATTGCCGCGTTGAAATTGCGGAGCGGTACGGTTTTACAAAGGTAAAGCATATCGTGGCAGGAGGCGCGGAGAGGTATGCATCGGTTTACAGCGGACTTAAGGCGTTGAACGGGGACGGATATGTTTTTGTTCACGACGGGGCAAGACCTTGCATAAATCCCGGAATTCTGCAAAAGTTATATGATGACGTCAGATGCCATGACGCGTCCGTTGCGGCGGTTTTATCAAAGGACACCGTCAAGGTATCCGATTCTGAAGGCTTTGTCGCCGACACGCCGGACCGCGGCAGGGTATGGATAGTACAGACGCCGCAGGTGTTTGACGCGTCGGAACTTAAGGCGGCTTATGACTCCATGATGCGTGATGCGGACAGAACCGCGGTTACGGACGATGCCTCGGTCATGGAAAGATACGGAGAGCGGAAGGTTCATCTTTGCGAAGCTTCATATACTAATATAAAAGTAACTACGAAAGAGGACCTTTTGACGGTTGCGAATTTTCTTCAAAAAAATTCGACAAACTGATAAAATTGTGTTGACATATTATTTTTCTTTTGCTAGAATAACAAATGTCGCCAAAACAGGCGGCTATAATAATGGAGAGGTACCGAAGCGGTCATAACGGGGCGGTCTTGAAAACCGTTTGTCTTCACGGGCGCATGGGTTCGAATCCCATCCTCTCCGCTAATTAAAACCACTTGATATTTGAAGTGGTTTTAATAATGCGATACGGCTTGAGCATTTTCTCGGGTTCGTTCGCGTTCATAAAAGATTATACTTGAATTTATTCAGGCAGAGTGCTTTTGCAGAAGTACCCAAGAGGCTGAAGGGACACCCCTGGAAAGGGTGCAGGTCGTTAATAGCGGCGCGAGGGTTCAAATCCCTCCTTCTGCGTTACACACGAAGTCAGAGCATTACAAATTTGAACAAAGTGCTTTTTGCGGGATTTGTAAAAAATGCTAAAAAAATGTAAAAAGCTTGTTGACAAATGATTTTGTGTGTGTTATATTTAATAAGCTGTCGCTCGAGGAAACGAAGGGAGACAGAGAAGAACCTTGACAATCAAACAGTAAAACAACCCTGAAAATTTCTAAAAAT
>JAAVHB010000107.1 GCA_014799955.1 Butyrivibrio sp. | reverse complement strand
TATTGACATATTGAAAGATAAAGATTATATTATAGAATATAATAAAAGTAAATTAAATAAACGGTAGTTCGATTATAAAAATAGAACATAAGATAAGGAGATAGCAATTTGAAAAACTGTTCTCAAAATAGAGATTTTGTCTCTGTAATAATTAAAGTGGTCGATTTTTGTAATTTTGAATGTTCATTTTGCAGATATTTTCAGAATAAAGAACGTGTTATGTCAAGTATGAGTATTGATACTTTTAAGCAGGTTATTGATAGGGCGAGCAAATATAATATAGAACATGGCTTACGCCACTTGACTGTAATATTTCATGGTGGAGAACCTTTATTATGGGGAATAGATAACTTTAGATTGGCGGTAGAATATGAAAAAGAGTTTGCTAAGAAAAATAATGGATTTAAATTTATTAATGATATTCAGACAAATGCTTCTTTGATAAATAGAGATTGGGCTGAGTTTTTAGAAAAAAATAATTTTTCCATTGGAATCTCTGTTGATGGACCTAGCCGAATTAATTTTCATAAAAACAAGACATTATCAGATAAAATTGTATTAAATAACATAAGGCTTTTGCGTGAGCTAAATTGTAATTTTGGAATTTTAAGTGTGGTAACTGAAAAGCATAAGGATTGTGCGGACGAATATTATGATTTTTTAGTTGAAAATGAAATCCATAGTGTAGGTTTTTGTTATTGTTTTGATCCAAATGAAAAAGAGATTATAAGTAATAATGCATTAACCAGTTTTTTGCTTAGACTGTTTGATAGATATTTTTATGGTGATTTTAGATTACATATAAGGGAGTTTGAATTTGTGATGAAATTGTGTTTGAAGATGAATATTGAGGGTTGTACATTTGACTATAGAAGAAATTGTGGTAATTTTTTTACAATTACTCCAATGGGAGATATACATTTTTGTGATTCATATGATTTGAACGATTCTCCTTTGGGTAATATAAGTTACAATGATTTTGAAGATATAAAAATGACTCCAGTTCTTAAAACTATAATATATAATGCGCAAACTAGCATGATTAATACATGCAATATGTGTGATATAAGAGATATTTGTGGAGGTGGGTGTACAAGGCATGTGATTTCTAATGGTAAAAATGCTTTTTGCGAAACTTTTAAAATATTATATCCACATATCAGAGATATTGTAAAAAAAGAAAGTGAGGGATTGAGATGAATGGATTAAATATTATTAATGATTGGAGTACCCAATGTGTTAATGAAAATGAGAGTTTGGAAGCTTGGAGAGGGGATTGGTCACATGATTGGAGTGGAGATTGGCCTCATGAATCGTGGTCTAATGATGCATGGTCTTCTGAGAATACGAGCCGATAATATATAAGTATATATTTTGTGGTATTAGGCATAGTAAATTAAGGTGGTGGACATTTAGCTACCACCTTAGTCTGCATTTAAAGTTTTTATTTACTTCTTCTATTGTCTTTTCTAAAAATTCCTCTAGTGTACTTTTATTAAACGGGAACTACTCTTTATTTAAAAAAAATTACACCATTAGAGTTGATGAATCCAAAAAAAGAGTGCCAAATAGTTATTGAAACCGACAACAATTCGCAAATGTTTGATATAAATTATTGTAGTGAATCAACTAAATTTGAAATATACACTTCTAATTCAAAATATATAAAAATATATCATTATTATAAATATGACTCATGGCTTAATCCAACAACTGGAGGTGCTTTGATAGTTAATTCATTTTTAGTAAATTAGTAGACAATGATAAACAAATATAGTTATTAAGATTAAAAACAATCCCACATTTGCATTACCCCTCCCCACATACTATAATACCCCCGCCCCAAGTCTACAGTACCTTCACAACTACATGGGACGGACACATTCCACGGCATCACCCACCCTTATAGTCCAGCACGCCCCGTATCGTGCGGCAACCAGCCTGCTTAAAGGTTAAAGTCTGCGAGCAGATGGACGGCTTTTGGGCTTCGAGACAGCCGTGGCAAATGAGGTGACGCGTGTATCACAAGGTTAGAGAAATCACCATGTCGGCGAGTTTGAGACGCCGTGTACGGTTCCGCAGGTGTAAGCCGGAAGCCGTGCAGATAATGAAGCCTGTCTAGGCGTTCTGGGACTTTGAGAATTTTGCCCACAAAACGGAAACACAATCTTTTTTTACAAAATGCTTGAAATGCGCCCGGATTTGTGGTATATGTAAACTAACAGAACAGTAAAAATAACTGACAATGCGTTGACGAGACGAGTAGCATGATGATAAGGCTCAGAGAGGAATCGGTTGGTGCGAGATTTCCCGGACATTGTGTGAAGACTAACTCCGAGCGGCCCCAATCAGGCACGGTGATTCCGTTATAATCATATGAGATGCTTTCCGGTATTCCGGATTGCAATTAGGGTGGAACCGCGAATTTATCGCCCCTTGCCGAGAGCAAGGGGCTTTTTTAGTTCTGCCGCTTCGGAATTTTGAGGGGAGGTTATTATGCAGTACGCGATAGAGTTATACTATGATAAAGAAACCGAAAAAAATCTTTATAATATGGCTCAAAAAATTGCCGATGAAAAAATCAGCACAAAGTTTTTAGAGTGGAAAACAAGACCGCATCTCACTTTAGCCTGCTTCAATGATGTGGATGAGGCGCTCTGCATTGAAAAATTAAAAGCTTTTGCGGCAAATCATAAAATAATGCCTGCCTATATTGGTTCTGTGGGAATGTTTAACGATACAAAGACAATTTTTGTATCGCCTGTAATGAATAGCGGTATGTATCAGTTTCAAAGAGAGCTGCATGATAATCTGAAGGAATTAGATACAAATGGCTGGGAATGGTATTGCCCGGATAGATGGGTGCCGCATTGTACTATAGCGCTTACCGGTGACGATGAAAATGAGGCTTTTTTTAGGGCAAGTGATTTGGTGCTGCGTGAATTTAAGAAAATCAGCGGCGAATTTGTTGAGATAGGGCTGGTCAAAATCACATTTCCTGTAGAAGAAATTTTTACGGCGGAAATGAATCGGTAGAGTATTTTACCGCAAAACCGCGTATATACATGCGCAGGCGGCGGTTATAATAAATTTAATTAAAACGGAGGTAAATATTATGAGATTCAAGGACAAGACGGAGGATGTAATCAAAATGCTCGATGAGGAGACCACAAAGACCAATAAAGAGTTGCTTATCGCTGCGGCTGTATGTACGGTTGTGGGAATCATAATCGGATTTTTCATCGGAAAAACAACTACTGCGAAAAACACAATCAAGAAGTACAATAAATGCTATTCCTACGATTTCGGTGACGAAGAGGAATAAAAGAAGGGGCGTTACAGAATGAAAATCACGTTAAAAGACGGTTCGGCGAAGGAATATGACGGCGCCAGATCCGTATATGAGATAGCGCTTGATATCAGCGATGGACTTGCGCGGAATGCCTGCGCGGGAGAGCTTGACGGCAAGGTGGTTGATTTGAGGACGGTTGTCGATAAGGACTGCGCCCTTAATATTCTGACCTTTAACGACGACGCAGGAAGAAGGGCGTACAGACATACTGCGTCCCATGTACTCGCTGAGGCGGTAAAGCATCTTTATCCCGACGCAAAGCTGACGATAGGTCCCTCAATTGAAGAAGGTTTTTATTACGATTTTGACTGCCAGTCATTTGACAGGGCGGCTCTTGACGCTCTTGAAGCCGAGATGAAAAAAATCATCAAAGAGGGGCGCAAGCTTGAGAAGTTTGAGCTTCCGAGAGCTGAGGCAATAAGCTTTATGGAGAAGAGAGGCGAACCCTATAAGGTAGAGCTTATCAACGATTTGCCGGAGGACGCGGTTATCTCGTTTTACAGGCAGGGAGAGGGTGACGACGCTTTTGTTGACCTCTGCGCGGGACCGCACCTCATGGACGCGAAGCAGATTAAGGCAATAAAGCTTACTTCGTCGTCGGGCGCTTACTGGAGAGGCAGCGAGAAAAATAAAATGCTCACCAGAGTTTACGGCACTGCCTTTACCAAGAAAGAGGATTTGAACGCGTATCTTGAGCATCTTGAGGACATCAAGAAGCGTGACCACAACAAGCTGGGACGCGAGATGGAGCTTTTTACGACCGTTGACGTAATCGGTCAGGGACTTCCGCTTCTGATGCCGAAGGGCGAGCGCATAATCAGAACCATGCAGCGCTGGATTGAGGACGAGGAGGAACGCCGCGGATATATCAGGACCAAAACTCCTCTTATGGCAAAGAGCGACCTTTACAAAATATCGGGGCATTGGGACCACTACAAGGAGGGAATGTTCGTACTCGGCGACGAGGATAAGGACAAGGAGGTTTTCGCACTCCGTCCTATGACCTGTCCCTTCCAGTATTATGTGTACAAGGCGAGCCAGAAAAGCTACCGCGATTTGCCGTTACGCTACGGCGAGACCTCAACTCTTTTCCGTAACGAGGACTCCGGCGAAATGCACGGACTTACCCGTGTGCGCCAGTTCACGATTTCCGAGGGACATCTGATTGTCCGTCCCGACCAGATGGTCAAGGAGTTCAAGGACTGTATCGCGCTTGCGCAGTACTGTCTGCAGACGCTGGGTCTTGAGGAGGACGTGACCTACCATCTTTCCAAATGGGACCCCGACAATAAAGAGAAATACATCGGCGAGCCCGAGGTATGGGAGCAGACCGAACAGGATATACGGAATATTCTCACGGAGCTTGAAATTCCGTTTACCGAGGACGTCGGAGAAGCTGCTTTTTACGGACCGAAGGTTGATATAAACGCGAAAAACGTGTACGGCAAAGAGGACACCATGATAACGATTCAGTGGGACGCGCTTCTTTCCGAGCAGTTTGATATGTATTACATTGACGAGAACGGCGACAAAAAACGCCCGTATATCATCCACCGCACCAGCATGGGCTGTTATGAGAGAACTCTTGCGTGGCTTATTGAAAAATATGCCGGACAGTTCCCCACATGGCTCTGTCCCGAGCAGGCGCGCGTGCTTCCGATTTCCGACAAGTACAGCGAATATGCCGAAAAGGTCAAGGAGGAGCTTCGCGCAAACGGCGTTTACGCCGAAACCGACCAGCGCTCCGAGAAAATCGGCTACAAGATAAGGGAGGCAAGGCTTGCCAGAGTACCTTATATCCTTGTTGTCGGCGAGAAGGAGCAGGAGAGCGGACAGGTTGCGGTAAGAAGCCGTTTCCTGGGCGATGAGGGACCCAAGCCTCTTTCGCAGTTCATAAACGATATCTGCGAGGAAATCAGAACCAAACGGATTCGCAGGATTGAGGTACAGGAGAATCAGTAACTTTAAGGATTTAATTTAATCGTAAGTAAACCGCCGCGGTTATTTGGGCTGCGGCGGTTTTGTTCATATAGCGTATGGATTTTTATAAAATTTACAATCCGATAACTGCAATGCCATTCACAAAAAGCAGGGAATATACGGAGATTGCGCCGTGTGAGGCGCTGCGTCCGTATGTGCGCTGCTTTTGGGGAAGCGTAATACCGTACCGAAGCGAAGACTGTGAGGATTCCGGTTCGGAAGGCCTTGTCACGCCCGATACGTGTATGGACGTTATTTTTGACATAAATCATACAAACGGAAGTGCCGACTCCTGCTTCTGCGGTATTGACGACAGAAGCTTTACCGCGAATGGCGGCGATACTGTAAGGGGAACCGTATCGACATTCGGAATACGCTTTTATGCGTGGACGGCGGTGCTTTTTTCGGAGGATTCGATGCGTGGCGTGCGCAACGCGAGAGTTGACGCGGGCGCGCATTTTTCAGGGCTGAAAAAATATCTTGAGCCCTGTCTTTACGAAAGCACGGATATTTTCAGCCGTATTGCGCTTGCCGAAAAATATCTTCTCGAGCATATGAATTCCGTGCGGGAGAACGCTCTTTTGTCGCAGGCAATGGGCTGTATTCTGACACGGCGCGGGGTCTTAAGGATGAAGGAGCTTTCGGACGAAACCTGTGCAAACGAACGCCGGCTTGAACGGATTTTCGGCGAATATATCGGAATTTCGCCCAAAAAAATTTCGGAACTGATTCGTTATCAGTATCTTTGGAATGAGCTGCTTTACACTCCGAATCCTGATATACAGGATTTGGTGTACCGATTCGGATATACGGACCAGGCTCATCTTCTCCGCGATTTTAAACGATTTCATACAATGACGCCGACGGAGGCAAGAAAACTTGCGTATCGGAATGGCGGTTTTTTACAAGACGAAATGTTTTAAGAGAATTTAATTAGTCAGGGACTTGACAAATACCTCCGGGGGGTATATTCTTTAGACAGAGAAAATACCCTGGGGAGGTATATTTTTATGTCATCAAAAAGTGTAAAGAGCGATGAAAAAACCTGCTGCCATGCGTCCGCGAAGACAAAGGAGCGCACGGATAAGGAATACAAAAGTCTTTCCAACAGACTTAACCGCATAGAAGGTCAGGTCAGGGGCATTAAAAATATGCTGGATAACGACGCGTACTGCGTGGATATACTAATGCAGGTGTCGGCGGTAAACGCCGCTCTCAACAGCTTCGGAAAGGAGCTTCTGGGAAATCATATAAGAACCTGTGTTGCCGACGATATAAGGGCGGGAAAAGACGAGGTTATTGACGAGCTTGTTGCCGCCCTGCAAAAGCTGATGAGATAGCGAAAAGTCCCGTTCGGCGCAAAGGAAAGTCAGCGCCTCGCGGGAAATCAGGAGGTTTGTTATGGAGCATTATTCGGTCACCGGAATGAGCTGCGCAGCGTGCAGCGCGCATGTCGAGAAGGCTGTGTCCGCCGTTTCCGGCGTTGAAAGCGTGAGCGTAAGTCTGCTTACCAATTCCATGGCGGTTGAGGGAAGCGCGGACAGCGATGCGGTTATAGCGGCGGTGCAAAAGGCGGGCTACGGCGCGAGCCTTAAGGGCGCCGAGGATAAAAACAAGACGGCTTCGTCGAAAGAAGCGGCTGACGGGCTTGAGGACAGGGAAACTCCGGTTCTCAGAAGAAGACTTATCGCGTCGGTGGTTTTTCTGATTCCGCTTATGTATGTTTCGATGGGGCATGTTATGTGGGGCTGGCCCGTGCCGGATTTTATAGCGAAAAGCCATCTTGTCATAGGGCTTATTGAGCTGCTTTTTACCGTTATTGTCATGGTCATCAATAAAAAATTTTTTGTAAACGGCTTTACCGCTCTGATAAGACGCTCACCGAATATGGATACGCTTGTGGCGCTCGGCGCGGGCGCGGCATTCGGATACAGCACCTACGCGCTTTTTGCGATGGCGTATGCGGCGGACATGGGAAATTTTGCCGCGGAGCATATGTATATGCATGAGTTTTATTTTGAGTCGGCGGCAATGATACTCGCGCTTATAACCGTCGGCAAAATGCTTGAGGCGCGCTCCAAGGGAAAGACCACGGACGCCTTGAAAAGCCTTATGAGGCTTGCGCCTAAGCTCGCGACAGTAGTGAGGGACGGCGCAGAGGTGAGCGTGCCGGTTGAAGAGGTAAAAAAGGGCGATATTTTCGTGGTAAGACCGGGGGAAAGTATTCCGGTGGACGGCGTTGTGCTTGAGGGCTTCGGTGCCGTGGACGAGTCGGCGCTTACGGGAGAGAGCATTCCGGTTGACAAGCAGGAGGGCGCTTCGGTGTCCGCCGCAACGATAAACCGCTCGGGCTTTCTTAAGTGTGAGGCGACGAGAGTGGGTGAGGACACCACGCTGTCGCAGATTATACAGATGGTCAGCGACGCTGCGGCTACAAAGGCTCCGATAGCCAAGGCGGCAGACAAGGTTTCGGGTATTTTTGTTCCGGTCGTAATCGGAATTGCCGCAGTCACCGTTGCGGTCTGGCTGATTGCGGGAGGCGGAATAGGAACGGCGCTCGGACGCGGTATTGCCGTCCTTGTAATAAGCTGTCCCTGCGCGCTCGGGCTTGCAACACCTGTCGCAATTATGGTCGGAAGCGGTGTCGGAGCTAAGGGCGGTATTCTTTTTAAAACGGCGGCGGCTCTTGAGGCGGCGGGAAGAACGCAGATTGTGGCGCTTGATAAAACGGGAACGATAACAAAGGGCGAGCCGAGAGTGACGGATATTATCACGGCAGACGAAATCACGGAGAGCGAGCTTCTTCGGCTAGCGTATGCCCTTGAGGTCAAAAGTGAGCATCCTCTTGCGGGAGCGGTTGTCGGATACTGCGAGGACAATTCGGTGGAGCTTTCGGAAAGCGAGACTTTTAAGGCGGAGAGCGGCAGCGGAGTGAGCGCAGTGATAGACGGCGTTTCCTCGCAGGGCGGAAATTATGCTTTTATAAGCGGCTTTGCCGAAATAGAGCCGGAGCTGCGGACCAAAGCTGAGAGCCTGGCGGAAGATGGCAAAACGCCGCTGTATTTTGCAAAGGACGGCAAATTATACGGCATCATCGCGGTGTCGGACGTAATAAAAGAAGACAGCCCGGATGCGATAAAACGTATGAAGGCAATGGGACTTCGCGTTGTGATGCTTACCGGAGACAACGAAAAAACGGCGAACGCCATCGGAGCGCAGTCGGGAGTTGACGAGGTTATTGCGGGCGTGCTTCCTGACGGTAAGGAGGAGGTAGTAAGAGGTCTTCTTGCAAAGGGAAAGGTCGCAATGGTGGGCGACGGTATAAACGACGCGCCCGCGCTGACAAGAGCGGACGTGGGAATTGCAATAGGCGCGGGAGCGGACGTCGCGCTCGACGCCGCGGACGTGGTTCTGATGAAAAGCAGCTTAAGCGATGTTCCGGCGGCTATTCATCTGGGACGCAAGGTTTTAAGAAATATCCACGAAAATCTTTTCTGGGCATTCATATACAATATTATCGGAATACCGGTTGCGGCGGGAGTGTTTTATCCGCTGTTCGGATGGAAGCTGAATCCTATGTTCGGCGCGGCGGCAATGAGCCTTTCAAGCTTCTGCGTCGTTACAAACGCCCTGCGGCTTAATTTTGTCAGGCTGCACGGCAGGAATATATCACAAAATAACGAATCGGAAAAGGAGGATTCTATGAAAAAAACAATTACCGTTACGGGAATGATGTGTGAGCACTGTGAAATGAGAGTGAAGAAGGCTTTGGAGGAGCTGCCGCAGGTGGCTTCGGCGTCACCCGACCACAAAAATAACTCTGTGGAGGTTGTTCTTGAAAGCGAAATTGACGATGACGCGCTCAGGGCAGCAATTGAAAACGAGGGCTACAAGGCGGGAGAAATACGCTGACAGAACCCAAATATTTAAGGCTGCACCTGAGTGCAGCCTTATTTTATTTCCTGTGGGAAAGAGCAAATTTACTGAAATTATCATCCTCTGAGCATTATTTCCTGCAGCATAAATGCCTTGTCAAGACCGCCTCTTGCGTGAATTTTGCCCTCCTGATACAGAACCTCGATGTCTTTTTTGCCTGTGATAATATCGAAAAGCACGTCCGCCGATATTGTCAGGATAACATCCCTGTCGTAGTATTCATACGGAGCGATATGTAGACGGCCTTCACCGACCTCAATATAGAAAGCGCCCTCGCCTTCGCCCCTGATGTCGATTTCCACAGCCACATGCTCTTTGATATTGCTGGTGTCCGCGTCAACGTATAACTCTTTTACCTTTTCTACAATTTCCTCGTAAGTCATAATAAGCACCGCCTTCCTATCCGTTGTATGCCGCAAAAGTAAGAACCCGGGAAATTATTTTTAAACCCGTACATGAAAATGGTAACTTTGTTAATATTATAGCATAATCGGAAGGTTCTTTCAATGCTTCTTATCTATTTTTATGAACCTGACGGCGGTTTCTTAACTTGAAAAACAGTAAGGATTATGGTAGACTTGGGCTATAAATATTCAAGGGAAAAGGTTAAAGGTTTTATGTCAAATATAGAACAGAGCAAAATCCGCAATTTCTGCATAATCGCGCATATCGACCACGGTAAATCCACACTGGCTGACAGGATAATAGAGAAAACGGGGCTTCTTACCAGCAGGGAGATGCAGGCGCAGGTTCTCGACAATATGGAGCTTGAGAGGGAGCGCGGAATAACGATTAAGGCTCAGACCGTCCGTATCGTGTATAAGGCACAGGACGGGGAGGAATATATTTTCAATCTGATTGATACACCCGGACATGTTGATTTCAATTATGAGGTTTCAAGAAGCCTTGCTGCCTGCGAGGGCGCAGTTCTGGTGGTGGACGCCGCGCAGGGAATCGAGGCGCAGACGCTTGCCAATGTGTATATGGCAATAGACCATGATCTGGAGGTCTTTCCGGTAATAAACAAAATTGATCTGCCGAGCGCCGAGCCCGAGCGGGTTAAGGACGAAATTGAGGATATAATAGGTATAGAGGCGCAGGACGCGCCGCTTATTTCCGCCAAAAACGGAATCAATATCGAGGATGTGCTTGAGGCAATCGTGCATAAGCTGCCTGCGCCGGAGGGGAATCCGGACGCGCCTTTGGCGGCGCTTATTTTTGATTCGGTTTACGATTCATACAAGGGCGTTATAGTTTTCTGCCGCGTTAAGGAGGGCAGGGTGAAAAAAGGCACGAAAATCCGCATGATGGCGACGGGCGCGGAGGCGGACGTAGTCGAAGTGGGATATTTCGGAGCGGGGCAGTTCATTCCCTGCGATGAGCTTTCGGCGGGACTTGTCGGATATATTATGGCAAGCATTAAAAACGTCAAAGATACAAGAGTCGGCGATACGATTACCGACGCGCTTAATCCGTGCGCCACGCCGCTTCCGGGATATAAGAAGGTCAATCCCATGGTATACTGCGGGCTTTATCCGGCGGACGGCGCTCACTATGAGGATTTGAAGGACGCTCTCGAGAAGCTCCAGTTAAACGACGCTTCGCTTTTCTATGAGCCGGAAACCTCGGTTGCGCTGGGCTTCGGATACAGATGCGGATTTCTCGGGCTGCTTCATCTCGAGATTATTCAGGAAAGGCTTGAGAGAGAATACAATCTTGACCTTGTAACGACGGCTCCGAGCGTTGTGTACAAGGTTCATAAGACCGACGGCTCGGTTATAGACCTCACCAATCCGTCAAACCTTCCGGATTTGTCCGAGATAGAATATATGGAGGAGCCTGTGGTGGACGCCGAGATAATGGTGACCTCCGAGTATGTCGGAGCCATTATGAAGCTTTGTCAGGAGCGGCGCGGCGAGTATATCGGAATGGAGTACATTGAGGGGACGAGGGCGTTAATTAAATATGTCCTGCCTCTCAATGAGATAATATACGATTTCTTTGACGCGCTTAAATCGCGCTCTCGCGGCTACGCGTCCTTTGATTACCAGATGAAGGGCTATAAGCAGTCGAAGCTTTGCAAGCTGGATATTCTTGTTCACCATGAGGAGGTGGACGCGCTCTCGTTCATTGTGTTTGAGGGAAGCGCTTACGAGCGCGGACGGAAAATGTGCGAGAAGCTGAAGGAGGAAATTCCCAGACAGCTTTTTGAAATCCCCATTCAGGCGGCAATCGGAAGTAAAATTATAGCGAGGGAAACGGTCAAGGCGCTCAGAAAGGACGTGCTTGCCAAGTGCTACGGCGGAGATATTTCGCGCAAAAAGAAGCTTCTGGAGAAACAGAAGGAAGGCAAGAAGCGCATGAGGCAGATCGGCAATGTGGAAATTCCGCAGAAGGCATTTATGAGCGTGCTTAAGCTGGACGACGAATAATATTGAACGGGAATGTTAGGAGGATATATGAGTTATTTAAAAAATGCCGTTAATCATTTCAAAACGATAACGAGACACAGGCATGAGGTTATGAAGAACTGCTTTCGCGCGGGAATCGGTTTTCAGGGGCTTTTTCATGACCTGTCCAAATATATGCCGACGGAGTTTTTGCCCGGAGTGAGATATTTTCAGGGTGACAGAAGCCCAAACGAAATGGAGCGCGAAACCATCGGACATTCAAACGCGTGGATGCACCATAAGGGACGCAACAGGCACCATTACGAATACTGGAACGATTACAATCCCAGGACAAAGCGCATCGAGGCGGTTAAAATGCCGACAAGATATTTTGTCGAGATGGTTTGCGACCGAATTGCCGCGAGCAAAATTTATTACGGTGAAAACTATGCGGACGAGTCCTCTTTGAATTATTATCTGCGCAAAAAAGGAAAGATGTTCATAAACGCCGAAACCGAGCGCGACCTTGAAAAAATACTCCGCATACTTGCGTTTGAGGGCGAAAAAAAGGTATTCAGGATACTCAGGCGTATGGTGAGAAAGGATCGAGCACGCCGTGTGATTAATTTTGTGAAGAAGCCGTTAAAATGATTAAGGATTTGGGAATATATATTCATATACCCTTCTGCGTGTCAAAATGCGCCTACTGCGATTTTTATTCCTTTCCTGCGGACGGGGAAACAAAACGCGCGTACATTGACACGCTGTGCAGACAGATAGAATGTAAGGCGGCGGAAATCGCGGAGGGATACAGGGTTGTTTCGGTGTTTTTCGGAGGCGGAACCCCTTCCATACTTGACGCGGGACTGCTTATGAAGGCGCTTGACGCCGTCCGTGCCGGTTTCGTTTTGTCAAATGACTGCGAGATAACCGTTGAATGCAATCCCGGTACGGTTGATGCCGTGAAGCTTGGCATATACAGGCGAAACGGCGTGAACAGACTAAGCTTCGGGCTTCAGTCGGCGGACGATAACGAGCTTCGCAGACTCGGAAGGATTCACACCTTCGGGGATTTTTTGAAATCCTACGAGACTGCCCGCAAATGCGGTTTTGACAATATAAATATTGATTTGATGTCGGCGCTTCCCGGTCAGACGAAAGAAAGCTGGCTGAAGACGCTGCGGATGGCGGCGGCTCTGAGACCTGAGCATATATCGGCGTACAGCCTCATTATCGAGGAGGGAACGCCGTTCGGAGATATGGCGGCGCAGGATGCGGCGCTGCTTCAACTGCCCGACGAGGAAAGCGAGCGCGCAATGTATTATCTGACGGGCGAGCGTCTTGAGGCGGCAGGCTACGGGCATTATGAGATTTCCAATTACGCGAGGGCGGGTTTTGAGTGCAGGCACAATATCATATATTGGAAAAGGGGCGATTACATAGGCTTCGGAGCCGGGGCGTCGTCCTTTATGAACGAAAAAAGATATGCCGCCGCAAAGGACATTAAGGCGTATATCGACAACCCCGAAAACGCCTTCGGGGAGCCGGAAAACCTTACCGCTTCGGATTCGATGGCGGAATTCATGTTTCTGGGTCTGAGGATGCTGTGCGGCGTTAAACGCAGCGATTTCAGACGGTGCTTCGGCAGACAGCTTGACAATGTCTACGGTGATGTTATTAATAAATACGCGGCGTCGGGGCATATTATTGACGACGGGGAGAACGTGAGGCTGAGTCAGGCGGGAATCGACGTGAGCAACTATATTTTTGCCGATTTTGTTTAAGACGGCAAGGTCAGGAGAATACAAATGAACCGTAAACTTATATCGTGGAATGTGAACGGGCTTAGAGCCTGTCTTGACAAGGGCTTCATGGATTTTTTCGATGAAGCGGACGCTGATATTTTCTGTTTACAGGAAATTAAGCTGAGCGAGGGGCAGCTTGACTGGAATAAACCCGGCTATCACGCATACTGGAACTATGCCGAGAAAAAGGGCTATTCGGGAACGGCAATTTTTTGCAAGGAGGAGCCGCTTAAAGTAAGTCTCGGAATCGGAATCGAAGAGCATGACCATGAGGGCAGGGTAATCACGCTCGAATTTGAGAAATTTTACATGGTTACGGTGTATACGCCAAATTCACAGCGGGAGCTTACAAGGCTTGAATACCGCATGGAGTGGGAGGATGCTTTCAGGGAATATCTGATGTCGCTTAAGGCAAAAAAGCCCGTCGCGGTCACGGGTGACATGAATGTGGCGCATCAGGAAATTGACCTTAAAAATCCGAAAACCAACCATCACAACGCCGGCTTTACCGACGAGGAAAGAGGGAAGATGAGCGAGCTTCTGCAGGTGGGCTTCATCGATACTTTCAGATATTTTTATCCCGACGCGACGGAAAGATACAGCTGGTGGTCGTATATGTTCAAGGCAAGGGAGAAGAACACTGGCTGGCGTATAGACTATTTTCTCGCGTCCGAGGAGCTTAAGGATGCGCTTGTAAGCGCGGACATTCACCACAGCGTGATGGGCTCAGACCACTGTCCGGTAGAGCTTGTGCTTGATATTTGAGAGGACCAAGAGGCGAATATACATTGACTTATAGGTTAGTATGTGCTAACATCATAAATTAATAATTCATTAAGAACAGGAGATATTATAATGAGCAGGAAACCTACGGTGCTCCTTATCCTTGACGGATACGGACTTAATGACAAAACGGAGGGCAATGCGGTAGCGCTTGCCAAAACGCCTGTTATGGACAGGCTTATGAAGGAGTATCCCTTTGTAAAGGGCAACGCCAGCGGAATGGCAGTCGGACTTCCCGACGGACAGATGGGCAATTCCGAGGTCGGACATCTCAATATGGGAGCCGGAAGAATCGTATATCAGGAGCTTACAAGAATTACAAAGGAGATTCAGGACGGTGATTTCTTCGAGAACGAGGTGCTTCTTAAAGCCTGCGCCAACTGTAAAGAGAAGGACTCGGCGCTTCATGCCTTCGGACTTCTTTCCGACGGCGGCGTGCACAGCCACAACACCCATCTTTACGGGCTTCTTGAGATGGCTAAGCGTCAGGGACTTGACAAGGTATACGTTCACTGCTTCCTTGACGGACGCGATACACCTCCCCAGTCGGCAAAGGGCTTTGCGGCTGAGCTTGAGGAGGAGATGAAGAAAATCGGCGTCGGCAAAATCGCCTCCGTTTCGGGACGCTATTACGCTATGGACCGTGACAACAATTACGACCGCGTGGAAAAAGCGTATGCCGCGCTTACAAAGGGCGAGGGCAACGAAGCTGCGGGAGCAGTAGAAGGAATTCAGGCATCCTACGATGCGGGAGTAAACGACGAGTTTGTGGTTCCCTTTGTCGTAAAAGAAAACGGCGCGCCCGTTGCCGTGATTAAGGACGGGGATTCGGTTGTGTTCTTTAACTTCCGTCCCGACCGCGCGAGAGAGATTACACATTGCTTCTGCGATGACGATTTCGATAAATTTGACAGGGGAGCGCGCAAGGACATTGTTTTTGTATGCTTTTCAGATTATGACCCGCTTATTCCCAATAAGGAGATTGCGTTTAAGAAGGTCGAGGTTACGAATACCTTCGGAGAATGGCTTGCAAATAACGGAATGAAGCAGGCGAGAATCGCGGAGACCGAGAAATACGCCCATGTCACCTTCTTTTTCAATGGCGGCGTAGAAAAGCCCAACGAAAATGAGGATAGAATTCTTGTCAATTCTCCCAAATATGTTCCGACCTACGATAAGAAGCCGAGAATGAGCGCGTACACCGTATGCGATAAGTTAAGCGAGGCAATCACCGCCAAGGACGAAAACGGGGAGGCTTTGTACGACGTGATTATCTGCAACTTCGCAAATCCCGATATGGTGGGACACACCGGAGTTCTGGAAGCCGCAGTCGAGGCAATCGAGGTTATCGACAAATGCCTGGGCGAGATAGTCGGGCTTATAAAAGAGGTTGACGGAACGCTCTTTATATGCGCGGACCACGGCAACGCGGAAATGCTTACAGATTATGAAACGGGAGCGCCTTTTACGGCACACACCACCAATCCTGTTCCTTTCATTCTCGTAAACGCAGACCCGTCCTACAAGCTGAGAGAGGGCGGATGTCTTGCCGACATTGTACCCACTCTTATCGAGTGCATGGGACTTGAACAGCCCGCTGAGATGACCGGAAAATCTCTTATAGTCAAATAAATTAAATTTGCTATTGAAATTATTTGGTACTTATGATAAAATGTCCTTTGCGTGAGTGTTTTTGACTTGCGCAAGGACTTTTTTCTGATAAGGAGATATTTAAAGTGCAGATTGTTAAGACAATAATTACGGTTTTATTTCTGATAGATTGTGTCGTGCTTACTTTTGTTATTCTGATGCAGGAGGGTAAGTCGGCAGGCCTGGGAAGTATCGCAGGCGGTGCGGAATCATATTGGGGTAAGAATAAGGGGCGTTCCATGGAGGGCGCACTGGTCAAAATCACAAAGATTCTTGCTGTCGTATTTTTTGTGGCGGCGTTGGTTCTGGATTTAAAGTGGTTTAACTAGACCTTATCGGTATGCAAGTAACTGACCTCTCAGCTTTCCGCTGGGAGGTTGTTTTTTCTTCACGGAAAAAAGCATTAAAAATATGGGAGATATATGGACAAGGATTTATTTTTAAAAAGAAAAAAGGTTATAAACGACCTCATACACGATAAGCATTATGTTCCGATGAAAGCAAAGGAAATAGCGATTCTTCTGGATATATCCAAGGAGGACAGGCCGCAGCTTCAGGAGGTTCTTGACGCGCTTGTTGCCGAGGGCAGAATAGGTTTATCCAAAAGGGGCAAATACGGCAGGGCGGAGAACACCGCCATTGTCGGAAAATTCATGAGCACTCAGAAGGGCTTCGGCTTTGTTACCGTTGAGGGCGAGGAGGACGATATTTACATCGCCGGCAAGGATACAGGCGGCGCGCTGAACAACGATACGGTTCAGCTTATCGTTACGTCCGAGCGCAGGGACGGGAGAAGCCGCGAGGGCAAAATACTTAAGGTAATCGAGCGGGGAACCCTTGATATTGTGGGTACCTACGAGAAATCCGGCGATTACGGCTTTGTTGTGCCCGACGACAGACGCTTTGCCAAGGATATATTCATACCGGGCGGTAAGGACGGCGGTGCGGTTGACGGACATAAGGTTCTGGCGCATATCAACGATTTCGGCGACGACAGGCATAATCCCGAGGGCGAAATCATATCAATAATCGGACATAAGAACGACCCGGGAACGGATATAATGTCGATTGTTTATGCCTACGGCATACCGACGGAATTTCCTGAGGAGGTCATGGATTATGTGCGCGCAATACCGGATACGGTAAGCGAGGACGATATTGCCGGACGGAAAGACTGCCGCGGCTGGCAGACGGTTACGATAGACGGGGAGGACGCGAAGGATCTGGACGACGCGATTACCGTCACAAGGGAAAACGGCGGATACCGTCTCGGTGTTCACATCGCCGACGTTTCGGAGTATGTGAAGGAAAATTCGCCCCTTGACAGGGAAGCGCTTAATCGGGGAACCAGCGTATATCTTGTTGACAGAGTGATTCCGATGCTTCCGCACAAGCTCAGCAACGGAATATGCTCGCTCAATCAGGGAGTTGACAGGCTTGCTTTGAGCTGTATTATGGATATAGACGAAAAGGGAAACGTCACGGGGCATGAGATATGCGAAACCGTGATAAATGTTGACAGGCGTATGTCCTACACGGCGGTGCAGAAGATTCTTGAGGATAAGGACGGGGAAACCGCCTCCGGGTACAGGGATTTTGTTCCCATGTTTGAATTGATGGAGGAACTGGCGGCAATACTCAGGAGCAAGCGGCATAAACGCGGCTCAATTGATTTTGATTTTCCCGAGAGCAAAATAACCCTCGACGGAAACGGAAGACCGCTTGAGATAAAGGCGTATGAGCGCAATACCGCAACCAAAATAATCGAGGATTTCATGCTCATTGCAAACGAGACCGTCGCCGAGGATTATTTCTGGCAGACGCTCCCGTTTGTATACAGGACGCACGACAAGCCCGACCCCGAAAAAATAAGGGCACTTGCCACCTTCATAAACAATTTCGGTTATTCGATAAGGTTAAACGGCGACGAGGTACACCCGAAGGAGCTTCAGAAGCTGCTTGAAAAAATCGAGGGCTCCGACGCGGAAATGCTGATAAGCAGGCTGACGCTGCGCTCTATGAAAAGGGCACAGTATACGACGGAATGCAGCGGGCATTTCGGGCTTGCCGCCAAATACTACACGCATTTTACCTCGCCCATACGAAGGTATCCCGATTTGCAGATTCACCGCATTATCAAGGAAAACCTTAACGGAGGATTAAGCGATAAAAGAACCGGGCATTACGCCGGAATACTTCCGGACGTATCAAAGCAGGCAAGCGTGACCGAAAGGCGCGCGGACGACGCGGAGCGCGATGTCGATAAGCTCAAGAAGACCGAGTATATGAGCCGCAGAATCGGTGAGATTTTCGGGGGCGTCATATCAAGCGTGACCGCGTGGGGGCTGTATGTCGAGCTGCCGAATACCGTTGAGGGAATGGTTCATGTTACGGCGCTTGAGGGCGATTACTACAAGTACGACTCCGAGCATTACGAGCTGATAGGGGAGCATACCCATAAAACCTACAGGCTCGGACAGCAGGTTACGGTAAAGTGCGTCGCCGCAGATAAGCTTCTTAAGACCATTGATTTTAAGCTTGTCGAGAATGAGAATGAGCAAGAGGAACAGGAGCGGGGTGATTGATATGGAAAAAAAACACGACGGCTTCAAGCTGCTTGCCAACAACAAAAAGGCGTATTTTGACTATTTTATCGAGGATAAATGGGAGGCGGGTCTTGAGCTTTACGGCACCGAGGTAAAATCGCTGCGCATGGGAAAGGTAAGCGTAAAAGAAGCGTATATTAAGATTGAAAAAAATGAGGTTTTCGTATATAATATGCATATAAGCCCCTATGAGAAGGGAAACATCTTCAACAGGGACCCGATAAGGGTGCGCAGGCTTCTGCTCCACCGAGCGGAGATTAATAAGCTTGCGGGAAAGTCCGCCGAGAAGGGCTATACAATAGTTCCGCTTCAGGTATACCTTAAAAACGGTCTGGTGAAGCTTGAAATCGGTCTCGGAAAGGGCAAGAAGCTTTACGACAAGCGCGCCGACATCGCGAAGAAGGATATACGCCGCGAGAATGAGCGCGATTTCAAAATCAAAAATATCTAGCCGGAAGCTTATCCGGCGGATTATACGGGCTTGTACAGGTTTCGACGGGGATTTTGAATTCGGAGAAGCAAGCCGCATGGCAATGCGTTAAATTCCACACTAAATATAAACGCTGAAGATAATTTAGCAATCGCTGCCTAATGGCAGCTGTCCGCTCTGAGGCACCCGCACCTTAGAATCCGGGCATCGACGATGCGGGAAACGACACATACAAAGCTTTGAGTATGCGGGCGTATCATGAAGCTACCAAACACCTGACCGTGTCTGTTCGGGCAGGTGGTAGGGAATTCCAAACAACAGACTAAGCTTGTAGAAGGACGATGGATGGATTTTCGGACCGGGGTTCGACTCCCCGCAGGTCCATTGCTGTTATCACGCTGCGGAGGTGCTTTTGGCGCAAATCGCAGCGTAATTACATAGAGAGACGTGTTTTTTATGGAGGGACAAATTAAATGGATAACAATTTAACCGCGCAGCCGCAGGGCACGAAGCGCAAATTCAGGTTTCCGGGAATCAGCTATAATTCGCCGGTGGTGCTGACGTTTACGGCAATATCGCTTCTGGCGCTTCTTCTGGCAAAAGTCACACACGGGGCATCCAATTACTATGTGTTTTCCGTGTACCGCTCAAGGATAAGCCCGCTGTTTTTCGTGAGACTCATAGGGCATACACTCGGGCATTCCGGATGGCCGCATTTTGCAGGAAATATGATGCTTTTTCTGCTTCTCGGGCCGATTCTTGAGGACAAGTACGGCAGCAAAAAAATGGCGATAATGATTGTTGTGACCGCTGTCGTGACGGGAATCTTTCATCTTATTTTCGCTCCGCACACAGGGCTTTTGGGAGCCAGCGGACTGGTTTTCATGATGATTATTCTTTCGTCAATATCCTGCGTAAAGGACGAAAAAATCCCGCTGACGGTTATACTTATACTTATTATCTATCTCGGCGCCGAGATTGTGGATGGGCTTTTTACGAAGGATAACATATCACAGCTTACGCACGTTATAGGCGGAGTGTGCGGCGGCGTGTTCGGAGTAGTGTATTGGAAGGATAAGTAAAAGTAATGAAGAGTTCTTTAAAAAGAAAAATAGCCGAGATAGCGGTTGTAATAGCAATTGCGCTTGTGCTGTTTTTCGGCAGCAGAATTATAAAGCGTTACGTAAGCGATAATGACGGCGGCAAAGCGACGGCTGAGCAGTTAGTTGAGGGCATCACAACGGCTGAGGCTTTAACCGAAAGCGGCAAAAGTCCGGAGCAGGATACGGAAGCGTATACGCAGACAGAGCAGCAGCTTTTGTATAATTTCAGGCGCGGCGAGTATCTGACGGAGCATTTTGAAAAGCACGGCGGCGAGTTCGGATATAAGACGGAGCAGGAGTATCTTGAAGGCGCCAACAGCGTGATTACGGATAAGGATTCTCTGTGTAAGACCGAGGCGGAGGACGGCGATCTCGTGTTCTTTCAGGAGTCCACGGGAAGCATTGTTTTTGTGTCCGGGGACGGGTACATAAGGACTTATTTTAAGCCGGCCGACGGAATAGATTACTTTAACAGGCAGTAGCTTTGCAGTAAAGCGGTACAGGACGGGGGTTTTAGTGAAGAATTACAAATTAACCGTAAAATACGACGGAACGCGCTATTACGGATGGCAGAGGCAGCCCGGACGCGATACGGTTCAGGGCAAGCTTGAGGAGGTAATAAGCAGGCTTTGCGGCACGCAGACTGAGGTAATTGGCGCGGGACGCACCGACGCGGGAGTTCACGCGGAGGCAATGACAGCTAACGCGGAGTTTGAAACGCGGCTGTCGGTCGTTGAGATACGGGATTATATGAACAGGTATCTTCCCGACGATATTGCGGTCATCAAGGTGAGCGAGGCGTCGCCGCGTTTTCACGCAAGGTACAACGCAGCCGGCAAGACCTACAGATATACGGTTTTTACGGGAAAAATAAAGCCCGTTTTCGGGAAAAGATACATGACGGTTCTGGATGGCAAACCTGACTTGGACATAATGAGAGAGGCGGCGGGGCTTCTTGTCGGAGAGCATGATTTCAGGAATTTCTGCGCCAATCCCAAAATGAAAAAATCGACGGTCAGGGAGATATACGGAATCGACATAAAGCAGAAGGGCGACATTATAACCCTTACCTTTCACGGGAACGGCTTTTTGCAGAACATGGTCAGAATCATGGTGGGCACTCTTCTCGAGACGGGATTCGGACGGCTTGGAAATTCCGATATTGTCCGCGCGCTTGAATCCGAGGAGCGCGTAAAGGCGGGACCGACGGCTCCGCCGCAGGGCTTATGCCTTGTAAAGGTGGATTACTGAAAACAGTACGGATGTGAATCTTATTGTATATTTTGAATTAGGCGGCACAAGGCATGATATACCGGGTCTTGCGCCGCTTTTTGAATTTATCGGCTGCTCTGAAATATTATCGCAGCTGAAAAAATATTGACATCGGCTAATCAAATTGCTATAATAGCTAATTGGATTAGCTAACAAAAAAGGAGATAAGTAAAAATGAAGGCAGGATTGGAAAAAAACATGATTTTAAATACAGCGGTGAAGCTTGCCGATGAAAAAGGTATTGCCTATATTACAATAAAGTCATTAGCCGAAAAGCTCGGAGTAAAACCGCCGTCTCTCTATAAGCATATAAGCGGGCTTGATGAGCTGAACAAGGAACTTATGCTGTACGGCTGGAAGCTGCTGGAAGAAGAAATGATGAGGTCTGCCGTAGGAAAGTCAAAGGATGATGCAGTAATTGCCATGTGTTACGCTTATCGGAATTTTGTTGCGCTGCACGGTGGGCTTTTTGAGGCGATGCAATGGTACAATATGTATAAATCGGAGCGGCATCTGCAAGCCACGGAGAGAATAGTTTCTCTGCTGTTTCAGGTGTTCGGCGCCTATGATTTGCGTGAAGAACAAAAGGTGCATGCGGTTCGTATGCTCAGGGGGTTTCTGCAGGGCTTTCTTTCCATTGAAAGTCATAACGGATTCGGGAATCCGTTGAACGTAAACGATACCTTTGATTTTTCGCTTAAAATATTTCTGGACGGTATACGTAATCTGAAAGGAGAAAATTCATAATGAAAATCTTCTTGAAAAATATAAGTCCTTTTAATAACAGAGAGGATATGAAGCCTGCGCTTTTTGTTATTAAAAAAATTCTTGCTTTCTGGCTTTGCTATATTGCGGGTCTGTTCATTGCAGAGGGAGTCGCGATACTCCTTCATTTTGCTTTGGGCAAAAATATGCTTGCAGGGGATACATTCGACAGTAGGACGATAACGCTTATAACCTATTACGGATATGCTATAGTAATCGCCGTAACAATGTTTTATCGGAAAAAAATTGAGAAGAAATCCTTATCGGAAATGGGATTGACGAAAAGCGCATGGAGTTATTTTATCGGTATACTGAGCGCCGTATTGTTGATTTTTATATCTGTCGGCGCGATTACGTTTACAGGCGCTATAGAATACTGCGGAATATTTGAAAGAAAGAATTGGTTGGCGATTACCCTTTTTTGCGGAGGGTTTATTGTGCAAGGCACAATGGAGGAGCTGCTTTGCAGAGGTTTTTTGCTTCATACGCTTAAAGATAAGGTGAATTTAAATATTGCCGTTGCGGTAAGTACGGTAATGTTCATTATACCGCACTGTTCTTCACTGTTTGCGTCAGAAAAAATTTACGGTTTGATTGGTGTCATCAATCTCGTTTTGATTTCGGTTATTTTTTCGCTGTTTACGGTTCGTTTTAAAAGCATATGGGCAGCGTGCGGTTTGCATTCGTTCTGGAATTTCATACTGTATAGCATACTCGGCTTGAATCTGAGCGGCAACGATGAAAATGTTACGGCGGTATTTAATATGCAATCAGTCGGGGAAAATATCCAAAACGGCGGTGTTTACGGTATTGAGGCAAGCATAATAACCGCAGTTGTCTTGGGGATTTTTGCAATCTTATTATGGCTGTGCTGTGTCCGTAAAAAGAAGCTTGATTGAAGACAGGAAACAATAAAGCCGCGGACATTTTTTGTCCGCGGCCTTGCGTCAGTTTTGTATTATTTAAATCAGCATTTCTCCAGAGCCTGAGCGATATCCGCTATCAAATCTTCCTTATCCTCTATGCCGCAGCTCATACGTACAAGCTCGGCGGGAACTCCTGCTTCGGCAAGCTGCTCGTCCGTCATCTGGCGGTGCGTGCTTGACGCGGGGTTGAGGCAGCAGGTGCGAGCGTCGGCAACGTGAGTT
>JAAVHB010000106.1 GCA_014799955.1 Butyrivibrio sp. | reverse complement strand
TTCTCCCGATACAATATCGAAAAAGATAGATGAAAAATTCTCACTAAATGATAACGCCTCATTACTGCTAATGCCTGCAAGAAAAGTATGGGTCATTCCGGTACAAAATCATATGGAAGGAATTTCAACAATAGTTGCGGCATTCGATGCGGAAACAGGGAATAGAATTATAAACAAAGATGTTCTCAATGAAATCAAAGCGCATAAAAATAGTTATAGTTCTATGCAGTGGTTATCTGTTGATAATGTAGTAGGGGATAAAGAGGAAGCACTTTTAAAGGAAGAACTTAATAGTATAGTAACTGTAATTAGTGGTGATGATTGGATTGATTACCGCCCTGCAAGACCAGAAGATTTTGTAGGTAGAAAAGCCATTCTTACAGATCTAATAAAATTTTTGGAGGCAGTCAATAATGGACTGTCTGATACACGGCTTTTCTCAATCAAAGCACCATCTGGAATGGGTAAGAGTTCTGTTGTATTAAAGTTGGCTGATTTATCAAAACGAAGGAATTACTCAAAAAAATATTTTGTATATGCGGTTGATGTGCGTACGGCGCTTTCTTCTAGATATGCCGAAATGGCATTGAGGACATGTTTTGATAAGGCTGATGAGGCTGGATTTACAGATATCAAGCAACGAAAGGTAAATTCATCTAATGCTGTTCAATATTTAAGAGATGCATCTATTCAAAAAACCCTTACATACCTGAAGAAGGAAAGTAAAAGTATTGTTTTGGTTTTTGATCAATTTGAGGAATTGTTTTCAAAGCGTGATTTAGATTTGCTTTTTGATAATGTTGAGATGCTTTGCAATGAAGTTGATGCGCTTCAAGGTGCCTTAATATTAGGATTTGCGTGGAAAACTGATTTGACATTGCCTGCAGAACATCCAGCATATTATATGTGGAATAAGTTAAGTGATAGAAGAAAAGAATTTGAATTGATTCAATTTAAGCCATCAGAAATCAAGAGTGCAATCAAATTATTTGGAAGGCAGTTAGGTGAGCAAGTGAATCCGATTCTTGCAAATTATTTAGCAAAACAATGCCAAGGTTATCCGTGGTTGTTAAAAAAGCTATGCATTCATGTGTTTAGGCTTATTCAGGAGGGAAGCAGCCAAGAGGCAGTAATTGGTCAGCGATTAAATATTATTGACTTATTTGAGCGCGACATAGCGGATCTTACTCCTGATCAAGATGCGTGTGTAAAAGAGATTGCCAAAAATTCTCCCGCAGATTATTTTACTATTTCTGAAATCTACGGAGATGAAGTAGTTCAGTCATTGATGAATAGCCGTATAGTAATTCGCCGGGCTTCAAAGCTGACGTTATATTGGGATATTTTCAAAGATTATGTTTTGAATAAATCGGTGCCAGAACTTTTATTAGACTATATTCCGCAGATGCAATTCACAACTGTAGTGAGGGCACTTAGGTGTCTTTTGGAACAAGGAGATATGACTTCAGTCGAGTTAAGCAAAAATCTTTCCCTTACGGTTTCTACAATTGACAATATTATGATTGATTCCGTAATGTTTGGGGCTGTACAAAAGAAAAATAATATAATTCATCTACTGTCCAATACAGAAGAAGAATTGTACAAATTATTGCAATCTTTTTTCAAAAAACATATAGTATATGAAAAGTTGAATAAATTTGGAACAGAGAAGTTTGAGTATCGTACTTTTATGAGTATTTTTGATGAAATTTATACAGAGTCTAATATAAATAGCAAAACAAAAATGACTTATTGTAGCAAACTGTATAATTGGTTTATTCGTTTGGGATTACTTTCCGAAGAACAGGGGCAGATAGTACTTACGGTATCCCCATCTTCAAAATCAATTAGGTTATCTCTGGAAAGAGCAAGACGTGGGCGCTATCAGACAGGCAGTCAAAACTTGTTTTGGGGACAAACAAGTCCAGAGAAAATGATAGAATTGTATCAGCTAATTAAGGGTGGTAATAATAGTTATTCATCATTGAAATCGCGTGGATATAGAAATGCAATTGAACTTTTAACTGCAGCAAAAGCTTTGCACAGACAAAAAGATGTACTGTTTTTGATACTTCCAATTGAAAAAGCTATAGAGAACATTGCTACAGCAGATAATATTATTTTTGCAAGAAATATTTTGGCTTCTAATCCTGATATTAGAAACATAGAGATGGGACAATTGTTGAGTGAGCATTATTCAAGAGATTGGACAACTTCATCAAAGGTTCGATATGGAAACTCTATAATGAATTGGGTAAAATATCTTGATTCAAATGAGAAAATTTCAGCTTATATTTAATTGTTTTATTTATGCAAAATACGAAAAGGAGAAATGGAGTTATGAAATTCGATTTTGTAATAGGCAATCCGCCATACCAAGATGAAACATTAGGCGATAATAAAGGATTTGCGCCACCAGTATATCATAAATTCCTTGAAAATGCTTATAAGATTGGTGATGTGGTAGAAATGATACACCCGGCAAGATTTTTATTTAATGCCGGAAGTACGCCTAAGCAATGGAATGAACAGATGCTGCAAGATCCGCATCTCGAAGTATTATATTTTGAGCAAGACAGTAGTAAGGTGTTTAGTAATACAGATATTAAGGGTGGTGTAGTCATTACGCACCATGATAATGCAAAGGATTATGGTGCAATCGGAACATTCACAGCATATGATGAATTAAATACAATATTAAAAAAGGTGAAAAATCATATAGATTTTTCAAGTTTCAGTAATATAGTTGTTACACGAACTGCATATCGCTTAACAGATAAAATGCATGCAGACCATCCAGAAGCTATTGGACAATTAAGTGATGGACATGTCTATGATATGTCTACTAATATATTTGACCGGTTACCACAAATATTTTCTGATGAAAAGCCGCAAGACGGAGAAGAGTACATACAGATTTTGGGGCGTGAGAATAATGAAAGAGTATATAAGTACATAAGACGAGACTATATTAATACTGTTAATAATTTGGACAAATATAAAATATTTCTCCCGAAAGCGAATGGAATTGGTGCATTAGGAGAAGTATTGTCAGCACCTATATTGTGCGGACCGATGATTGGAGCAACGGAAACATTTATAAGTATTGGCGCATTTGGGTATAAAAGCGAAGCAGAAGCAGCAATGAAGTATATTAAGACAAAGTTTGCTCGTGTTCTATTGGGAGTTTTGAAAACTACGCAGGATATCACGCCAGAGAAATGGAAATGTGTCCCTTTACAGGATTTTACCACTTCTTCTGACATTAACTGGTCTGCTACCATAGCAGACATAGACAAACAACTTTACAAAAAATACAACTTATTTGATGAAGAAATTCTCTTCATTGAAACAAAGGTAAAGGAGATGGCGTAATGGCAGAAATAAAAATCAAGACAGCCAAGCGTGTTGTTCCAATGATTTATGCATATACCACTCCTGAAATTGCAAGACATAACGGTTGGACCAAAATAGGATACACCGAGCAGGCAGTCGAAAAACGCCTGAAACAGCAGGCACACACAATCGACGTTATTTATCACGAGGAATGGAAAGGAAACGCTGTTTATGATGATGGTTCCGGTGAGATTTTCAGTGATAAAGATTTCCATATATATTTAAGAAAATTAGGCATTGAAAATAACAGGGAAAACGAATGGTTTCACATAGACGGAATAGAGTCGCAGAAAAGATTTTTTGAATTTCGCTCCAATCGAGGTATTGTAAATAGCGGAGATACAGTGCTTCCGTACACTTTGCGAAATGAACAGTCTATGGCGGTGACGGCAACAGAGGAGTATTTTAAATCAGACATGGGCAAGGAATATCTTTGGAATGCTAAGCCAAGATTCGGAAAAACATTGTCTGTATATGAATTATGCAAAAAATTAGAAGCAGAAAACATACTGATTGTTACGAACCGTCCGGCAATCGCTAATTCGTGGTATTCAGATTATGAAAAATTTCTTGGAACGCAGTCAGGATATCAGTTTGTCAGCAATACAGATTCATTAAAGGGAAAGCCATTAGTCATTTCACGTGAAGATTATGTAAAGGTCAATTCGGTTTCAGACAATCCATATCACTGCATTGAATTTGTCAGTTTACAGGACTTGAAAGGTTCCATGTATTTTGGCAGCGATCATAATAAGTTAAAAGAAGTTGCGGATATGGAATGGGACTTATTGGTTATTGATGAAGCGCACGAGGGCGTAGATACTTATAAAACAGATGTAGCATTTGAACATATCAAGAGAAAGTTTACATTGCATCTGTCGGGTACCCCTTTTAAAGCGCTCGCAAATGATAAATTTCCGGATAATGCAGTTTTTAGCTGGACATATGCAGATGAACAGTCGGCAAAACGTGATTGGAATTCTCCAGAAGGAGATGAGAATCCATATGCGACATTGCCACAGTTAAATATGTTCACTTACCAGATGTCAGAGGTTATCAGAGACGAGTTAGAGCAGGGGATTGAGATTCAGGGTGAAACAGAAGAGTATGCTTTTGATTTGAATCTTTTCTTTGAAACGAAAAATGGGCAGTTTGTGCATGAGAGTTCAGTAGATAAATTTTTGGAAGCTATGACAACACAGACTAAGTTTCCTTTTTCGACGGAAGAATTGCGAAATGAACTGAAACATACATTTTGGATTTTAAATCGCGTGGACAGCGCAAAGGCGTTAGCGAAGAAACTGGAACAGCATCCGGTATTTGGAGAGTATAAAATCATACTTGCTGCCGGAGATGGAGTAATGAACGGTGTTGGATTAGATTCCGAGGAAGAAAGTAAGAAGTCCTTTGATAAAGTGGTAGATGCCGTTAAAAACTATGAGAAAACAATTACTTTGTCTGTTGGTCAGTTGACAACAGGCGTTACAATACCGGAATGGACAGCGGTACTTATGCTGAGTAATATGAAAAGTCCGTCTTTATATATGCAGGCGGCATTCAGGGCGCAGAATCCATGTCTGTTTTCTCAGAACGGCGAGTTTTACCGCAAGAAAAATGCCTATGTATTTGACTTTGATCCAGCTCGTACACTGATGATATTTGAGGAATTTGCAAATGATTTATCTGCAAAAACTTCTGATGGTCGTGGAGATGCAAGAACACGAAAAGAAAATGTAAAGGAACTGCTGAATTTCTTTCCGGTTATTGGCGAGGATGAGAACGGGGAAATGGTGGAACTGGATGCAGAGAAAGTGCTGTCCATACCGCGAAAAATCCGTTCACAGGAAGTAGTGCGCAGAGGATTCATGAGTGATTTCCTGTTCCAGAATATTTCCCATGTCTTCCGTGCGCCGCAGGAAGTGATAGATATTATTACATCTTTTATGCCTGTTCAGGAACCAGGTAAGAAAGCGGATATTACACCTGATACATCAGAGAAGCTTTCATTAGATGACAACGGAAAAGTATCTTTAGAAGAGGGATATGTGATTGGAAAGTCGGCGGAACTGTTTGGAGAAAAGATATACGAGAGTATTCCATACAAGCTGAATGATGCGATATCAGATATCAACATGGTACGAGATTCAGCGGAATATTCGGCTGAAAAATTGAAACAGACATTACATACAGAAGCGGTTAAAATTATTATTGATACTGCAAAAGAGGAATATGCTTCGGATATGAGAAGTTCTACCCGCAATCAGATAGAACGTAAGTTGAAAGAGGAAACGGATTCGCTTGTCAATAAGGCATTTGGCAATTATAAAATTGAAGCAAATACCATTGAAAAAGAAAGACAGGATGCTCTGGACAACTGCATTGCGGAGAATAAGAGCGAGGAAGAAGTGAACCGGGAATTCGACAAGCGGCAGGAGGAGGCAACATCAAAATTACAGGAAACATTAAATACATCCATCAGTGACTTTGTAAAGTCTGCCAGTGAAGATGTCGTAAGAACCATAGAAACAAGCAAAAAGGAACGTGAGAAAAAGGGAATTGAAGATTCTGTAAGGGATCATCTGAGAGGTTTTTCCAGAACAATTCCGTCGTTCCTTATGGCATATGGAACAGTGGAAACAACTCTTGAAAACTTTGATGCTATTATTCCGAACGAGGTTTTTGAAGAAGTTACGAGTATATCCCTTGCGCAGTTTAGGTTTTTACGGGATGGCGGTTCGTACATTAACGAACAGACAGGCAAAGAGGAAATTTTTGAGGGAAAGCTGTTTGATTCTGTTGTGTTTAATGATTCTGTAAAAGAGTTTTTGAACTTGAAGAGAAAACTTTCAGATTACTTTGATGAAAGCAGTATAGAGGATATTTTTGACTATATTCCGCCTCAGAAAACAAACCAAATTTTTACGCCTAAATGGGTAGTAAAGAAAATGGTTGATATGTTGGAGCAGGAAAATCCTGACTGTTTCGATATGCCAGATAAGACCTTTATAGATTTGTATATGAAATCGGGGCTTTATATTACGGAGATTGTAAAAAGGCTGTATCAGAGCAATGTTATGAAAGAAAAGTTCCCGAAGAAAGAAGAACGGTTGCGGCATATTTTTGAGAAACAGGTGTACGGTCTTGCACCTACGGAGATTATTTATAGAATTGCAACGAATTATATTCTTGGGTTTGATGAGAATGTAGTAATTACGAAACATAATTTCCAGCAGGTGGATGCTTTAGAGTATGCTAAAAATGGAACTTTAGAAGAAATGTTGGATGAGATTTATAAGGAGTGAGCCATGCCAAGAGTAAAAAAGAATTCGCGCCGATATCACCAAGATTATTTTATGGTGCAGAGTAGTATTAAACTCGAAGTACAAGATTGGAGGCTGAATCATGAAAAAGGATTTGCTGGAAATAATAGATACAGATAAGTCATTAAATGAACTATGCAAAAATTCAATAGATTTAATTGAATATGCAAGAGGAATTACAGCAAAACAGATTAACATTATTCAGCTAATGACATTTTATTCGATAGGAAGATGGATTGTCGAAGAACAGCAACAAGGCGAAAGCAGAGCGAAATATGGGCAACAAGTGATTAAACGGCTTTCAGAAGCTCTGACTGAGCAGTACGGAAGAGGATTTTCAGTAGATACATTGGAGAATGCCAGACGATTTTTTCTTACATATCAAGACAGAATTTCCGAAACAGTGTTTCGGAAATTTGCTGTGGAAAAATCCGAAACAGTGTTTAGCCTTTTTGAAAAAGAATCGCCATTCACACTTCCGTGGTCTCATTATCTTCAATTGATGCGTATTAAAGATGAAAATGAGAGAAAATTTTATGAAATAGAGGCAACAAATGAGGCGTGGGGAATACGTACATTGCAAAGGCAGTATAATTCGAGTCTTTATGAAAGATTGGCACTGAGCAGAGACAAGGATGAACTAATGAGACTGGCAAAAGATGGCAATGTCATTACAAAGCCACAGGATATCGTGAAACAGCCCACTGTGCTTGAATTTCTCGGGTTAGATGAAAAAGCAAAATATGTGGAATCCGATTTGGAGACTGCAATTATAAATAAATTGCAAAAGTTTTTGTTGGAATTGGGCAAGGGATATTTGTTTGAAGCAAGGCAGAAGCGATTTACATTTAAGGAAGATAATTATTATGTGGATCTTGTGTTTTATAACAGACTTTTACGGTGCTATGTGCTGATAGATTTGAAGATTGATAAGTTGACACATCAGGATTTGGGGCAGATGCTGATGTATGTGCATTATTATGACAGATACGAGAAGCTGCCGGAGGAAAATCCAACGGTAGGAATTCTGCTATGCAAGGAAAAGGATGATGCCCTTGTAGAAATTACATTACCGGATGATGCCAATATTTATGCGTCGGAGTATCAGTTATACTTGCCTGATAAAAAAGAATTGCAGAAGAAGTTGAAGGAATGGATAGAAGAAGGAACAGATTTGTAAATTTTTTTATCAAGCTTCCATACGCATGGCTGTAAAAATCATGAAAACACAGAAAAAATCAAGCTTTATAAAAATAGTTACTCTTCGGTTTCCGATGCGTTTTGTTTTTCCGGCTCCTCCGGAACCCACGCCTGACCGAATTTGATTTCGCGAAAGAGCGAGGCAAGTCCCGTAATCTGCTTAAGACGCAGAATTTCGTCCTTATCCATGCCGAGATGCTTTGAAATCCACATGTCGGAACGTCCCAAATCGTGCAGCTCACGAACGATATTTCCCATAAGGTCAACATCGTGCGCGCCCCTTGCCCTGTTGTGGCGCACGGTGCTTGCCATTCTCTGAGCCAGAGGCTTGTCGATTACGGATACAGGCAGCATTCCGTTTTCGCGTTCGTAAATGTCGCGGTGCTCAAGCATCACGCGGTAGCGGTGGAAGCCGTCCACAATCACATACAAATCCTCCTTGGACGAATAGTAGCATACAATGGGCATGGTGTAGCCGTCCTCCTTGATGCTGTCGTACAAAAGCTTAAGCTCGGGCGGTGCTACGGAGTTGGGGTTGTATGTGTTCGGCACGATTTTTTCAATCGGCACGGGTCTTACGTTATAAACAGGACTGTTGAATTCCATTTACAGTGCCTCCAGACTTAGGTATTTTTTCTTGATTTTTTCTATGCGTTCTCTTTGCTTTTTGGTTTCTCCGAAGCCCATGGACTTGCAGGCATGGTCGTTTTTCAGAATGCATATGCACATACGCTTCCAGCTCGGGATTTCCTTGGTGGTAAGTATGTCGTCGGTGTCGTCGGGAATTTTTTCCGTGAAAACAATCCGTGATTTTTTGTCGAGCGTGTAGTTGGATACGCCGTTGCGCCTGATTTTATAGCCTTTCTCGGTAAGCTCTTGGATTGTTTCTTCGGACAGTCCGCCGCCGGTTTCGTGCCAGAATTTTATCGAGGTTCTGAATTTTTCGACATAGCCCTTTCGCAGGCGCTTTGGGAGCGTGCTTAAAAGAAATTCCGTGTAGGATTTCCAAGTGTGCCCCTCGGGCAGTTTGATGCCTCTGTATGCCATTGCGGTGGTTTTGCCGTATATTGCGGTGAAATTCGCGCCGCGCACGCGTCCGAGAAGCCGTACCCATGTTTCCGGCTCAAGAACGCGGTAGAGGTGCAGACTGTCCTTCGCGTAGTCGTTGAAGGGCGACGCGACACGCATCTGCTCAGGCCGCAGTCCTGCCTTGTAGTATAAATCGTAAAGCGGATTGTAGTCGTATCCGAATTTGTAATTCGCCGTCCATATGTCGCTTACGCTCCAGTCGTAAAGCGGAGAGGCGCACCAGACGTTTTTGAACATTTTGGAAATCCAGCAGGTTCCGCCGTAGCCGTTTTTCTTGTTTATTATCGCGTTGTAGCGGTGCAGGGATTCCGATGCTCTTGTGCCCAACAGACAGACGGTTTTCCTGCCGCGGTGAATTTCTCTGTACCATCTGCCGAACTGCTTCGCGAGATTTTCCTGATGCATCCTGTATTTATAGTAATAGAAGGGGTTGCGCTTAAGATTAATGACGTAGGGCTTGTCCGGCATTTTCCTTATCCAGATGTCTTCCTTCGTATCGTCCCACGGATACCAGTACATTTCATAGCTGCTGAGCGCCGTCCTTGTCGCCATCGGAAGACATACCCAGTACGGTTCAATCAGATTGATATTTTTTTCAAAGGTTTCTTCGACGTATTTGGTTGTAACCGAATACTGCGCCTCAAAATCCTGATGGAACACGCCGATTCTTTTGTCTATATTATGAGCTTTCACATAATCAAGCACAAGGTTTAAAAGAAGCCCGCTGTCCTTTCCGCCGCTGAACGAGATATAGATATTTTCAAACTCGCTGAAAATATAGTCCATACGCTTCTGAAACGCTTCATATACATTTATATCAAGATATTTTCTAACCAATTCTGTCACCTGCCTTTCACCATTATATGACAAAATTTTACAAAATGCAATTTTTAACATCTTGCTTATGGCATACCGAAAACGGATTGACACGGCGATTTGCGTATATTATGCTGATATAAGCATACGCGTAATAACGGGCGGAATGCGGCATTATGACAGGCGGAAAGCCTTAGAAACAGGAGATGAACGTACCGTGAGATTTGAATATACGGACGGAGTATATTCAGTATAACAAACTGGATGATATACATGACGTTGTCATAGCGTATGATAACGGTAATCCCGTTGGCTGTGCGGCATTTAAAAAATATGACGGCAGAAACGCCGAGATAAAGAGGGTATTCATAAAAAAAGAATGCCGCGGACTCGGAATCTCAAAGGAGCTTATGAAAATGCTTGAAGAGCAGGCGCGCGAAAAAGGGTTTAAGTATTTTATATTGGAAAGCGGAGAGCTTCTTACGGCAGCCATGGCATTATACAGAAAAATTGGGTATGAAATCATACCCAATTACGGACAGTATGCCGATATGCC
>JAAVHB010000105.1 GCA_014799955.1 Butyrivibrio sp. | reverse complement strand
AGATGTCAAAAGGAGAGGCGTTAGATAGTGAAATGATACTTTCAGAGCCGCTGAACGTAATTTATCAGAGCGCGGAGGATGGACTTGCTGATACGGTAAAGCCACGATTAGAAATGGCAGGGGCAAATTGTGAGAAAATCTCTGTTATAGATGAAAGCATAAAATCGCTTTCCATGATAGATGAACGGTTAGAAGAAGCGATTATAAGGACAAAGGCAAGGCTGTTGATTTTAGACCCGATACAAGCCTATTTAGGCGGTGGTATGGATATGAACCGTGCGAATGAAGCAAGGGATATGACAAAGAAGTTGGCGGCACTGGCAGAGAAATATCAGTGTGCGATTGTCCTTGTCGGGCATATGAACAAAGCGGCAGGAAATAAGGCGGCATACCGGGGAATGGGTTCGATTGATTTCTTTGCAGTTGCAAGAAGTGTTCTCTTAGTCGGCAGGGTTGAAGGCGAGGAAAATATAAGGGCTGTGGTGCAGATAAAAAATAACCTTGCGGCGTTCGGACACCCGAAAGCATTTGCATTGTCGGAGGACGGTTTTCATTGGCTTGGAGATTATGAGATTACAGCTGATGAAGTGCTAGGCGGCATTGCCCCCAAAGCAAATAAAATGGATCAGGCGAAACGGTTGCTCCGGGAACTGGCAGAAACAAACAATGCCATGCAGAGCAATGAGATATTCAATCTTGCGGACGAGCAGGGCATATCGAAGCGGACACTGGAAAATGCGAAGAAAGAGTTAGGTGTCCGGGCAAAGCGGATAAATAATACTTGGTATTGGGAACTGGATAAAATCGGACAGTGACGGAGAAAGACAACAGCGCAACAATGCAGGGTATTAGAATTTTGCAATCTTGGAATTGCGTTCTTGAAGATTGCAAGGTTGCAAAGATTATAGAGTATGCATTGTTGCGGTGTTGGGGAGAAAGCCGGAAAGCGGCGGCAACAAGGCAGCGAAAAGCCGCCCCGTCCGCAAGGACGGAAAAGCCCCCGGCAGGGCGCAAAGGCACTTTTGATAAAGCGGAGCGTGTCGAAAGTGCTTTTGCGTTACTTTCGCAGAAAGTAACAAAGGCTATGCGCCGTATCCGGCGCTTATTACTTTATAAGGGAGAAAGGAAAATTTATTGAAGCGGACAATCAGCGTTATGACAGGAAAAGGCTCTGTCAACCATAACAGCAGAAAATTTCATGCAAAGAACACTTATCCGGAGCGGAGCAGTCTGAACGTGGAATACTGTAATGAAAATATCAAAGACGTGTATCACGAATTATTTGATGAAGCACTTGCCCGGTACAATGAGAAGCAGACCAGAAGTGACCGCCGGATTGACGATTATTATGAGAAAATCTGTTCCGGCAAACAGGAGAAGCCGTTTCATGAAATTATCGTACAGATTGGCAATAAGGACGATATGGGGGTAAAGACAGAGGACGGACAGCTTGCAGCGAATATTCTTGATGAATATATGCAGGATTTTAGACAGCGCAATCCTACGTTGAGAGTATTCTCGGCACACCTTCACATGGACGAAGCCACACCGCATCTGCATATAGATTTTATACCCTATACGACTGGAAGTAAAAGAGGGCTTGAAACGAGAGTGTCATTAAAAAAGGCATTGGCTGAACTTGGCTTTAAGGGCGGCACAAGGAGCGAAACAGAGCGTAACCAGTGGGCGACGGCAGAAAAAGAACAACTTTCCGCTATCATGCTACGGCATGGCATTGAGTGGGAGAAAAAAGGAACGCATGAGAAGCACCTGTCTGTTTTGGATTTCGAGAAAAAAGAACGGGCAAAAGAGGTTGCGGAACTGGAACGGGAAATTTCCGGCAGTAAAGAGGAATTATCCGATATTCTTCATCAGCAGATAATGGCAGAACAGGAAACGAAGCAGATACGGAAGGAGGGTGAAGCAATCCGGCAGGAAGTGTCTGAACTTTCCGTAACAAATCTATTATTGAAAGAGCAGACGGAAACGCTGACAGAGGATAAGAAAAAGCTGTTATCCGAAAATGAGAAATTGGAAAAACAGCAGAAAAAGTTACAGCAGGAAATTAACAAAATGGTACAGTCTAAGGAAGTCATGGAGCGCAATATACACGCCTATGATGAAGATGTAAAATGGCAGTTGGCAGAGCCGGGAGCATTGATGAGCGCGAAAGCTTACCGAGATAAAAAGGCTTTACCGCTTGTGGAAAAATTGAAAGAGATAGTAAAAAATCTGACGATCAAGTGCGTACAGCTTACGGAGCAGAATAAGAAGCTGACCGCCAAAATGGACGGACAACAAAAACAGATTAGCCGTTTGACGGATAATGTCATGGAACAGAGCAACACCATAGACCGATTGCAGGAAAAAGCGTCTGATTTAAGACGTTTGGAGTGTCATTTAGGCAGGGAACAAGTGCAGTCAATAGTGGAACGGTCTAAGATACTGGAACAGGCAGAAAGGGCAAATAAACGCCCGAAACGTGCCTTTGAAATGAGCCGATAGGAAAGGGGATTGATAGGATATGACAGATATGGAGAAGAAAGTCATGGTGCGGTTGTGCGCTAAGATTGTGACAGAAACAGACCTTTACGGAACGGATAAGGAAGTGCAAAATCTGATAGAATGGGTATGTTTGTCGGAGCAGATAAAGGAAAATAACAATACAATCCGCAATCTGATCGGGGAATATAAAAAAATAGAGCCGGATTGCAAGGAGGGAGTGCGGGCGCAGTTGGAGCGCATGAAAGAACTCTGTAAAGAGCGGAATAATCTGTATGAGAAGCAGAATGACTTGAAAGGGCAGAAATGGAAAATTGAAAAATCGTTGGAACGGTAAGAAATGTGGGGTGTGACGGTTGTCATGCCCTATATTTTATGGTGGAAAACAGAGAATATGAGTGGTATAATCGAAACGTGGAAGATATGGACAAATCGTCATCTGGTGCGGAGGAGAGAAGATGAAATACAATATAGATAAAGAATTGAAAAATCTTGCAAAATATAAAGGCTCCGCAGTAGTTCGTTTATACCCCTTATTGAACATTGCCTATCAAATAAATGGCTGTAAGTCAGATGACAGGGTTACGGTAAACAAGTATTCTACTCCCGGATATAATGGTGTGAAACTGTCAACATTGGTTATCGAACCAAAGCAGAGTACGGATAAACTTCCGTGCATTGTATTTTATCATGGTGGTGGTTTTCTATTAAAGGCATCCAAAGCCCATTATCAGATTGCAAAATTGTATGCTGAAAAGGCGAACTGTAAAGTGATATTAACAGATTACAGGCTGCTTCCTAAATACAGGTATCCGATTGCGATAGAAGATTGTTATAACACTTATATTTGGGTAGTAAACAATGCTGATCAGATTCATATAAATAGCGATAAGATTATTGTAGCCGGAGACAGTGCGGGAGGAAACATTGCGTCTGCTGTAACGATGATGTTACAGGATAGAAAGCAGCTTTCTCCGAAAGGAGCCTTATTGATATATCCTGTGATGGATAGGAGAATGAATACAGAATCCATGAAGCGATATACGGATACCCCCATTTGGGATGCAAACTGCACAGAATTATTCTGGAAGATATACTTAAAAAATCAAATCCCAAGACAAATACAGTATGCATCGCCTATGGAAGCTGATTCCCTCAAGCATTTTCCAAAAACCTATGTTGAAGTGGCAGAATTTGATTGCCTTCACGATGAGGGAGTAGCTTTTGCAGAAAGGCTACAATCGGAAAGAATTTCTGTTGAACTGCATGAAGCAAAAGGTGCTTGCCACGGTTATGAAGCGGCAATAAAAAGCACAATTGTTACGGATTCGCTAAATAAAAGAATCAAGTGGATTCGATCCGTTTTTGATTAGATTATGATTCATACAACTTTCGGTTTATTGAGGTGAGTTATGAGTAAAGAAGAAAGATTGGAAGCGTTTGAGAAAATGCTTCAAAATGTAAATGACAGGTATTCTGATATCATTTCTAAAATGGAAAAATTAAAGGCAGAGGGAAAGATGAAAAGTGTCACATATAATCAGTTGATGGCTGAGAAACTTTCTCTACAAAAAATAATTTCTATGTATGAGATTTATGGACTGATTGAGCGATAGCTTTTGGTTTGTAGGGAAAGCATTGTTGCGCTTTAGAAGATTTTAAGGGCTTATTTTATAAGGATTTTCGCAACAAAAATAGTGATTGCTATACTTTATATCATTATCATCAGAATAAGGGGGCTATTGCGTAACAGGTGCGATTATATATTTCCTTGTTAGCGGAATAATCACATGGTGCTAGCACCATGTAGATAAAGCAGTCAAGGAGAAAATCTGTGATACCCGTATGATACCTGTTTGTTTTGAAACTGTAAATAGGGCGTAAAATATGGATAATATGGCTATGAAAATCCTTAAAAAGCGATCAAATGTTTAACAATTATGTTATGGCTATAGGGAGTATGAAGAATTATGGGTGGATTATCCTAATTATAAAATCAGACAAAATAGTGATTTGCTCCCGTTATTTATAGACAAACCTATGATGTATCCTAAAGGTGAAAAATTTCAATATAACAATACGGGTTATGTCCTGCTTGCCATGATAATTGAAAAAGTAACCGGAATGTTTTTTGACCAATATTTAAAAGAGAACATTTTTGATGTATGTGACATGAGGTTAACGGGGTATTACGAATTGGACAAACTGCCGGCAAAATGTGCAAACAGCTATATTTATTGTGCAGAGACAAACGATTTTCGTACCAATATATTCTCGGTTGACGCAAAAGGTACCGGGGCAGGTGGAGCATTTATTTCGGTAAAAGATATTGCTGATTTTTGGAAAGGGTTGCTGGGAGGAAAACTGATATCAAAAGAATTGGCTGCAAAGATGCTTATTAAGCAAAGCGGAGACGGAATTGACGCAGAGGAAGGCTATTACGGTTATGGTGTGTGGATTATTGATAATCCTGGCGGAAAAGATTATGCGTATTTTCAGGGGTGTGATCCGGGAGCAACTTTTATTTCTGAATATAATCCCAATAACGGTATAATATCCGTTTTGGTAAGCAACTATGGAGATAATGTTTGGAAAGAAATGAGAAAGATTAGAGAAAATCTTTATTAATGAAAAAATTTTTTGACGGTTAATCAGAAGAAATAAGTATACAAATTTCAGTTCGGCTTTCTGAGTTCTATGGCAAATGAAGTTGCTTTCTTTCATGGTTTTGGTATAATGAATGCGTGGCAGAAATTTGATAACTATATAATTGACGAATGGATGGGTGAGCATGATAATGTTTAAGCTTATTATATTAAGAGGGAATTCTGGTAGTGGAAAAACTACGGTGTCAAAAATTTTGCAGGAAAAATTTGGGCGAAACACCATGTTAATATCACACGATATGGTGCGGATGGAAATATTGCATGCTAAAGATGCAGAAACATTACCTTTGATAATGTAGTTGCTCAAGTATGGCGGACAAAATTCAGATATTACAATTCTGGAAGGTATACTTCCTACGGAGGCCTATATGCCTTTGTTTGAATTGGCTGTCCAAGAATATGGCAAAGATATATTTGCTTTTTATTATGATTTGCCATTTGAAGAAACATTACAAAGACACGCCACAAAACCTAATAGGGAGGATTTCAGTGAACAGGATATGAGAAGGTGGTGGAAAGAAAAAGATTTCATTGATATTATCCCTGAAAAGACAATAACCGAAGATTTAAGTGTTTCCGATACGGTTGATATGATTTACAATCTTGTGTCATAATTTAGGCTTGTCGGGGCATAAAAAATTTAAAATTTATCAAATTTTTTAATGACATGAAAGACATGGTATCAGCGCCATGCAGTAAAGGTGGTTATGAAGAATATGAATATTACATACAAAAATGACAGATGCTTTTCCGCAGGAGAGGTTGAAGAACTGTTCCTGTCGGTGGACTGGCTGTCGGGAAATTATCCGGAAAGGGTGAAAAAGGCGCTTGATAACTGCGAAACAGTGATTACGGCGTGGGACGGCGACAGGCTTGTCGGTCTGATTAACGCGATAGACGACGGCGAGCTGACCTCGTATGTTCATTATCTTTGCGTGGCGCCCGAATATCAGGGTAAAGGAATCGGCGGCGAGCTGCTGAACAGGATTAAAGAAAAGTACAGGGATTATCTGTACATTATTCTGATTGCCGAAAACGACGGGCTGATTGACTATTATAAGCAGAACGGCTTTGAGCATATGGTCGGAAGACATGTGATTATGATTCAGAATAAATGACGGAGATATACGGGCGGCGGAAAATGAGGACGGACATTTTAGAGTATTTACAAAGTGAAGTATACAAAAGGTGCAAAGATACCGCTAATAAATTTGGTATGGGCGTATATTATCACATTGAGGCTGTTGTAAAAAACGGTGAATTGCTGGCGCAAAAATACGGTGCGGACAAAGAGATAGTGATGATTGCGGCATGGCTGCACGATATTGCGTCAATCACCGATTATGCCCTGTATGAAAATCATCATATCTATGGGGCGGAAATGGCATATGGTATTTTATCCGGTTTATCCTATGAGGAATCCAAGATATTTTCGGTTCAGCAGTGCATTAAAAATCATAGGGGCAGTATAGCTTCAAACAGGCTTAGCATTGAGGAGTTATGCGTTGCCGATGCCGACGCGATTTCTCATTTTGACAGTCTTCCGAGTTTGCTGTATCTTGCTTATGTTGAGAGAAAAATGAGCATTGAAGACGGAGCGGATTTTGTCAGGGAAAAGCTGAAACGCAGCTTCGCCAAGCTGTCCGACGAAAGTAAAAAGTATTACAAAGAAAAATATCAAAAAGTCATGGAAGTTTTAGGATAGGAGTCATCCATGAACCAATCACTTCTGCAAAAAACAGAACGCCTTATGCAGGCGTATCAGGCGGGGCTGCTGGGCGGTCAGAAAATGCCCGAGCACGAAAACCCGCATCTTGACAGAAATTCCAAAGAAAACTATATGTATTTTACTCTGCCGATGGCGCTGAATTATCAGCGCAATTCGTATGTTTTGTGGGAGTGCGCCAACAGGATGTACGGTGATTCCGAGGGGCGGAGGCTGTATGACAGCGCCTATGTTGTGAAGGCGGATTACGATGAATTCAGGGAAATTCTGGTCGGCTTCAGGGTTGCGCTTCAGCCGAATAAGCAGCCGGAAATATGGAAAAGGATATGCGTTTCGGTTGAGGAGGAGCTTGACGGGGACATAAGAAATCTTTTTCTGCGGAATAATTACCGGGTGAAGGATATTAAGGATTATCTCTCGCGGAATAAGAAAATGTTTCCTTACCTTTGCGGAAATAAAATTTGCAATTACTGGCTCTATGTAATTGAACAGTATACGGACTGTAATTTTTCGGACCGTGAAAATATCACCGTCGCGCCTGATACTCATGTGATTCAGGCAAGCGTTAAGCTCGGCGTCATAACAAAGCAGGAGAGCCAGAGGTCTGACGTGCAGAGCATGACGGCTTCAAGGTGGAGGGATTTACTGCGGGGGACAAAATGGGTTCCGATTGATTTGCATACTCCGCTCTGGCTTTGGAGCAGGGGCGGATTCAGCACGGAAATCTAGTTAATATACAGAAGCAACCTGAGGTTGACAATGCGGTAAAAAACGCACGTTCGGGACGGTGGAATCTCCTTTGCTCCGACATTATAATATGGGTATCAAACGAGAAGGAGATTGAGATTATGAGCTTTGGAAAAAATTTACAGTATTTAAGGAAAATGCGCAGAAACATGACGCAGGAGGCTTTGGCGGAGGCATTGCAGGTCAGCCGCCAGACGGTGTCAAAATGGGAGCTGGACGCGGCGTATCCCGAAATCAACAAGCTGATAGAGATATGCGGGCTTTTTAACTGTTCTTTGGACAGCCTGCTGAGAAGCGATATGAATATCTGCGACGAGGCGTATTCAAATATGCGTGTGGAGGTTGTCGATGCCTTCAGATATGTACAGTACGCCGTTATCAGCGGCGAGCCGGAGGATGACGCTATAAGCCATGTGACAAAATTTGCAAAAAGCTGCGGAGCGGAGCAGCCGCAGGTAATTGGGTGGGATTTCCCGTTTTTGTCGCAGGAGCAGGTAAATGTTTATCATATGCACGGCTATGCTGCCGCATGGATTCTTCCGGAGGATGCAAAGCTTCCGGAGGAGGCGGAGATTTCTTCTCAGGATAAGCAGAAATACGCGGTGATTACAATAAAAGACTGTTTCGATTCGCCGTTTTACACTATCCCGAATGCTTACAAAACTCTTATGTCATATATGGATATTAACGGTCTGGAGCATCTGGACAGCAAGGATGTTATCTGCTGCTTTGAAAAATCGTACGAGATTGACGGTAGGGAATATATGGACGTGTATATAGCGGTAAAATAATGCCGTGACGCCTAAAGCGTACAAGCCCGTTAAGCTTTATGGGTTTGTACGCTTTTTTTATACATCGGACTGTGACTTTCTGTATGCTAACGGAGAGCGTCCGTAATATTTTTTGAAGGTTTCACAGTAATAGCTTGAGCCGCAGAAGCCGTTTTCATAGGCAATGTCGGTAATGCTTTTGTCGGAATCAAGCAGTGCGCCGAGGCTTTTCTTTAAGCGGAGCTTTGTTATATATGTAACGGGAGTATCACGTAGATATTTCTTAAAAAGCAGCGAGCATTTGCTTTTGCAGCAGGAGCCCGACTGCGCGATGCCGTCAAGCGTCATGCGTTCCGTATAATGCTCTTCTATATATGTGATGATGCTGCGGAGCGCGGTAAGCTCGGAGGATTCCCTCGCCGCGGTCTGATGAGCCGCGTTAAGGCTTTCGTATAACATTTTCATAATTGCGGCAAAATTCTCAATCAGTTCAAAATATGCCTCCGCTTCCGGCGCGGAGCTTCCGAATGATGTATAGATTTCATCCAGCTTTTTAAGAACCGTGACATGCGGACCGCCGCAATCGAGATACAGATAAGGAATCGGGGAGTTTTCCGTGACCGGTTCTATGTAATTCTGATAAAACCATTTGTTTCCCCGAAGCAGCTCCGGAGAGAGCAGAATGCAGATGAATTTGCATTCGCCGGCGTCAACGGAAAATCCGTAATGAAACTGGCGGCTGTTTACCATAATTCCGCATCCCTCGGGCAGTTCAATCAGCTCGCCGTTCACATTGTACATCATTTTCCCTTTTTTTATCAGAATAAATTCCAAATCGGCGTGCCAGTGGCTTATCGCGGTGTAATCGGGATAGGCGGAAAGAAGACCGTATCTCACATATGCGGGAAAACGCGGATTGTTATATGCCACGGTTTCGGACGAGTCGGAATTGAAAGTGGAAAGACAATATTTTTCAACATCCATATAAATTTCCTCAGTAAAAGAAGATTGTTATATTATTATAAGCTATTTTGAAAGATTTTTAAAGAAAAAATTTATATTGTCATAATATAAACCAAAGTGAAATACTCCGCAGCAAGCTGCGGGGTATTCACCCTCGCGGCAGTCGCCAAATGTCTGCAAGCAGCCACTTGGCTCGTTGCTCGCGGGAATAAATTCCGGAGGAAAAACGATGACAAACAGGGAACGAAGGGATGCGGGGCTGGCGTATATTTCGGACGACAGTATTTTCGAGGAACAGCGCGTGTGCAGAAGGCTTCTGCAGAAATTGAATTTTATGGACAGGTCTGATTTCGAGGGAATAAGAGAGGCGGTAAAAGAGCTTTTCGGGAAATCGGAGGACGCTTTCGTAAATCCGCCTTTTTACTGCGACTACGGTAAGCACATTGAGGTGGGCAGGAACTTTTTTGCAAATTATAACTGTACGCTTCTTGACGTGGCAAAGATTAAAATTGGAGATAACTGCCAGATGGCGCCTAATGTTGCGATTTATACGGCGGGGCATCCGATTCATCCGGTAAGCCGAAACTCGGCTTACGAGTACGGAAAGGAGGTTACCATAGGGGATAACGTGTGGCTCGGAGGAAATACCGTGGTCTGCCCCGGAGTACATATCGGCAGCAATGTTGTCATAGGCGCGGGCAGCGTGGTGACAAGGGACATTCCTGATTGGTGCGTTGCGGCGGGCAATCCGTGCAGGGTTATACGCAAAATTACGGACGAGGACAAAAGAAAGCTTTTCGGCAATGAGGAAATAGACGAGGAGGCGTGGAACGACATTGCGGAAAGGATGGAATTTTGAAAACACAGACAAGCGATATGACGAAAGGCACGCCGATTAAGGTAATTGCGTATTTTGCGATTCCTCTTTTTATCGGGACGCTCTTTCAGCAGGCGTACAATATCATAGATACGATGATTGCGGGGCATAAGCTCGGTGATGACGCGATAGCGGCAATCGGGGCGACTGCGGCGCTTTATTCGGTATTGATTTATTTTGCTAACGGGATGAATAACGGATTCGGCGTCGTGATGGCGCAGATTTTCGGCTCCAGGAACATCGCTAAAATGAGAAAGGCGGTTGCGGCTGCCGTTATACTGAACACAGCGACAACGGTTCTTCTGACGGCGGCGGTGCTTCCGTTTCTGCGGCTGCTGCTGAAGCTTTTGGATACTCCGGCTGATATATTTGAGATGTCGTACCGGTATATTTTCATAATTCTGGCGGGAATGATTGCAACAATCGCCTACAATATGTGCGCGGGCTTTATGCGGGCGGTGGGCAACAGCCGCACGCCGCTTTATTTTCTCATTATTTCCTGCGCAGTCAATATCGGATTGGATTTTCTGTTTATCATGGGTATGAATATGGGAGTTGTGGGCGCCGCTCTGGCAACTGTCCTGGCTCAGCTTATTTCCGCCGTATTCTGCGCCGTTTATATTATGAAAAAGTACGGCGGCTTTATGCCCGACAAATCCGATTGGAGAATTCCGTGGGATCTGGCAAAGGAAATGCTTTCGACGGGCGCTTCAATGGGGCTTATGTCCTCGGTGCTGGCGATTGGCTCGATTATACTGCAAAAGGGAATAAACAATCTCGGAAAGGATATCATAACCGCGCATACCGCCTCAAGACGGATTTTTGAATTCCTGATGATGCCCTTACAGGCGATAGCAAACGCCTGCGCGACCTTTGTGGGACAGAATTTCGGCGCGAAGCAGTTTGAGCGGATACGCCGCAGTATGAAGCAGGTGCTGTGGCTTGAGCTTGCATGGTCTCTTGTATCCGCTGCCGTCGCGTTTCCGGGCGGAGGCTTTCTGGTTCGCATAGTTACGGGCACGGATAACGCTGATATTATCGCGAACGCGGCATATAATCTGGAGGTTTGTACCGTGTTTTTCTTTCCGCTGGGAATCCTTTTTGTACTGCGCAATTCGATGCAGGCTATGGGGCATAAAATCGCGCCCGTATTTTCGAGCGGCATAGAGCTTGCGGTAAAGGTGCTGTCCTGCATTTTCGTTATTCCCGTGATGAAATACAAGGGCATTGTTTTCACGGAACCGGTTATATGGGCGCTGTGCGCGGTTTTTCTGGCAGCAGTGTATCTGAGGAAAAAGTTCGTATGTTCTTAATAAAAATCCTTTTTATCGGACAATAAATCATGTATAATAGAAAATAAGATTACTATTTATATGAAAAAACGATAAAAGGATTGATTAAGAATGATTGCACATATCAATGAGTCTGGCGAAAAACAAACCGTAAAAGAGCATTTGGAGGGAACTGCAAAGCTGGCAAAAATATTTGCGGAGGACTTTGACTGCGGCGAAATGGGATATTTCTGCGGGATTCTGCATGACATAGGAAAGTGTTCGGAGGAATTTCAAAGAAGAATAAACGACCCTGAGCATACCCGAAAAGTAGACCATTCCACGGCGGGAGCGATAGAAGCAAAGAAAATGAAGAATGCTTTTGCGGCTATGGCTATAGCAGGTCATCATTCGGGTCTGCTTGACGGCGGTTCACCGAAAATGTCCGAAGAAAGTGACGGGACATTTTTCGGCAGACTCAAAAAACAAATACCCGATTACGGCAAATGGTCGGACGAAATTACCGTGAAGAAGGCGCCATTGCCGGATTTCTGCCTTGGGAACGGGAAAGAATTTACGATGTCGTTTTTTATCCGAATGCTGTATTCGTGTCTGGTTGACGCAGACTATCTTGACACCGAGAAATTCATGAACAGGGGCAGTATTGAGCGGGGGAATTATGCGTCGGTTGACAAACTGTGCGCTTTTTTTGATAAATATACGCAGAAATGGCTGAGCAGAACGGAGTTTGAAAGCGAGGAGCAGAGGCTTCTTTGCGGCAGAAGGAACCGTATTTTGGAGGAGTGTATGCGCAAGGGAGAAAGCTTCGCCAGAGGTTTGTATACCTTGACTGTTCCGACGGGTGGCGGTAAAACGACGGCGTCTCTCGGCTTTGCGTTAAAGCATATTCAAAAAAATAAAATGCGGCGAGTAATTTATGT
>JAAVHB010000104.1 GCA_014799955.1 Butyrivibrio sp. | reverse complement strand
GGGGTATCTCAGGCATCTTCTTGTGCGCAAGGCAAAAAAAACGGGCGAAATCATGGTGGATTTGGTGACGACCACGCAGACAGAGTACGATTTGACTGCCTACGCCGATATGCTTAAGGCTCTCGATTTGGAGGGCAGTATCGTGAGTGTTCTGCATACCCGCAACGACAGCCTTTCGGACACAATCCAGAACGACGGCACCGATATTCTTTACGGGCGCGACTACATATACGAGGAGCTTCTGGGGCTCCGTTTTAAAATAACTCCGTTTTCCTTTTTTCAGACAAATACGCTCGGAGCGGAGGTTCTCTATGAGAAAACCCGCGAGTATGTCGGCGAGTTTAAGGATAAAAACGTTTTCGACCTTTACAGCGGAACCGGAACCATCGCTCAGGTGCTTGCTCCCGTAGCCCGCCGTGTTATCGGCGTCGAAATCGTGGAGGAGGCGGTGCTTGCCGCAAGAGAAAACGCGAGCGGCAACGGTCTTGCCAACTGTGAGTTTATCGCTGGCGACGTGCTGAACGCAGTCGGAAATCTCAGTGAAACACCCGACATCATCGTACTCGACCCGCCCCGTGACGGAATACACCCCAAGGCAATCGGCCCGATAATAGATTTCGGTGTTGACAGAATAGTTTACGTTTCATGTAAGCCCACAAGCCTCGCTAGGGACATAGAGATATTCGAGGCGCGCAGATATAAAGTGAAGAAGGTGTGCTGCGTCGATATGTTTCCGGGGACGAGAGGGGTGGAGACGGTCTGCCTGCTTTACCGCAATAAGCCCGAAGAGGGTATGAAAGGATTATTATGAAGTTAAACACATCGGAGACGGCGAATTTCCGCATTTTTTATGATGAAGCAGACGCGGAAATGTTAGAGACAGTAAAAGAAAGGATTAAAACTACCTATACGAAGGTACGGCATGATTTTTTGATAACACAGGATGCCGGAAAGTTCGATTTTTTTCTGTGTCCTGATGTTGACAGTTTTATTGAATATACCGGGAAATCAAAAGAGAACTATCAGGATTGGATGGTTGGGAATGCGGATTACAAAAGGAAGCGGTTGTGTATTTTATCCCCAAGAGCGGTTCGTGACAGAAGCAGCGAAGAGATGATGAAGGTAATTGTACACGAGATTGTTCATATTGCAATGGATTCACTTGCCGATGCAGACGAGGTTGAATTGTGGATTGCAGAGGGGATTGCGCTTCTTTATGCCGGGCAGACAGAGCCGGAGTATATCAGTGAAACTGATTTTCCAAAGCTGAACAGCTTGATTGGAGAAGAAGATTTCGCGGATAATGGAGGCTACGATTATGCCGGGGTCTATGTCTGGTATTTTATAGAAAAGTTCGGAGCCGATATTTTTAAAAGGGTTTATATGGGGTTGGAGCAGTCCGGAAAATATTTATATCCTGAATTTGAGGAAGAGGCGGTCAAAGAATTCCGAAAGCGCGGCAATGAAAAGGAAGTCAAAATGGATATAAAAGCACAATTCAATCTTATAGCCGAGGAATATGACGTTAACCGGAAAAAATTCATCCCCTGCTTTAATGATTACTACGAAAATACAACAAGGCTTATTGCCTCAAATATTGCAGAGCCCGGACGTATTCTGGATTTGGGCGCGGGCACGGGGCTTTTGTCTTATTTTTGGTATCAGCAGTTTCCGTCTTCCGAATTCGTACTTGTTGATATAGCGGATGAGATGCTGAATATTGCCGGAAAAAGATTTAAAGGCATAGACAATGTACACTGTCAGGTTCTGGATTATTCCAAGGAGCTTCCCGCCGGAGATTTTGATGTGATAGTTTCTGCCTTATCGATTCATCATTTAGATGATGATGAAAAAGCAAAGCTGTTTGCCCGAGTTTACGGTAAACTTCCGACGGGAGGTTTGTTTGTAAATTACGACCAGTTTTGTGCCGGATGTCCGGAAATGAATGATTGGTATGATTCCTATTGGGAGAGCCAGTTGACGGACAGCGGCTTGACGGACAGCGATATAGCTTTATGGAAAGAACGCAGGAAACTGGACAAAGAATGTTCGGTTGAAGCAGAAACCGGAATGCTGCGCGAATGTAAGTTTAAGACAGTCAAGTGCGTTTATTCCTATCATAAGTTTTCGGTGATTGTCGCGGTAAAATAGTCTAAGGCGGTTATTTATACCATGATTACACCCTGACCTCTCCCGAAAGCACCTTAACATAATCCTCATAATTTGTTTTCAAAAGAGCGGGAGTATCAAGCTCATAAGGGCATCTGGATTTACATTGACCGCAGTTTACGCAGCTTTCTATCTGCTTCATATTATCCTGCCATTCCTGAGAAAGCCACGCTTCGGACGGAGCCCTGCGCAGCATAAGCGACATTCTCGCGCAGTTGTTTATCTGTATTCCCTTGGGGCAGGGCATGCAGTAGCCGCAGCCGCGGCAGAAATTTCCTCCGAGCCCCTGTCTGTCAGCGTCGATTGCGTTTCTGATTTCGTCCGTCATAACGGGAGCGTCGTTCATATATGAAAGCCAATCGTCAAGCTCGTTTTCTCTTTGAATTCCCCATATGGGAAGAACATTGTCATATTGCCCGATAAAAGCGTACGCCAGACGGGAATCGGTTATGATACCGCCAGCAAGTGCCTTCATCGCTATAAAGCCCATATTATGTTCGCGGCACTTGTCCGCAAGGGAAAGCTCCCTTTCCGATGAAAGATAGCTGAATGGGAATTGCAGGGTTTCGTACAAGCCGGACTCGATACATTCCTCGGCAATTCCGATTTTATGGGCGGTGATGCCGATATGGCGTATAACGCCCTGACGCTTGAAATCCTCCATAAGCTCGTACATTCCGGTGCCGTCCCCGGGAGCAAAGCATTGGGAGGCGCAGTGGAACTGGTATATGTCGATGTAATCGGTCTTTAATTTCCGAAGGGAGGTGTCAAGCTGGCTCTTCATCTCGTCGGGCGTGCGCGCCATTGTTTTGGTTGCAATAAAGATATTCTGCCTTACGTCGGAGAGTGCGGCGCCGATTTTTTCCTCGCTGTCGGAATATGCCCTTGCCGTATCAAAAAAAGTTATTCCGCCCTCATAAGCCCTTTGCAGAAGTCTGACGGACAGCTCCATATTGTCTCTCTGAAGCGGCAGAGCGCCGAAGCCGTTCTGAACCGTGGTTATTCCCGTACTGCCAAGCGTGATTTTTCTCATTTCGTTTCATTCCCCTTACTTACTTTTATTATATTTTATATATCAAAAAATAACGGAAATTGCAAGTCGGACACGGATAAAAAAGGCGAGCTCCCAAAACGGTTTCGGGAGCTCAAGCTTTTAAATATGAGGGGGAGATAGAAAGTTTAACTTACTATCCGCTTAATATGTTATTATATCAATGTGACAACTATGTGAAAGAAAGATTAAAAATTTTTAAATATTCGCAATAAAAACTTAAGATTTTAGTTTATTGATTTTATTATTGTGATATGCTATAGTAAACGGAGAATAAAATCAGCATCAGTAATAGATTTGCAGTGATGAGGAGAAGATTTATGAGCGACGACTTTGATTTGGAAGAAGAGCTTGCAAAATCAATTGCCAGCATTGTTGATGAGGAGACCGCGGGAGCCCGCGCATATGTGGACAAGACAAAGCGCGAAGGCGGAGCCGGAATAAAGAGCATTATAACCGAAGAGGAGTATGATGACGGCGGGGACAAGCCGGAGGAGAACGAGGAGCCGCAAAAGGAAGGCGGCGGAGCCAAGAGAGTAATTATAATTGTGGCGTCGGTGCTTGTGGCTGTGGCAGCCATAGGCGTTATTTCATATTATGCCGTTACGGCAGCGCTTAATAAGAGCAGGGATAATTACGGCTATTACAATAAGCTGGGCTACGAGGCGTATGATAACAGGCAGTATGACGAGGCGATAACCAATTTTGAGAAGGCGCTTACCTACAGCGAGGGCAAGACGGCGAGCGAAACCAATATAAATATGATGCTTTATATGTACGAGTGCTATAAAGCGGTAAAAAATGACGTGAAGGCAGAGGCAATACTTAAGAATGTGCTTGAGCTGGATGCCGACAATATGAACGCGTATTACAACCTTGTGGAGATTTACGGGGAACGCGGAGATTTTGAAGCGTTGAATAAGCTTTATGAGGAGGCGTCGGCAGCGGGAAACTCAGAGCTTGCGGCGCTGTTTAACAAGTATATTTCGCCCGCTCCGTCGGCTACGCCGGAGGGAGGAAGCTTTTCTGACGACCAGAAGATTTTTCTGACGGTTGCGGAGGGCTGTAAGATATATTATACAACGGACGGAACCGACCCCAAGACCTCATCTACCGCCAAAATTTTCTCCGAAAGAATCGAGGCGGGCGCGGGAACTACCACGGTTAAGTTTTATTCGGTGAACGAGTACGGCTTTGAGAGCGACGTTATCAGTGAGGAGTATATCGTTTCGTATGACGGTCCTCCGGTGCCGAAGATTTCACCGCAGGAAACCACGTTTTCACAGTCGAGCAAGGTGGTTGTCACCATAAGCAATGTAAGGCAGGGCTGCAAGGTATATTACACAATGGACGGCAATATACCCACCGAGTACAGTACGGAATACAGCAAAACTCCTATCGAGCTTCCGGCGGGAACTACAATCCTCACGGTGCTCGTGGTTGACGAGCATGGAATGACCAGCACGGCATCCAGAACCTATACAGTCCAGTATATTTCAAAGTACACGGAAAAAGAGGCTGAGAAATTCGTATGGGACGCGCTGGAAAACAAGAAAATAGTTGATAAGGACCATTATCTTATAGAATCCGAAACGGATGTCCGTACCGTGCGGGCAAATGGCGACGAGGAAGTTGCCGACAATGAAACGGCGGCACAGGATGAGGATACGGAGAATCAGACCAAGGATGGAAGCGGCAATGAGAAGCCTACCGAAAAGCCTGCTCCTACCGTTGCCGAAACACAGGCAAAGAAGAAGTGTACGCTTGATTATTACTCCCAGAAGCTGATTGACGGCAAATCCGTTTATATGTTCTATTTCGGAATTGCCGGAGAAACGCAGGACTACTGGTACGGTGCGGATGCCGATACGGGCGACGTGTACAAAATAACCGGAAGTAACGATAACTATAAGCTTTCGGCGGTAAAATAATTTTAGGAGTCGTGTTTCCCTTGCTTTTGCCGATAAGCGGCGTAAGGCAAGGGAAATTTTGGTAACAGGATTATGGAAAAATGGGATTTATACACAAAATACAGAGAAAACACCGGAAAGGAATGCGTAAGAGGCGGGACGATTCCGGAGGGTTTATATCATCTGGTTGTGCATGTGTGGATACGGAACGGCAAGGGTGAGTATCTTATGTCGCAGCGTTCAGCGAGCAGACCGACCTTTCCGCTTCTGTGGGAATGCGTGGGAGGCTCCGTGCTGAAAGGTGAGAGCAGCATAGATGGAGCGCTCAGGGAGGTAAAAGAAGAAATCGGTATTGATTTGGAACAAAGTGCCGGCAGACTTCTCTTTTCCAAAATACGCGGCAGCGGGGTGAAATACGAATGCAAGGCTTACAACGATATTATGGACGTGTGGCTTTTTACATATGACGGGGAGTTTCGCCTTGACGAGGCGACGACGGACGAGGTTTCTGACTGTAAATGGATGACGGCATCGGAAATCGGTAAGCTGTATTCCGATAAAAAACTGGTTGGTACTTTGGATTATTTTTTCTGTGCCATGACCGAAGATGAGCCGGATTACAGCCATGTTATCGGAAGAACCGTAAAAGGAACGGTGGATAGGCCGCTTGGGACGGCGCACCCGCAAGATCCCGAAATGATATATCCGATAAATTACGGTTATGTGAACGGTGTGTTTGCCGGCGACGGGGAGGAACAGGATGCATATTTATTCGGAACGGACGCGCCGCTTAGAAGCTTTGAGGGAAGAGTAATAGCGGTGTGGCACCGTTTCGACGATAACGAGGACAAATGGATTGTGTCAGTGAACGGCGATGATGTTAGCGATGACCGTATTTTAGGGGAGATTTCTTTCCAGGAGCAGTTTTTTTACGGAAAATTATACAGATAGAGCAGTAAATTTGCTGAAATCGAAGACATGACGGCGCGGAACAGTACCGCGCCGATTTTTTATGCAAAAATGCTGCCTGCCCTCGCACAAAATTCCGATGGCATGAATTGGCGCTTAAAAATCAATAATTTTTAGAATATTCCGTTAATTCCATATTGCATAAAAGCCGTAATTTGTATAAAATGAAGTAAGACAAATATAGGAGGTGCTTTATGTATAAAATACTAAGGGCAGAAGAACTGGCGTCAAACATCTTCCTTATGGAAGTTGATGCTCCCCGAGTTGCCAAATCGTGCGAGCCGGGACAGTTTATAATCGCAAAAACCGATGAGAAGGGCGAGCGTATTCCGCTTACAATCGCAGATTATGACAGAGAGAAGGGTACGGTTACCGTTGTCGTTCAGATAATCGGGGCATCGACGGCTGAGATGTCAGAGCTTAAGAGCGGAGATTATCTTGAGGATTTCGTAGGGCCGCTTGGCTGCCCCTCGGATTTGGTGACCGACGATATAGAAGAAGTTAAGAAAAAGAAGATTCTTTTTGTGGCAGGAGGTCTGGGAACCGCTCCCGTATATCCTCAGGTCAAATGGCTTCATGAGCACGGCGTTGACGTTGACGTAATCATCGGCGCCAAAACAAAGGATCTTGTAATATATGAGGATGAGATGAAGGCGGTATGCGCCAATCTCTATGTAACCACCGACGACGGCAGCTACGGACGTAAGGGAATGGTTACGGATACGATAAAGTACCTTGTAAACGAAGAGGGTAAGGTATACGACCACTGTGTAACCATAGGCCCTATGATAATGATGAAATTCGTGTGCCTGCTCACCAAAGAGCTCGGTATACATACGATAGTCAGCGTCAATCCCATAATGGTTGACGGAACCGGAATGTGCGGAGCGTGCCGTGTTCAGGTAGGCGACGAAGTCAAGTTTGCGTGCGTTGACGGCCCCGAGTTTGACGGACATCTTGTTGATTTTGACCAGGCGATGAAAAGACAGCAGATGTACAAAACCCAGGAGGGACGCGCAATGCTTCGCAGAACCGAGGGAGATACACACAAAAACGGCGGCTGTGGCTGCGGAGGTGACAAATAATGGATGTTATGAAGAGAGTGCCTGTAAGAGAACAGGATGCCAAGGTAAGGGCAAGGAATTTTGAAGAGGTCTGTCTCGGATACAACGAGGAAGAGGCTATGGCTGAGGCATCGAGATGCCTTAACTGCAAGAACGCTCAGTGTATGAAGGGCTGTCCGGTTGCCATTGACATTCCGGCTTTTATCAATGAAGTTAAGCAGGGAAATTTCGCTGAGGCATACAGGATTATAAGCAAATCCTCGGCGCTGCCCGCCGTGTGCGGACGCGTTTGTCCTCAGGAATCACAGTGCGAGGGAAAGTGCATCAGAGGAATCAAAGGAGAACCGGTATCCATCGGCAAGCTTGAGAGATTTGTTGCGGACTGGGCGAGAGAGAACGGAATTTCACCGGAGCCCGCCAAGGAGAAAAAGAACAGGAAGGTTGCAGTTATCGGCTCCGGTCCTTCGGGACTTACCTGTGCCGGAGACCTCGCGAAAATGGGATATGACGTAACGATTTTCGAGGCGCTTCACAAAGCGGGCGGCGTGCTTGTGTACGGAATTCCCGAATTCCGTCTTCCCAAGGAAAAGGTCGTTCAGGCTGAGGTTGACAACGTAAAGAAGCTCGGCGTAAAGATTGAAACGAATGTCGTTGTCGGAAAGGCTGTAAGAATCGACGATTTGATTGCCGAGGGCTACGAGGCAGTATTTATCGGTTCGGGCGCGGGACTTCCGAGATTTATGGGTATTCCCGGAGAAAACGCAAACGGCGTATTTTCGGCGAACGAATACCTTACAAGAAACAATCTTATGAAGGCTTTTGAGGACGGATACGCTACTCCTATCGCCGCGGGAACCAAGGTTGCGGTCGTAGGCGGCGGAAACGTTGCCATGGACGCGGCAAGAACGGCGCTGAGGCTCGGCGCGGAGGTACATATCGTATACAGAAGAAGCGAGGAGGAGCTTCCCGCCAGAGTTGAGGAAGTGCATCACGCAAAGGAGGAGGGCATTATATTTGACCTTCTCACCAATCCAACCGAAATTCTCGTTGACGAGAACGGATGGGTAAAGGGCATGAGATGCATAAGAATGGAGCTTGGTGAGCCGGACGCTTCGGGAAGAAGAAGACCGGTAGAGATTCCCGGCTCGGAGTTTGAGCTTGAGCTTGACACCGTTATAATGTCATTGGGAACCTCACCCAACCCGCTTATTTCCTCGACCACAGAGGGCTTGGATATCAATAAGCACAAGTGCATCATAGCCGACGAGGAGAATGGACAGACCTCCAAAATCGGTGTGTTTGCCGGAGGCGACGCCGTTACCGGAGCGGCAACGGTTATTCTCGCGATGGGCGCGGGCAAAGCTGCCGCAAAGGGAATAGACGAATATCTGAGCAATAAATAATTGACAGAATCAGCCGGTTCGCACGAGCCGTCGTACGGACCGGCATTATTAAACAAACAGAAGGCATTGCAAATGGGTGGAATTAAAATTATGTTTTATACCGGTGCCGGCACAGGCTTAAACGGAAGACTCATAGTCGGCGCAAGCAGGGGCGGTATTTATATACCGGCCTTTCTGGTGTTGCTGATAGTGCTTATGGTTATAGTGCTTTCAAGCTACCTTATATGGCTTGCCAACAGGCATATGAAAAGAGCTATTTTTGAGCATGCGAATATCGACGAAATCACGGGCTACGGAAATTATTCCAAATTCGTGGACGACGCCAATATTATGCTCAAATATAACGATATGCATTATGTTGTGGGTTACATAGATATAAGCAATTTTAAATCGATAAACGATTTTTACGGCAGGAAATGCGGGGATTTGGTTCTCAGGACGATTGCGGACCGCGTTCATGACATTGTTGTGCCGGACGGTATCTGCGCGAGGATTTTTGCCGACAGATTTGTTTTCATGGTGAGCTATCTCGATTTGAGCAGTCTTGAGTACATGGTGGAAACGCATCTTTCCGAGGTGGATTTTGAAATTCCCGAGGTTAAGGGCACAATCCGTCTTAAATGTAACTGCGGAATTTACCGTGTGGACGATTACAGGGAAAATATAAACGACATGGTTGACAAGGCCTCCATGGCGGCAAAGCTCTCCAAGGATTCTATTTCCAATATGGTTACGGTGCTTGAAAAGGATATAAGCGCGACCATAGTGAACAACCAGAAAATAACATATATGATGAACGACGCTCTGAGCAATCATGAGTTTGTTCCCTATATCCAGCCCAAGGTAAGCTTCAGGGACGGGCGTATAGTCGGCGGTGAGGCGCTTGTCAGATGGATGTCCTCCGACGGCGGCATGATTCCTCCGGACAAGTTTATACCGCTTTTTGAACAGAACGGTTTTGTTACAAAAGTGGATTTTTATATGCTTGAAAAAATATGCTCCATGATTAAAAAGCGCAAGGAGTGGGGTAAACAGAATGTTCCGATTTCCGTGAATCAGTCGCGCATACATGTTTATGACAATATGTACATAAATAAGCTGATAAATACTTTTGACAAATACGGAATAGATAAGGAAAATATTATATTTGAGCTCACGGAGAGCGCGTTTACCGAAAACAGGGACGATATGATTGTCCTCATAAAAAGAATGAAGACGCTTGGCTACCGTATTTCCATGGATGATTTCGGGTGCGGATATTCCTCGCTTAATATGCTGAATCTGCTGCCGATAAACGAGCTTAAGATTGACAAGGCGTTCCTTGACGACGAATCGACTAAAAGCCGGTTTATCATCAAGACGATTGTTGAGCTGGCTCACGGTCTCGGAATTTCTATAGTATGCGAGGGTGTTGAGACGGATGAGCAGGTGCGCTTCTTAAGACATATCGGCTGCGATGTCGCGCAGGGCTATTATTACGCGAAGCCCATGCCGATGAACGAATTTGAAAAGATGCTTGACGGCAGAATGAGCATGGCAAAATAATATGAAAATAAGCATTATCTGTGTCGGCAGAATTAAAGAAAAATATTGGACTCTGGCAATCGACGAGTACGCAAAAAGGCTTTCACGCTACTGTAAGCTTGAAATTAAGGAGCTTCAGGACGAGAAAACTCCCGACGGCTGCTCCGATGCCGTAAAAGAGCAGATTCTCGCGAAAGAGGGAGAGCGGATTCTCGGAGCGCTTAAGGGAGATGAGTATACGGCGGCGCTCGCAATTGAAGGCAGGAGACTTGATTCTCCCGGATTTGCCGGGTTTATCGACGGACTCGGCGTCGGCGGCAAAAGCCACCTTGCTTTCGTGATAGGAGGCTCTCTGGGTCTTGATAAATCCGTTCTGGAGCGCAGCGACTGCCGCCTCAGCTTTTCGGACATGACATTTCCGCATCAGATGATGCGGGTTATTTTGCTTGAACAGGTATACCGCGCGTACCGGATAATCAATAATGAGCCGTATCATAAATAAGGAACAGTGATAAATATGAGTGCGTTTATAGAATTTAAGGACGTTAAAAAAGTATACAGAATGGGCGAGGTGGACATCAAAGCGCTCGACGGTGTGGATTTTGCGATAGACAAGGGTGAATTTGTTGTCATAGCCGGAGCGAGCGGCGCGGGCAAAAGCACGATTCTCAATATTCTCGGCGGAATGGATTTAGCTACCTCCGGCTCGGTCATTGTTGACGGAAAGGACATAAGCCGCTTTTCCGAAAGAGAGCTGACGGCGTACCGCAGATTTGATATAGGCTTTGTTTTCCAGTTTTATAATCTCGTTCAGAACCTTACGGTAATAGAAAATGTTGAAATGGCGACTCAGATTTGTCGCAATCCCCTGAATATTGAGGAAACGGTCGAGGCGGTGGGCTTAAAGGAGCGCAGGAACAATTTCCCGGCGCAGCTTTCGGGAGGGGAGCAGCAGCGTGTGGCGATAGCCCGTGCGCTTGCCAAGAATCCGAAGCTCCTGCTGTGCGACGAGCCCACGGGAGCGCTTGATTATAATACCGGAAAAGCCATACTTAAGCTTTTGCAGGATACCTGCCGCGAAAACGGCATGACCGTTATAGTTATTACGCATAATCTGGCGCTTACCGCAATGGGAGATAAGGTTATAAGAGTCAAAAGCGGAAAAATTGACAGTGTGGAACTTAACGATAACCCGATGCCTGTCGAAAGGATTGAGTGGTAATGAAAACGGCATTGATTAAGGATATTTTCAGGGAAATAAGAAAAACCTTCGGAAAATTCGTATCTATATTCGGAATAGTGCTTGTCGGTGTTGCTTTTTTTACCGGAGTAAAATCATCGGCGCCGTATATGAAAAGGTCTGCGGATTCATATTTTGACCGCATGTCCTTTTTTGACTTTAAAATGTATTCTACGATAGGCTTCTCGGACGAGGACGTTGAAGCGGTTTCGGGCGTGGACGGAATTGAGGGCGCAAGCGGGGAATATACAATGAACGCCCTGACGACGATTGGAACAAGTGAAACCGTGGTGCAGCTTATGTCCTATGACGCGGGACTTACCGACGGTGATAAGGATAATATCAACAAGCTTACGCTTATTGAAGGCCGTATGCCCGAAAAAAGCGGAGAGTGCGTGCTCAGATATTACAAAATGAAGAATTTCGGACTTGAGTTAGGCGATGAGATTACGCTTGTGTCCGGGACGGACAGCGGAATAACCTCGTCGCTTAAAACGGATACATACACGCTTGTCGGTTATGTGGCAACTCCTTACTATCTTTCATATCAGTACGATTCGGCTTCAATCGGCAGCGGCAATGTCGAGCTTGTTGCGTATATGCCGAAGGAGGATTTTCTTCTGGAGCGATACACCGTCATTTACGCAACTGCAGAGGGTGCAAAGTCGGCGAATACATACGATGACGAATATTTTGAGATAACCGACCCTGTTAAGGAACGCCTTGAGGAGCTTGGAGAATCCAGAGCAAAGGAGGCGTATGATGCTCTTTGCGCTCAGGCGGAGCTTCTTATGGGAAGCTCTGATTCGGTGCCCGAGGTGAACTGGTATGTTTATGACCGCAATTCCCATTATTCGTATGTGGATTACGGAAACTGCGGCGACAGAATGGACGCAATCGCCAAGGTGTTTCCGGTGTTCTTTTATCTGGTTGCGGCGCTGGTGTGCCTGTCCACATTGACAAGAATGGTAGACGAGCAGCGCGGCAATATAGGAACCCTGAAGGCTTTGGGCTACAACAAAATGCGCATAGCCATGAAGTATATTGTTTACGCGATGACCGCTTCTCTGGCAGGAGGTGCGGCGGGCTGCTTTATAGGGCTTGCGACCTTTCCCCGGATAATTTTTACGTCATGGAATATAGTGTATACGATTGATGAAATGACTGCGGCGCCCCAGCCTGTTTTGTGCGTTATCGCCGTTTTAATCGCTGTTGTGGTTACGGTTGCCGCCGCGCTCGCCTCGTGCGTGGGAGAGCTTATCGAAACGCCGGCATTGCTTTTGCGCCCCAAATCGCCCAAGAATGGCAGGAAAATATTTCTTGAGAGAATCGGATTCATATGGAAAAGGCTGTCGTTTTCGCATAAGGTCACGGCGAGAAACCTTCTCCGCTACAAAAAGAGATTTTTTATGACGGTAATCGGAATCGCAGGCTGTACCGCGCTTATTCTCGCTGGCTTCGGAATAAAAGACAGTGTTGCGACGGTCGCGGCGGGGCAGTACGGTGAAATTTTCGGTTATGACATATCCGGAGTTATGAGCGAAAAATGCGACGGTAATGCACTTTTGGACGAATACGCAAAAAATCCTGCGGTTGAGGATATTTACAGGGTTACTCAGCTGACGGGAAAGGCCGCGAAAAAAGGTTCGGAGTATTCGGCCTCCTCCAAAAGCGTCAATATAATAAGCGCCGACAACGCCGAAAGATATGCCGATTTTGTGACGACGGTGCAGAATAAGAGCGGCGACAGCGTTCTTATACCGGAGGAAGGCGCGTTGGTGACATACAAGCTTGCCAAGGATTTGGGTCTGAAAAAGGGCGATACTTTTTTGGTAAGCACGGACAACGAGGTATACCATGAGGTTTCGGTAGGAGAAATCGTGACGATGTATGTCGGACAGTATGTATTCATGCAGGACGGTTATTACGGGGAGGTTTTCGGTGAGGAACCGCCCTCCAGCACATTTATAGCAAAGCTGACAATCGGCGACGAGGAGGAGCAGCAGAAGCTTGGCAGTGAAATAATGTCCGCGTATCCCGTGGAGAGTATTTCCTACTATGACGGAATTGAGGCGCGTTTTGACGATATGATTTCGTCGCTGGATATTATTACCGTTGTTCTGATAATTTCTGCGGCACTGCTTGCTTTTGTGGTGCTGTACAATCTCATAACCGTGAACATATCGGAGCGTATCCGCGAGATTGCGACAATAAAGGTTCTGGGCTTTTACAACGGCGAGGTGGCGGTGTATGTATACCGTGAAAATATTGTGCTCAGTATAATCGGCGCATTTGCAGGGCTTATCCTGGGAGCATTCCTCCACAGCTACATTATGGACGTTATAGAGATGGAGGACGTGATTTTCCCCAAGCATATAGAATGGTATTCTTACGTTTTCTCGGTAATAATTACGATTGTGTTCGGGCTGATAGTCAACGCTGTAATGTACAGGAAACTGAAGAGGATACCGATGGTCGAGTCGCTTAAATCGGTGGAGTAGGGCGTTTTAAAGAGGATGTTTCTTTAGAGCGCGCTTAGCATATTATTTAAGTACATCTTCAAGACGTGCGTCCCCGGTAAGCATATCAACTGCGATAACATAGCCTCCGAATGTTTTTTTCTGGCATGTAATCTCCCAATAATTTCCGTTATCTCCGGCTAAAGGGCGATTGCCGATATTCGTCCATTCGATATTGCCGTACTCCTTCTCAATGAATTCTGATGCTTTTTCAACAGCGTCTTTCTCGGAAATAACACGGCTTAAATCTTTATTTTTTATTATTGAATCTACGTGAATCCATGCTCCTTCAAAAATGCCGTCCCCGCTGTAGCTGATGCTGGCGACACATAAAGAAATTTCTTCGTTTACATTCTGATATACGCTTACTGATATATCTTTGTAAAAATCATCCGTTTCATACACCCATTCAAGCTCGTCAATGGTGATTTCATATTTGTCCTGTTCGTACCATTCAGATAAACGCTTTTTTGCGTCATCGATTATGGAATCCTTATCTGTCAATCCCTCCTCACGCACAGGAGACTCGTTGAGAATTGTCCGTATATTGTGACTGTCGGGGTCAAAATAATAATACTGCTCATTATCGTCTCTATAAATATCCCTGCCGAGAAAATAGTCAGGATTAAGAAGGAAAACGTCCGGATTCGGTTCCATATAATACAGATTTTTTTCGTTTATGCGAAAGTTTTCGTTTGAGGCTATTTTTGTTTTATAATAAGTCTCATTGTCATTTGCGTTTGATTTTAAAGAAATGCCTACAGTGATTCCGGCTATGGCAAGAACCGTTGCGATGGGAACAATTATTTTCAGAATTTTTTTGTTCATAAAATGCACCTCCTGATTAAATCAAATCGCGGGATATTGCTAAAGATAATTGTATTAACGGGACTTTACTTTAACATACCTTCTAAATGTGTCTCACCTGTGAGCATATCTACTGAAACGGCATAGCCCTCGACAAATCCGCCGTCTGCGGTTCTTTCAAGTGTAATTTCCCAATAGTTACCATCGTCCTCTACTACCGTACGAGATTTAATGTTTTTCCAACCACTTTTATTATATTCGTTTTCAATATATTTTTCTGCAATAATAATGGCATCTTTTTCAGAGATAACACGGTTTATATCATCATGACTGATTATTGAATCAACATGAATCCATACGCTTTCGAATATACCGTCGTCGCTGTAATTGAACAAAGCTACGCATATTGATACTTCGTCATTTATTGATTGATATACATAAATATTTTGGGCTTTGTAGAAATCGTCCGCTTCATATATCCATTCCAGTTCGTCAATAGAAAACCCGTATTTATCCTCATCATACCATTCCGAAATACGTTTTTTGGCATCGTCAATTATGTCCTTTTCATCGGATAATGCTACTGTCTGTATGGAAGATTCATTAAGGATTGTGCGTATATTGTGATTATCCGGATCAAAATAGTAATACAGCTCGTTATCGTCCTTATAAATGTCCCTTCCGGCGCAATATTCAGGATTTAGAAGGGAAACGCCGGGATCCGGCTCCATGTAATATAGCTTGTTTCCGTTTCTCTTGAAGTTTTCTTTTGAAGCTATTTTCGTTCTGTAATAGGTTTCGTCGTCCTGGGCTTTTAAATTTAAGGACACGCTAACAGATATTCCGGTTATGGCAAGAATCGTTGCGAGGGGAACAATTATTTTCAGAATTTTTTTGTTCATAAAATATACCTTTCGATTAATTTAATTTTAAGTTCAAATCTCCGTATGTTCTTTCTGCGGAAATTACATCATTGTATTTAGAACCATATATGCTTTGAAGATGATCTCTTGCATATATAAGAGCATTATATACAGTATCGCCTTCCATTAGGTTATCAATAACAATGTTTTCATATACTCTGCTTGTAGAAGACAGGACAGCAGTGTAATATCCGATTGCTGTCGCATATCCGTTTTTGACCAGAGTGTTGCACATATTAAGACCTGTCGCGGCGTTGTTTTTTGCACTGTAACATACACTGAGATACGCAAGCTTGCAGTTCATATTTTTGGGTACGTCGGAGCAGTTAAACAGGAGAGTTGAATTGCCGGAAACGCTGAGTACGATTACGCTGCCGATTTCCGTGCCGTAAAAAAAAAAAAAAACTGATTCCGAATTCTTTAATTCCTGCTGCATGGCGTAAACGCTTGTAGGTCTGGACGAAAGTCTGGAGGCTTTGCCGTGGCTTGCAAATTTTTGGTTATAAGAGTTTATAGCGTTTCTGTCACCCGCAAAAAAGTCTTCGCTGTAGATAAAAGTAGTGGTGTTTCCTATTACTGCGCTTACGCGGACAGCAGGCAGAAAAAGCAAAAGTGCTAGAATAATCAATAATAGTTTATTTTTCGATAATTTTTTCATTTGTTTTCCTTTTAATTAAGAGATGAATTATAATTATATTATATTCCGAAATTGAAAGAATGTCAATTATTATAAAATAAAATACAGTAGTAAAAATCAAGCCCATTTAATATATTTGTAAAAACCGCCGGAGGCTTGCTGCCTTCCCTGGCGGTTATACTGTTTATTCCGATGCTTTTGTTTTTTTACCGAAAAGAAATGTGAATGCGACGGCCGCCGCGAAAAGAACTATGCCTACGATAATGCTTACCGGTGTGAAAACATGGCTCTCCATTTTCCAGAAAATCGCAAACGGCGATGCGGTTATCAGTCCGAGTATTGCGCAATAGGTTATGGACTCAAATTTTTTAAGCAACCACGAAATCAGCTTTGATATAAGCAGAATTCCGATGATGCAGCCGATTGCAAAGGGCAGCAGGACGAGTACGCAGTGAAGCAGCGCGTCGCCGTTTAAGTCCTTTAATGCGGATATGAAATTGCGGATGGTTCCGACAATTCCCGAATAATAGCCGAGCATCATCAGAAGGAGCGAACCGCTGACGCCGGGGATTACCATTGTTGCCGAGGCGGCAATACCGAGAAGCACCAGCTTGACCATCATAAGCGCGCCCACATTTATGGAGTCGGCGCCTACCGATTCGGGATTGGCAAGAGCCATCCATACGGCAAGTGCCAGGAGAATAATAAACGCGAGTATGTGAATCGGGCCGATATGCTTCTGTTCTTTTTTCAGTGCGCTGCGGGTTTTGTCCAGCATTTCGGGAATGCCTCCGATAATAAGTCCGGTAAAGCACATACAGGTCTGGAATGCAAAATTGGTGAGACAGTAGGGAATTATGAAGGAAAAAATTCCGATTCCCGCAATCATTCCTATGATAATAGGGAGAAGCGTTAAAAAGGATTTCTTAAATTCCTTTGTCAGATTTCCTATTGCGCCGATGAGCTTGTCGTAGATGCCCATTGATACAGCCATAGTTCCGCCGCTGACCCCCGGAATTATGTTGGCTACGCCTACAAACATTCCCTTTATTAAATCCAGAATAAATTTCATTTTGTTATTTCCTTTCAGATATTATACATATACAGCTTATACTATTCTATATCTTTTGTATTTCACAGTCAAGAAAAATGAAAATCATACCGCGGACATGTTGCTCATATAAATGGTAAAGGAAAGTCCCGTTCGACGCTTTGCAGTGTCTCGCGGGAAAGTTAAGGAAAGTCCCGTTCGGCGCTTTGCAGCGCCTCACGGGGATGTTAAGGAGGTGCGAGGGCATGAACCGCAGCGAGGATATATATAATTATTTGTCCGTGGGTCTGAGGAATATACTGAGCCGGCTTGAGCCTGAAATAAGTATAAGGGAGATTCGGCTCAGGGTGGAAAAGCCTCTTATTGTGAACAGCAGCAGGGGCGAGCTGTTCATCGACGGGCAGGGGAGTATATGCAGGCCTCAGAACGCATACACGGTGACGGTAAAGGATATTCGGGAAACATTGGAATATGTCAGCAATTATTCGATGTACGCTTACGAGGATGAGATAAAAAACGGATTTATCACCATGGCGGGCGGCAACAGGATCGGTGTGTGCGGGCGCGCGGTGAACGGTGAAAACGGGATTAAAACCATACGCAATATCTCCTTTATAAACTTAAGGGTGGCAAGCGAGATAAAGGGTTGCTCGGATATGATAATGGATAAGCTTTATTCGGACATAAAGGGCTCGGTTTACCATACGCTCATAGTCTCGCCGCCCTGCTGCGGAAAAACAACGCTTCTCAGGGACATTATACGCAATCTGTCGGACGGCTTCGGCGGAAACGCCGGACAGACTGTCGGCGTGGCGGACGAGCGCAGCGAGATAGCGGCATGCAATCTCGGAGTGCCGCAGAACGATGTGGGAATGAGGACCGATGTGCTGGACGGATGTCCGAAGGCTTACGGAATGACAATGCTTATACGGAGCATGGCGCCGAGAGTTATTGCGGTGGACGAGATAGGCAGCGACGCGGACGTTAAAGCGATTACATATGCGGTAAACTGCGGCTGCAAAATAATCGCAACCGTGCACGCCTCCTCCTATGAGGATTTGCTTACCAAGCCCGCAGTGAAAAATCTGATGGAGATGAATGTATTTGAACGTGTGGTGGTGCTTTCGGGGCTTGGCGGTCCGGGCAATGTCGAGGGCATATATGACGCGAAAGGGGAGAGGATATGACGATGGCGGCTAAAATACTCGGCGGGGTTATGGTTATTTTTTCAACGTCCGCATACGGATTTCTTATGAGCAGGGATTTGCAGAAAAGATTGATTGAATTAAAGGAAATAAAGAAAATTATTTTTCTGCTCAAAGGGGAAATCGGCTTCGGAATGACGCCGATTCTGGAGGCGGCGGGAAATATCGCGGGGCGCTGCGGCGATGTTATGGGAGGAATCTTAAGAGAGCTGGAGGCGCAAAACGGCGTCGTAAAGAACGGTTCGCTCGGGGACATATGGAAGAGCGTGTTTGAGAAGGGACTGCGTGATACGCATTTGTCCGAGCGCGAAAAGGAAAGACTGATTTCGCTCGGCGACAGTCTGGGCTTAAAGGATACGCAGACGCAGATTAACGCGCTGGAGGCATATATGGATGAGCTTGACACAAGCATAGAGGAGCTTTCCAAGATTCTGCCCACAAAGACAAGACTCTACCGAAGCCTCGGCGTGATGCTGGGGGTAATAATCACAATCATAATGGTCTGAGAGGTATGATTCCGTATGGAAGTTGGTTTGATTTTTAAAATAGCGGCGGTCGGAATACTCGTGTCGGTTATATATCAGGTGCTTAAGCACAGCGGCAGGGAGGAGCAGGCGTTTCTCACGACCTTGGCGGGACTTGTCCTGGTTCTTTATTGGGTTATTCCGTATATAAAGGATTTGTTTCAGACCATAAAGGATATGTTTTCGCTGTAGGCCGGTGTATGCATGGATATTATCAGGGTTGCGGTAATAGGAATAGCGGGCATATTTCTTTCAATTATGCTCAAAAGCAGTAAAAGCGAGTACGCGCACGTGGTTGCATTTGGAGTGGCGGCGGCAATTTTTGCCTATGTCACGGCGCGGGTGGGAACCATCGTGACGGCGATAAATTCCTTTAGCGCGTATATTGATATTGAACAGAAGTACATTGTGATTCTGCTCAAAATGACGGGAATAACTTATGTTGCGGAATTTGCGGCATCGCTTTGCAGGGACGCGGGGCATCAGGCGATAGCCTCGCAGATAGAAATTTTTGCGAAGCTTTCGCTGCTGGCGGTCAGCCTTCCGGTGGTGACGGCGCTGCTTGACACGATAAGCGGGAGTATGTAAATGAGGACAGGCATACAAAAAATTACGGGGGTTATTCTCACGGCGGTGTTGGCGCTCGTTATGGGACTGGGTCTTTGCCCCTGTATGGCGGCGCCCGGAGAGAATGAGGATACGCCGGGAGAGCTTGATTATTATGATTTTTCCGATATTAACGGTATAGTGGGGCAGGAAAGCGATTTTGACTTTGAAAAAACAGTCAAAAAATTTATGTCGGGAGATGTAAACGGGAGCCTTGGCGAGCTGGGACAAGCTGTAATTGAAGTGCTGGTCGGCGAGCTGTCGGCACAGAAGACCGTTATTTTCAGAATAATAATAGTCGGGATAATAGCGGCTCTTTTTACTAATATAGCGACGGCGTTTCTTTCAAATGACATATCAGGCACGGGCTTTTACATAACCTTTATAATGCTTATGTGCCTTCTGACGGCGGGATATGCGGTAACGGCGTCGATGGTGGGGGCGGCGCTTGACAGGCTGCTTGAGCTTATGGAGGCGGTGGTTCCGGTGTATGTGCTTTCGCTAGGATTTTCCTCGGGAACCGCGTCGGCGTCGGCGTTTTATCAGGTAATTACTATTGTGATAGTGCTGATACAGAGCCTTTTGAAGGGATTTATTCTTCCGCTTGTCTACATATATATGGTAACAAACCTGATAAACAATGTCACCGAGGGGAATCTGTTCACAAAGGTCATGGAGCTTATAAAAACGGCAATTGAGTGGATTATGAAAGCCTTGATGTCACTTGTAATCGGGATAAACATCATACAGAGCATGATAAGTCCGATAGTGGACAGTGTAAAGACCTCCTCCTTCGGAAAGGCGGCGTCGATGATACCCGGAGTAGGGGGTGTGCTGACCTCGGTTTCCGGCATAATTTTAGGTTCCGGCACGCTTATAAAAAACGCAATCGGAATGGCGGCCATGGTTGCTATAGTCGCGCTGTGCTTCACTCCGGTGATTAAAGCCGTGATAATATCAATAGGCTACAAGGCGGCGGGAGCCATCCTTGAGCCGGTTTCGGACAAAAGGATTGTTGGTGCGGTGAACGGTCTGTACGAAAGCACGGTACTGCTCGCCAAGATACTTTTGTACGCCGTGGTATTTTTTTTGCTGACACTGGCGATTATATGCAACGCCACAAACCAAAACGCTGCGTGAGGAAATAAATGGAATATTTGGTTCGCTGGATAAAAAATATTGCGATTTTTTATATTGTCGCCTCCCTGATACTGAATATAATTCCGGGAGACAAATACAAAAGATACATAAAGCTTTTTCTCGGGATTGTCATGGTAATCCTGCTGATAAAGCCTATCGGAAGGCTTACGGGGCTGGACGGAAGGTTTGACGAGCTGTTTTTGTCCGGCAGCTACGGCGCGATGTCCGCGGATTTGAGAGCGGAGCTTGCTTTTGCCGACGAGGAGCGCATACGGTTGATAACCGCGGAGTTCGAGAAAAAGATTTCTGCGGACATAAAGGAGTACGTGGAAAGTCTCGGAGCGGTATACATAGATTCCAGACCGGAGATAGACATTGACCCTGCCTCAAAGGGATACGGGAGCCTTGCAAGGATAAGCGTGGACATAGCAAGGGGCGGGGCCTACAGTCAGGGAAATATTTATGTCCCGCCTGTATATGTGCAGGATAGGGACGACTATTACGAGGATGAACTTATCGCGATAGAAATAAAAAATTATCTTGCCGACTTCTATAACCTCGAGAAACGCAATATATATGTAAATATATCGCAGTAATTGACTTTTGCTTGTGCAGGAGGTGAGCGCCAAGCCGGATCGGGAAGTCCCGTTCGTCGCAAAGAGGAAAACACCGTTCGGAAATGCCAGCGCCTTGCGGGAATGTCAGGAGGATTAATATGAATTTTAAGCTGCCGGAAAAATGGAAAAATACATTTTCAAAGATTTTTACAAAAGACAAACTGCCGATAATACTTTTATTCGGTCTGCTGCTTATCGTAATTAATCTTCCGGTGAAATCCGCAAGCAAAAACAAGGCTGATTCCTCTTCACAGGGAACTTTGCCGGAAGCGGCGCAGACTAAAAGCGTTACGTCCGTTGACAGCTATATCAAGGATTTGGAAAACGGACTTGAAAAGCTTCTGTCACAGACCTCCGGAGTAGGTGAAGCCCGTGTGATGATATCGGTAAAAAACAGCGGAAAAAGCAATATTTACGTGCAGAAGAATGAATCCAAATCGCAGACAGAGGAAAAGGATTCCGCCGGAGGCAACCGCAGCCAGACTGAGTACAGCGTGCAGGAATCGGTGGTGTACACAAATACGGGAGGAAGCAATTCTCCGTATGTCACGGAGGAGGAGATGCCGGAAATACTTGGGGTTATCATAATAGCCGAAGGTGCCGGCGACGCAAGAATCGTATCCGACATAACAGAGGCTGCAAGCGCACTTTTGGGTATCTCGGTCAATAAAATTAAAGTATTAAAAATGGAGGTATGATTTTGAAGAAAATCTTCAAGAAAAATCAAATCATTATTACGGCCCTGGCACTCATGATTGCTGTTGCCGGGTACATAAACTATTCGGATAATATCAAAAACAAGAATAAGAACAAAGAAGATACGGTGCAGAGCGGTACGAATCTGGAGGGGGAGACCGACCCGGTAAGCGGCGATATACAGAGCAACGACGCCGAGCCAAACAACCCTTACGACGACCCGGGCTCTATGGTGTTCACATCAAACGTGACTTCGCAGTTTATTATAAGCGCCAAGCTTGAGCGCGAGCAGGTTCGTGCAAGCGGCAAGGAAACGCTGCTTGAGGTCATCAACAACAGCGAGGTCAGCGAGGATATGAAGGCGGAGGCCGTTTCCGGAATGGTCGCGCTGGCGGATGCGGCGGAGAAGGAGGCGGCAGCGGAGCTTCTTTTGGAGGCGAAGGGCTTTCAGAATGTCATAGTTTCCGTAAGCGGAAATCAGGTTGACGTTGTGGTGGAAAGCAACGACCTCAGCGCCACACAGCTCGCGCAGATTGAGGATATAGTCACCAGAAAAACCTCATGCGCTCTCGAAAATCTTACGATAACCTCGGTGACTCCAGCAAAGGACGATTCGGCCGCGACAGGAGGAGAGGTATCGGATAATGAAACAGAAGCGGACGGCGGTGAGAATTCCGGAGAGAATCCGGAAGATGAGGCGGAGCCGCGCGAAAATGAGACTGCGAATTTGCAATAAGTAATTGCAAAAACGGTACGGTTTTATTATAATAAAAGCATACTTAGATTATAGGGAGGATAAAAACATGGCTAATAATGTTAAGAATACGGCTTATGCCGATGATGAAAATATAGGCAAAATACAGATTTCGGAGCAGGTTGTTTCCGTAATCGCCGGAATAGCCGCAACGGAAACCGACGGCGTTGATTCGCTTATCGGCAATATCACTACGGAAATAGTTTCAAAGCTGGGTATCAGCTCGCTGTCAAAGGGCGTAAAGATTAAAATGCTTGACGATACGGTTTTTGTGTATCTGACCCTGAATATCAAATACGGACACAGTGTGCCCGAGGTATGCGGGAACGTACAGGAAAAGGTATCGAGCGCGATTGAAACGATGACCGGGCTGTCGGTTGCGGAGGTCAATGTCATGGTATCGGACGTAGTGGTTGACAAAAAATAGAAATAATGCTTTTTAATTTTGAATATTTATTGTATAATTAGAGTGTCTATGCATAAAAGACACTCTAATATTACGTTTACGGATGGTAAAACTATGAAAAGGACGTTAGTAAGGGAACACGTTTTCAGGATTCTGTTCAGATATGATTTTTACGATAGAGAGGACTTTGAGGCGCAGGCAAAGCTTTATTTTGACAGTTATCCGGAATATAACGAGGAATCTGCCGACGCGGTGCTGACGGGAAAGGGGATAACCGAGCTTGACCGCGCGGAAATTATATCGAGAGTATGCGACGCGGCGTCGCATATCGGGGAGCTTGACGAAGCCATAGACAGAGTATGTGACGGCTGGAAGCTGGAGAGAATAGGAAAGGCGGAGCTTTCCATACTCAGGCTTGCCGCGTACGAGATAATTTATGACGGGGAAATAGAGGCGGCGGTTGCCATAAACGAGGCGGTGGAGCTTTGCAAGAAGTACTGCGATGCCAAATCCCACTCCTTTGTGAACGGCGTTCTCGCCAAATTGATAAAATAATGGCAAAAATATATTCGGTTGAACAGGTCAACAGCTATATAAAAAATATGTTCAGCACTGATTTCGTGCTTAACAGAATAAGCGTTGAGGGCGAGGTCAGCAACTGCAAATACCACGGCTCGGGGCATATCTATTTTACAATCAAGGACAGTAAGAACGCGCTTGCCGCCGTTATGTTCGCGGCAAACAGGGGCGGGCTCGGATTCAGGCTTGAGGACGGAATGAAGATTGTCGCCACCGGAAACATCACGGTTTACGAGCGCGACGGCAAGTACCAGCTTTACGCCAAAAGAATAGAGCGTGCGGGAAACGGAGAGCTTTATGAGCGGTTTCTTGCGCTTAAGGACGAGCTTGAGGGAATGGGAATGTTTGACCCTATGTTCAAACAGCCTATTCCCGCGTATGTGCGAAAGCTAGGAGTTGTCACCGCGCAGACAGGCGCGGCGATTCAGGATATTATAAATATATCGAAGCGGCGCAATCCCTATATACAGATTGTGCTTTGCCCCGCTCTGGTTCAGGGCGACGGCGCGGCGGCAAGTATATGCCGGGGAATCCAAAGGCTTGACGCATACGGCGTTGACGTTATAATAGCGGGACGCGGAGGCGGCTCGATAGAGGATTTGTGGGCGTTTAACGAGGAGGCTGTCGCAAGGGCGATTTTTGAATGCCGTACTCCGGTAATTTCGGCGGTGGGGCATGAAACGGATTTTACGATTGCCGATTTTGTCGCGGATTTGAGAGCGCCTACGCCATCGGCTGCGGCGGAGCTCGCGGTCTGCGATTTGGCAGGCGTTTTAAAACAAATAGCGGAATATGAGCGCAGGCTTAACGGTTTACTTAAGAACCGGGCGGATTCGTACCGGAGCAGGCTTGAGATGTATTCGGTCAGGCTTAAGCACCTTTCTCCGGTAAACATAATCAATTCAAGGCGCAGTCAGCTTGAGGACCTTAGGCTTTCCCTTGACAGGGCGGTGGACGGGCTGCTTTCGCGGGCGAGAAACCGGCTTTCCGTAAGCTGCGCACGGCTTGATGCGCTATCGCCGCTTTCAAGGCTGTCCGGCGGCTATTCGTATGTCGCGGGAGCGGACGGCGGCGCGGTAACGTCAATAAACGAGGTAAGCGGCGGAGATATACTTGATATAAACGTAAGCGACGGAATTATCAAATCAAAGGTTCTGGAAACCTCGCGCGTAGCGAGAGCAATTTCCGGACAGGATGACCAGGAGTAAAAAATGAGTATAGAGGAATCTTTTGAACAGCTTGATTCTATCATAGAGACGCTTGAGAGCGGCGAAACTCCTTTGGAGGAGGCTTTTAAGGAATACGAGCGCGGTATTAAAATAGTGCGCGAGTGCAACGCGTCCTTGGACAGGGTTGAAAAGCAGATTATTGTGCTTCAGGGTAACGAAGATGAATTTTAACGAGGAATTAAAGAAAAGGACCGATGAGGCACAGGATATTGTTCTTGATTATCTGCCGAAGGCGGGGAAATATGACGGGGAGCTTGTAGAGGCTATGAATTACAGCGTCGGCGCGGGAGGAAAACGTCTCAGGCCGCTGCTTATGATGTCCTTTAACAGGCTTTACGGCGGTGACGGCGTAAGTATCAGACCCTTTATGGCGGCAATGGAGATGCTGCACACATATTCGCTGGTGCATGACGATTTGCCCGCCATAGACAACGACGATTACAGGCGCGGAGAATACACCACGCATAAACGCTTCGGCGAGGCGGCGGCGATACTGGCGGGAGACGGCCTTTTGCATCATGCCTACGAAACGGCGTTCAAGGCGTTTGAATTATGTTCCGATAAGGATGCTGTAATCCGCGCGCTGCTTATTTTCGGAGATAAGACGGGAATAAACGGAATGCTCGGAGGGCAGGCGGCGGACGTAATCAATACCGGCAAGCGCATAGACGACGGGCTGATGTATTATATTTACGAAAAAAAGACGGGCGCGCTCATAGAGGGCTCGATGATGATAGGCGCGGCGTTGGCGGGAGCGTCGGACGACGATTTGGAAACAATCCGCAGAATCGGCGCGGACATAGGAATGGCGTTTCAGATAAGGGACGACATTCTTGACGTGACCGGGGACGAGAGCGTTATCGGCAAGCCGAAGGGCAGTGACGAGCGCAACAATAAAAAAACCTATGTCAGTGTGAACGGACTTAAGAAGGCACAGGAGGACGCAGAGGAATATTCGTCCGAGGCGCGCCGTCTGCTTGAAGGTCTGGGCGTCAATGACGGCGAGAGGGCGTTTATCGGGGAGCTTTTTAATTATTTATGCTCGCGCGATAAATAACCCGGCGTATTTTTAGGAGAAATTATGATACTTGATAAAATAAACAGTGCCAACGATATAAAAGCCGTTCCTCCCGAGGAATACGGCGAGTTGGCTGATGAAATAAGGGAATGCATAATAGAAAACGTGGGGAAAAACGGCGGGCATCTCTCGTCGAGTCTCGGAGTCGTCGAGCTTACGATGGCTCTGCATCTCGCGTTTGATTTGCCCTCGGATAAAATAATATGGGACGTGGGTCATCAGTCCTATGCTCACAAAATACTTACCGGACGCAGGGAGAACTTTTCGACGCTGCGAAGAGAGAACGGAATCAGCGGCTTTCCCAGCCGTGAGGAGAGCGAGTGCGACTGCTTCGGCACGGGACACGCCTCAACCTCAATTTCGGCTGCGCTGGGCTTTGTGCGGGCAAGGGAGCTTTCGGGCGGAAACAACGCCGTGGCGGCTGTTATCGGCGACGGCGCTATGACCGGAGGGATGGTGTATGAGGCGCTTAACAACGCCGGGGGCATCAAAAGCAATCTCATTATTATTTTAAATGACAACGAAATGTCAATATCGAGAAATGTCGGCGGAATATCGAAGGTACTGAATAATTTAAGAACAGACGAAAAATACGCCAATCTTAAATATACGGTCAAGAACCGCTTTTCCCGCATTCCGGGTGGGGATGACATCGTGAGAAGGATACATAAGACCAAAAGCTCGATAAAACAGCTTTTCGTGCCGGGAATGATATTTGAGGATATGGGGATAACATATCTCGGACCGATTGACGGGCACGATATCGGAAAGCTTGTCAAGATGATTAATATGGCGAGGCGTGTAAACCATGCCGTTATTATACATGTGCATACGCAGAAGGGCAGGGGATATTATTTTGCCGAAAAAAAGCCCTCCTTCTATCACGGGGTGGAGCCTTTTGAACCGGAGACCGGAGCGCTTCTGAACACGTCGAAAATACGCACCTATTCCGACGTCTTTTCGTCGGCAATAACCAAAAACGCCGCCGCCGATTCCAGAATTGTCGCGATTACCGCCGCGATGAGCGAGGGCTGCGGACTTAAGAAATTTGAAAAGCTTTATCCCGAAAGGTTTTTTGACGTGGGAATTGCCGAGGAGCACGCAGTGACCTTTGCGGCGGGAATGGCTGCCGAGGGGTACAAGCCCTATGTGGCGGTTTATTCAACCTTTTTGCAGAGAGCCTTTGACCAGATTGTGCACGACGTTTGCATACAGAAGCTTCCGGTGCGCTTTATTGTTGAGCGCGCGGGGATAACGGGCTGCGACGGAGTTACGCATCAGGGAATTTTTGATATTTCCTATATGAATATAATACCGGAAATGACGGTGCTTGCGCCCAAAAACCGTTTTGAGCTAAAGGATATGATAGACTGGTCCGTGAACTTTGAGGCTCCGCTTTCTATCAGATTTCCCAAGGGCAGGGCGGGAGAAGCGTTTTCCGGCGAGCGCGCGCCGATTGAATACGGGAAAAGCGAGCTGCTGATAAAGGGAAGAGAGGTTGCGATTCTGGCTGTCGGGACATCGGTTGAGCCCGCAGAGGAAATCTGTAATATTTTAAACAAAAAAGACATTTTCCCCACGCTTGTAAACGCGCGCTTCGTGAAGCCGATAGACAGTGAGCTTATCGACTCGCTTGTCACGGAGCACAGAATTATCGTGACTGTTGAGGAAAATATAAAACTCGGAGGGTACGGACTTGCCGTGCTCGACTATATAAATTCAAAGGAATATGACGTAAAGGTTCACAATATAGCGCTTGCGGACAGGTTTATAGAGCACGGCGACGCAAACGCGCTGCGAGGAAAGAACGGGCTTGCGCCCGAGGAAGCGGCGGCGTGGATTGCGGACAGAATATAGGGATTGTTTTATGAAGGAAAGACTTGATATTCTTCTTGTAAACAGAAGACTGGCGGATTCAAGGGAGAAGGCCAAGGCGATAATTATGTCCGGCGTTGTTTTTGTTGACGGGCAGAAGGAGGACAAGGCCGGACAGAAATATGACGTTTCAAGCCTAATAGAAATCAGGGGAAGCACCATGAAATATGTAAGCCGCGGAGGGCTTAAGCTCGAAAAGGCAATGGTGTCGTTCGGAGCCGGACTTGACGGGTGTGTGTGCATGGACGTGGGCTCGTCCACGGGAGGCTTTACCGACTGTATGCTGCAAAACGGCGCGTTAAAGGTATACGCCGTCGATGTAGGACACGGGCAGCTCGCATGGAAGCTGAGGCAGGATGAGCGCGTGGTCGTTATGGAAAAGACGAATATCCGTTACGTCACGCCGGAGGATATAGAGGACAGGCTTGATTTCGCGAGCATAGACGTGTCGTTTATTTCGCTTACAAAGGTGCTTGCGCCGGTGCGTGAGCTGTTAAAGGACGGCGGGAGAATCGTATGCCTTATTAAGCCGCAGTTTGAGGCGGGCCGCGAGAAGGTCGGCAAAAAGGGCGTGGTACGGGATAAGGCGGTGCATTACGAGGTAATCGAAACCGTGCTTACATACGCCGCGGGCGCCGGCTTTGACGTGCTGGGACTTGATTTTTCCCCGATAAAGGGACCGGAGGGCAATATAGAGTATCTGGCATACCTTAAGAAAACCGGGGAAGAAACGGGAAGCATCGCGGAATCGACTGACATAAAAAAGGTTGTGGAGGATTCCCACATTGAACTTCAGGGGTAACGGGATATGGAGAGCTTTTATATAATAGCCAATTCTCAAAAGGACATGGATTTTAAGCTTACCGACGAAATATGCGCTTATATTCAGGGAAAGGGCAGGAAATGCATTTGCCAGAAGCTCGCGGACGGCGACGGCAGGTTCAATAACGCGCATTCGGATATGGTTCCGGAGGGAACCGACTGCGTTATCGTTCTCGGAGGCGACGGGACGCTTATACAGGCGGCAAGAGAATTAAGCGCGATAAATATGCCTGTTCTGGGTATAAATATAGGGACGCTCGGGTATCTCACCGAAATCGACAGGGAACAGGCTTTTCCCGCCATAGACTGCCTTATAAACGGTCAGTATTATGTTGACAGGCGTATGGTTCTGCGCGGAACGGTGTACCGCGGGGACAGGGAAATTTATTCGGATTACGCGCTTAACGACATTGTGGTGAACAGGGTAGGCTCGCTGCGTATCATCAGCTTTGATATATATGTAAACGGCGAATTCCTGATAACTTATCCGGCGGACGGACTTATCGTATCCACTCCCACGGGCTCGACGGCTTACAATCTGTCGGCGGGAGGTCCGATTGTAAGGCCGCAGACCGAATGCATCGTAATGACTCCGGTATGCCCGCATATGCTTAACAAAAGCAGCGTGATTTTCGGCGGCGGGGACGAGCTTTGCGTGGTGATGAGCGCGTCAAGGAGCGGAGTTGAGGAAAGAGTGGCGACCTTTGACGGGACCGATTATATTGAGCTTAGGACAGGGGACAAAATCGTAATCCGCAAGTCGGATATGTACGCGGATTTTATAAGGATAAAAAAGCATAATTTTTTACAGATTCTGCGCAATAAATTATCGTAAAACAGGAGTAAAGCAAGGTGAAAACTGAAAGACAGAATAAAATAATCGAGATAATAAACAAAAACAGCATCGAGACACAGGAGGAGCTTGCGGAGGCGCTTAACAGCGAGGGCTATAACGTGACGCAGGCGACTGTTTCAAGAGATATAAGGGAGCTTAAGCTTACAAAGGTATCGACGGACGGAAGACAGAAGTATGTGGCATTAAGACAGCCCGACGGGGTTATGACGGACAAATATATCCGGGTTTTAAAGGACGGCTTTGCCTCCGTGGATATAGCGCAGAATATTCTTGTCATAAAGACGGTGGCGGGAATGGCGATGGCGGTAGCGGCTGCCCTTGACAATATGAACTGGCACGAGGTGGTGGGTACCATTGCCGGAGACGATACGATTATGTGCGCTATAAGAAGCGTTTCCGACGCCTGTGCCGTTATGGACAGAATACATAAAATCGTTTCTAAAAGCTGACACGTTTATCGGGGGATGAACGATAATCTTTCTGCGGAAAGGAAAATACAGATACATGTTACTTAATTTACACGTTAAAAATCTTGCGCTTGTGGAGGAAGCGGAAATCGAATTCGGCAGCGGGCTCAATATCCTTACGGGAGAAACCGGAGCGGGCAAGTCGATAATTCTCGGAGCGGTAAATCTCGCTCTCGGCGCGAAAGCGGATTCCGAAAGCATAGGGCGCTTTGCCGACAGCGCGGTTGCGGAGCTTACCTTCTCGGTTGACGGTGAAGACAAAATAAAAGCGTTAAACGGCATGGATATTTATCCCGAGGACGGAATAATCACCGTAACCAGAAGAATAATGCCTGGGCGCAGCGTAATCAAGGTAAACGGCGAGACCGTGACGGCGGCTCTGGTCAAAAAAATCACCGGACTTTTAATCGACATACACGGTCAGCACGACCATCAGTCCCTGCTTTATAAGTCAAAGCATCTGGAAATTCTTGATAAGTATGCTCGCGCCGAAACAGAAGACACTAAGACAAGGCTTTCCTCGGCGTATTCTGAATACAAGGCCGCTATGGCGGATTTGGATAAATTCACGATTGACGAGGAGGAGCGCAACCGCAGTATTTCTTTTCTTAAATACGAAACTGAGGAAATCGACAACGCGGCGCTGTGCGAGGGCGAGGACGAAAGGGTTGAAGCGGAATACCGCAGGATAACCAACGCGCAGAAGATTGCGGACGCCGTGGATACGGCGCTTAAGCTTACGGACGGCGGAGGAAGCACGGGCGCGGGAGAGCTTGTAGGACGGGCGTATTCGTCATTATCGTCGGCAATGCAGTACGATGAGGCGTTGGAAAGCTTGCTCTCGCAGCTTTCGGATATAGACAGCCTGATTTCGGATTTTAACAGAGAACTTTCGGATTACGCTTCGGAGCTTGAGTTTGACGGTGAAAAATACGAGGCTGTCGAAAAAAGACTTGATTTGATTAACGGGCTGAAAGCAAAATACGGAGCCACGATAGAGCAGATTAATTCCTACAGGGAGAGCGCGCAGGAAAAGCTTGACTTTTACGAGGAGTATGAGCAGAATCTTGAAAAGGCAAAGAGCCGTCTTAAGAGCGCCGAAGAAAGAGTGCAAAAGCTCTGCGGCGAGCTTACGAAACTGCGTAAGGGCGCGGCGAAAAGGCTTGCGGCAACCATAACGGACGCGCTCTGCGATTTGAATTTTGAACAGGTTAAATTTGATATTGAAATAAGAAAAACAGGGGCGCCGTCGGCAAACGGTCAGGACGAGGCGGAGTTCATGCTTTCCCTGAATCCGGGAGAAGCTCTGCGTCCGCTTGCCAAAATCGCGTCGGGCGGCGAGCTTTCAAGGATAATGCTCGGAATCAAGTCGGCGCTCGCGGTGAAGGACGAAATCGGCACCCTGATTTTTGATGAAATTGACACCGGAATCAGCGGCAGGACGGCGCAGAAGGTGTCGGAGAAAATGGCGTTCATAGCTAAAGAGCAGCAGGTCATCTGCATAACCCATCTTCCTCAGATTGCCTCTATGGCGGACATACATTTTCTTATCGAAAAAAATATCGAGGGCGGTTTTACAAAAACATCCATAAAAAGGCTCGGCGAAAACGAAATTACCGGAGAGCTTGCGAGAATGCTGGGCGGCAAGGAAATTACAAAAATCGTTATGGAAAACGCAAGGCAGATGAAGGAGCTTGCAAATGAAATAAAGCAAAAATAATTTATTGATTTTATGAAAAGAGTATTGCGTTAATTTAAGAAAAATAGGCGCACATTAATAAGTACTATTTTATGGTGCACATTAAAAACGTATTTTATTTATGTAGCGTATGGCTCCCTGTTTTTGAAGAGGGAGCCTGTTTTTATCTGACATTTTTTATTTTTAGCAATTCTATAAGCTGTATCAGGGTTTCTTTTTCTCGGTATCCAAATCCGGATATGTTAGCGAAATCTGATTTTTCAATTCCTAAAATATAATCTGTTAAATTAAGAAATTAATACGAAATGTAATTAAAAAGGTAGATAACACTACAGAGATGAAAAGGGGGCTCCTCGGTTGTTATGCGAACTATCAGTACAAAAAGCGGAATTGTATGAGAAAGAATTTGATTGGATTATTTGCATGATCGATATTTTAATGATATACTTATTTCAATAAATTAAGGAAAATGGCGGAAGCACATACTAGAAAGGGAAAGATATATGCAAGAAAAAAGTTTGGCACAGCGCACCGCAGATAAATTGAGGGATTTGATACTTACAGAAAATATATATAAGTTTGGGGATAAGCTTCCAAATGAAAATGTGCTTTCTAAGGAACTAAGAGTCAGCAGAACAACGCTTCGAGAAGCTGTCCGTATTCTGATATCAGAGGGATTACTGAATGTTCAAAGGGGGAAAGGTACTTTCGTTGTAGAGCAGTTGGAGCGTCATGCAGATAGTGGGATTGACCT
>JAAVHB010000103.1 GCA_014799955.1 Butyrivibrio sp. | reverse complement strand
GCTCTCATAGCAGCCCTCAATATCCTTTGAAAAGAAATTCGAGTAATCCCTTGCCGCCGTAAACACATAGTCCTTAAGCTCCTCCGGCATTTCACTCTCCCGGAATTCAAGCTCTATCTCATCCGTATCGGCATATCCCGATATATCCACGGGCGTTCCGAAGCCGTCCGTAACCTCCACGGAAGGCTCGTTGATAAGTCCTTTAACCTCATATGTCACCTTTTTGGGCGCGTCAACGTACTCCGCGACATATTCCATTCCGTCTATCGCCTGCGGCTCGCCGCTTCTTTCTTCCGCCGTCAGCGTCACACCGTTTACTTTTACCGTATAACTGTCCGGTACCGTAATTTTAACGCCCTTATCTCCGGAAGGTATTGCAACACGCACGGAATCCACCTTCCAATCGGATATTGAAAGAATTCCCATTACGGTTCTCTCGTTATCCGCTTTCAAATCAGCCTCCGCAACAACCGTGTCATTATCAAGCAGGCTGTAGGTCATAATGTAGCTTCCGTTTGACTTTACTCTGTATTCCAAATCCTTTCCCTTTACGCTACTCGCAAAGGTATCGGCGTAATTGTCCGCCGCCTCGAATTTGCCGAGCTGCGCATCCGCTATCTTGTCCGACGTTCCTGCCTTAAGCTCCTCAAGAAGCCCCTCAAGCACGTACACCGGCTGCGCCTTCTCGTATTTTTTCATTACATTCCATACATATACCAACAGCACTGCCACAAGCACCGCGAGAATGCCCATATATATACCGTAGCCGAGCCAGAACTTTTTTCTTTTTTTGGTTTTCTTAGTCTTTTCCTCTGCCATAACAATCCCCCTTATTCGACCACAAACGCCGTGGGAAGACGCCATGACGAGGTAGAATAATAAAGCGTAACGCTTGTCATTTCGTATTCTCCGTTATAATACATAGACGATGAGCTTCCTCCGTCAAGATTTGCCGCGTTCACCGCCCCGTACTGCTGCATAACGCTTATAAGGTCGGCTGCCGTCGCGCCTATATGCCCCTCGTGACCTCTTCCGTCCGTCACAAAAAGCATCACTGCGCCGTCCTTGCGCTGACCTATTACGGTTCTGGGATTCGCTCCGCTGCCGTTTCCGTTTATTTTCGTAGCCTCGCCGTTTATAATCAGCTTAGTGAAATGGTTCGTATCACCGTCGTCTATATCCTTAAAGCTCACCGCGTCCCTTATTTTGTTCTCGGCGACAATTGTCTGAACCTGTTCCGCGCTCATTCCGCCTATATCCTTAATCACAAGTATATTGTCCGTATTAAAACCGACCATTACATCTCCGTACTGAGGAACATTGTACTGGATATCTCCGTTGCATACGACAAGCCCCTTGGGTTTACCGCCCCAGTTTCCGTCGGAAAAATATTCGCCGCCGTTCACTCCCGCAATCGCCCCCGACGAGGTTACAAGATTGTCAAGAGTTTCCCCGTATTTGCTTTTATTGTCGTCCGACCACGGATAAATAGTGCCGACCCTGACCTTTGAGGGATCCTTGACTATCATTAATTTACCCATATAGGAGCGTCCCGAAATATTGAATATTTCGATTCCGTTTTCGTCAAAATTATCCTCATACCCGAATTCGTTCTTCGGAGGGTTGTTATCGTCCGGCTTATTACCGTCGTCGCCGGGAATAACGATTAATCCCGTATCAACCTCGTTTTTATTGTGCTCCATGGAATTGTTTTCGGTAATGCGCAGTATTTCCTCCTTGCTGAAATACCAGCGCGCAAGGAATTTCATCGCCCCCGTTTCAAGCACGGTCCCGACGAAAAGATCCCTTGCCGCGGTTGACGGACCGTGGCAGAATATCCACATTGAAAAGTAAAGTCCGATAAAAATCACCGCAACCGTAGAAAAAATAACGGTAAAAATATGACCTATTACCGCGGCTATCTTTTTCCCCCTTGTTTTCCCTTTTTTCATCAGTTATCCTCCCTTTTATGCGCCGCAAACACCCATTTTCTCTGAATCTGGAAGCTCAGAATGAAAAGCACGACATCCACAAGTATTTTTATGAGCGACGTAAAAAAATCCGTTGCGACAAGCACGTCCGAAAGCAGATATACAAGTCCGTAGGAAACAGCCGCCTGACACACGCAAAGCAGATAGTATCTGGGCATGGAACTGCTTACCGGCGCCTTTGAGTCAAATACTGCCTTCCTGTTGAAAACGAAGTTGAACATCGACGAAACCAGTCTTGCTCCCGCCGTTGCGATAAGCACCTTCGCCCACCGCTCGAGACTGTCCCCTATAATAAGCTCAATTGCGAGAAAAAGCACATAGTCTATCGCAAAGGACATAATCGAACTGAATATGAATTTAAGTATAACCATATATATCTTTATGGAATCTCTGAACGGATGAAAATGCGTTCCCGCGTTTTCCTCAATATATACGGTTTCTATCGTCACCTCACTGAATCCGATCTGCTGCCTGTTCATCTCAAGGAGCATCTGCGTTTCGTACTCGAACCGCTCGCCCTTTATTTTTGACATAAAATCAAGATAAGCGGCGGGAATCGCACGAAGCCCCGTCTGCGTATCGGTAATTTTTATACCGCAGGCGAATCTGAACACGAACTTGGTTATATTATTGCCGATTTTGCTTTTAGAGGGAACGTTCTCGCCCGAAAAGTCCCGGCATCCGAGTATAACCTTGTCCTTCGCCGAAATCATTGCCTCACAGCACGCCTTTATATCGGACGGCTTATGCTGATTGTCTCCGTCAACGGTAACCACCCCGTCTATATCCGGCCTGTTTGCAGCGCAATATTCAAAGGCGGTTTTAAGCGCGCGCCCTTTTCCCCTGTTGACTTCATGCGTCAGCAGCGTTACCTGCGAAAGCTTGTCCGCCTCATAAAACGGCTCCATATGCGCCTCGTCGCTGCCGTCGTTTACGATGACAATATCGTCAAAGCCCTCGGCAATCAATCCCTTGACCACAAGCATCAGCTTGTCGTCAGGATTGAGTGATGGTAAAATAACACTTATTTTCATTAGGCCTACGCTTACTCCTATCAAAATACGGCAGTGCTAATCAGCAGTGCAAGCTCAAGGCGCTTCGCGCTCTTTCGCTCGCGGGCTTCCGCCCTGTCTGCACCGCTCGCTTTCAGCAGTGCACGCTCAAGGCGCTTCGCTCCCTTTCGCTCGCGGGCTTCCGCCATTCCTGCACTGCGCGCTTTCAGCAGTGCACGCTCAAGGCGCTTCGCGCTCTTTCGCTCGCGGGCGTCCGCCCTATAAAAACAGCCACAGGAAACCCTTGCCGCAAGCGGCAGGTTTTCCTCTGTCTGTTTTTGCACTGCTGATTATTTTCCGCGAACATTATAACATTATCGGGTGAGATGTGCAAGTCTGTCTTGTACCTGCTCCATCATTACGGTATATTTTTCAAGCTTTGCCTTTTCTTCCTCGATTTTGGCGGCAGGTGCTTTTGAAACAAAATTTTCGTTGCCGAGCATTCCTTTGACACGCTTTAGCTCGCCTTCAAGTCGTTTTTGCTCACCGCGAAGCCGCTCGATTTCTTTTTCCACATCAACAAGCTCCGCAAACGGCATATATACCGCTGCCTTCGGAATCAGCACCGCAACCGCGTCATCGTCTATACCGCTCTTGTCGTTCTGGATATTTACCTCCGAGGCGTACGCGAGTGTCGTAAAGAACACTTTTCCGGCAAAGAAAATCTCCTCTGTTTCCTTATCGTCGGTCACAACGTAAACCTTTGCCTTGCGGCTCGGGGGCACGTTCATTCCCGCTCTCGTATTGCGGATTCCGCGCACCGCCTCCTTGATGGTTTCAACCGCGCGCTCCTCCTTCGCAAAATCCCATTCCTCCTTAAACTCCGGCCATGACGAAATCATCACGGACTCCTCGTCTGAAAGATTGCAGAATATCTCCTCCGTGATAAAAGGCATATACGGATGCAGGAGCTTGAGCGAATTAATAAGTACGGTCTTAAGCGTCCAGAGAGCCGCCGCCTTTGTCGAATCCTCATCACTGTAAAGACGGGGCTTAACCATCTCAATATACCAGTCGCAGAATTCCTCCCAGATGAAATCGTAAACCTTCTGAACGGCAACTCCCAGCTCGTATTTTTCCATATTGTCGGTGACATCGGCTGCCAGAGTGTTTACCTTTGAAAGTATCCATTTGTCGGCGTCGGTAAGGCTTGTAAGCTTTATATCGTTCACTTGCGCCTTGTCGAGATTCATCATTATGAATCTTGAGGCATTCCAGACCTTATTTGCAAAATTGCGGTTTGCCTCCACTCTTTCCCAGTAGAAACGCATATCGTTTCCGGGAGCGTTTCCCGTAACAAGTGTCAGCCTCAGCGCGTCCGCGCCGTACTTGTCGATTACCTCAAGCGGGTCGATTCCGTTGTTCAGCGATTTGCTCATCTTGCGTCCCTGCGAATCCCTCACAAGCCCGTGAATAAGAATCGTGTCAAAAGGAGCCTTTCCCGTATGCTCGATTCCCGAAAACATCATTCTGATTACCCAGAACAAAATAATGTCATATCCCGTAACAAGCGTGCTTGTGGGATAAAAATATTCCAAATCCTCCGTTTTGTCGGGCCAGCCCAGAGTCGAAAACGGCCAGAGCGCGGACGAAAACCAAGTGTCCAGAGTATCCTCGTCCTGACGCATTGGCTTCCCGCACTTGGGGCATACCGCCGACGCTTCTTTAGTGACAATCGTTTCACCGCACCCGTCGCAGTAGAAGGCAGGAATCCTGTGACCCCACCAGAGCTGCCTTGATATGCACCAGTCCTTTATATTTTCAAGCCAGTGGAAATAAGTCTTGTCAAAATGCTCAGGCACGAACTTCGTTTCGCCCGATTTTACCGCCTCTATGGCAGGCTTTGCCAGCTCCTCCATTTTCACGAACCACTGCTTCGATACTCTCGGCTCGACAGTCGTGTGGCATCTGTAGCAGGTGCCTACGTTATGCGTATAATCCTCTATTTCAACCAACGCACCCTCGGCGCGCAAATCTGCGACGATTGCCTCCCTCGCCTCGTAGCGGTCCATTCCTGCGTATTTGGGATAGTCGTCCGTTATTTTTGCGTCCTCGGTAAGCACATTGATAACCGCGAGATTGTGTCTGAGACCGACCTCGAAATCGTTGGGGTCGTGCGCGGGAGTTATCTTTACCACGCCCGTACCGAACTCCATATCAACATAGCTGTCAGCGATTATCGGAATTTCCCTGTGGACTATGGGAAGGATTACTGTCTTTCCGACATAGTCCTTGTACCTTTCGTCCTCGGGATTTACGGCAACGGCGGTATCTCCGAGCATCGTCTCGGGTCTTGTGGTCGCCATTTCAATATATCCGCTGCCGTCGGAAAGCGGGTATCTCAGATGCCAGAAATGTCCCGCCTGCTCCTCGTACTCAACCTCCGCGTCGGAAATCGAGGTAAGACAGCAGGGGCACCAGTTGATGATCCTTTTTCCGCGGTATATAAGTCCCTTGTCGTAAAGCTTTACAAAAACCTCGCGCACCGCCTTATTGCAGCCCTCGTCCATCGTAAAGCGCTCCCTGTCCCAGTCGGCGGAGGAGCCCATTTTTCTGAGCTGGCTCACTATGCGTCCACCGTACTCCTTTTTCCAGTCCCATACGCGCTCAAGGAATTTTTCACGTCCGAGGCTTTCCTTTGTAAGCCCCTCCTTGGCGATTGCCTCAACGACCTTCACCTCGGTAGCAATTGAGGCGTGGTCAGTTCCCGGAACCCATAAAGCCTCATAGCCCTGCATTCTTTTAAAGCGTATCAGAATATCCTGAAGCGTATTGTCGAGGGCATGCCCCATATGAAGCTGCCCCGTTATATTGGGCGGCGGCATCACGATTGTAAACGGTTTTTTTGCCTTATCGGGCTTTGCGTGAAAATATCCCCGCTCAAGCCATCTCTCATAAATCCTTCCCTCTATTTCGGAGGGGTTGTAGTTCTTCTCAAGCTCCTTGCTCATAGCTCTCACTCCTTCAAATCAGAATAAAATCGGGTAGAAAAGATTTATCTTTTCCTACTCGCCGCGCGGTCCGTGCGCCGCTTCAGCGGCATATTACCTTTGCATTTGCGTGCGCATCCCTGCGGAGCTTTTTGTCTTATAGGAAATCCGCAGGACTTTCCTATAAGATAAAAAAGCGCCCCTGCCATACTGCAAAGGGCGCATTATACGCGGTACCACCTTTATTGACTGAAAAAAGTCATCTCATCTTATCCTTAACGCGGACGATACGTCACCGACTACTCAGGTTTCACCGATGCTGCTCCGAAGCTACCTTCGCAAAAGCCGCGCCGAACCGCTCGCACCTGCCCGGTTCTCTCTGAAAGGCCGTTATTTTGCTACTCCTCTTCTTCACTGCATTTAAGGGGGCTTATTTTTATATGTTGATAATAAGGTTTTAGAAACAGTATGTCAACCTTTTTTCAAAAAATCATCAGCAGATAATACCTCAAAAATCGGCTGTCATTGTATAAATTCTATTCTCCGAAAACTTCCTCCGATTCCGCACATATTTTTTTACCGATGCTATGGTAATATGCCAACAGCATGAAAATTGCGGCAAGCGCAAGGAATTTTCTGATTCTTCCGCCCCGTTTCGCCCATCCGGCAAGACGAGAAACAAGCCTTTTTTTAGTTTCCTCCGCCATTCCTCTTTCCCGGTCCGCAAAATACAGCAACAGGTAGGAAGCTCCTGCAATCATAGCAAGCGTGGCGTATATCTCTAACGGTGCCGCATCTCCGGTATTTGGTAAATTGCCGTTTGACGAATCCGGCTTTGAATCGGTATTGTCGGGCGGATTAACTCCGCTGCCGTTTTCTCCGCTTCCTCCGTTTCCGGTGCTTCCTTCGTTTCCGGGATTTCCTTCGCTTCCGGTATTTCCTTCATTTCCGGTGCTTCCTTCGTTTCCGGTACTTCCTTCGTTTCCGGCAGTTGCCGCATCCTTGTATACAATCGCATAAGTAGAAAAGCAATCTGTCTCTATAGTAATTGTGTCGTCGCTGTAATCCAAGTCAGGCAGCAGTTCTGTCTGAGCGTTATGCAGCCTGATTACGGCAAACGTTCTTTCTGCTTTGCCGCCTGTATTTTCCGGTTTGTCCGGTACTGCAATCGTTATGGCTATCTTCGATTCCGTTTCGGTTATATCTGTACGTTTCTCTCCAATCAGCTTATACAAACCGATGTCAAGATACCTGCATACGGTAAAGCCGTTCAGCGCTGCCTCCGTGCTTGCTTTATCCTCATTGCTTACACTTTCAGATATATCTTTAACATCAAGAATAATATCAATATCCGTTCCGTTCGCAAGCTGCTCTTTTTCCCCGTCTGTCAAAAGCGTGTTCTCCGCTTCTTCCGCAGACAAAGCAAACTGTACGTAAGGAGCCTTACCGTCAGAGAGCACACTTATATCAATCCTTCCCGATTCCTTGCTTCCTGTTTTGGGAATAATCCCGCTTTCTATGTAACTGCAGACTGTGCAGTATCTTTCTTTTAAGCCGTCATCATTCTCAGATGCAGGTCTGACTACCGTCCATTCTCCGTAGCGGTGAGAAGCTTCCTCCGTCTTATCCCCGCATACGCTGCACTCCCGCCAATGGCTTGCTTCATCGGATTTTCCTACATATGAATGTCCCGACGGTCCGACCGTTTCTGTTTTTGTTTCGCCGCATACGGTACATGTATAAACTTTGACGCCTGCTTCTGTACAGGTGGGTTTTTGAGTGATTTCGCCATTGTCCCAGCTGTGTACATGCTCGACGTCACCTACAATATATCTCTCCCAATCCGCCCATGCAACTCTGTATTCTTCCACCTTGCCTGTCGGAACATGGATACTCTTTTTTTCCTCGGAAAATTTACAGTTCGCAAAAACATATTCGCCCAGCTCCGGCGGCGTTTCTCCAAGCATCGTCACACTGTTAAGACTTGAGCAGTCCCTAAATGCATAATCCCCTATTTCTGTCAATACGTCAGGCAATGTTATCTCCGTCAGGCGATAGCAGTTATTAAACGCACTCTCTCCTATGCTTGTCACGCCGGACGGCAGCGTTATCTTTTCCAAGCCATGGCAGTAATAAAACATACACTCAGGTATGCTTGTCACGCCGGACGGTATCGTTATCTCTTTCAGGCTTTCGCAGCCGTCAAACATATACGCTCCCATGCTTGTCACACCGGACGGTATCGTTATCTCTTCCAGATTTTTGCAAAATGCAAACGCAGACGCCCCTATGCTTGTCACGCCGGACGGTATCGATACCCTTCTCAGTTCCTCGCAGCCCGAAAACAAGCCGTCCTCTATTCTTGTCAAATCGGGCGGCAGCGTTACCTCCGTAAGTCCTCTGCAGTCGCCAAAAGCCTTGGCTCCTATACTCGTCACACCGGACGGTATCGTTATCTCCTTCAGGCTTCTGCAATATTCAAACGCTTCCTCCCCTATGCTTGTCACACTGGACG
>JAAVHB010000102.1 GCA_014799955.1 Butyrivibrio sp. | reverse complement strand
TTCCTTTGTATTCGTCCGCCTTTATATACATTTCATAATCTTCATTTATAGATAACTTGCCGTTTTCTTCCTTCCATTTGTCTATATTATTATCATAATTATGAATCTCTCCGGCATAGCTTACTTTTACACTGTCGCCTTTTTTATAGTCAGTCCCGCATTTATCCGCAATCAGATAATTTCTTGAAAAATTCAGACTTATTTTATATTCCCCGTCATCAACCTCGCTGATTATACCCAAAACACAGCTTTCGTCCATATCATTCTCCTGCCCGTTTCCAACCATATTTTGAGGCTGCACGCTGCTTCCCTTAGTACAACCCGAAACGGCAAGCGCCGCTAAACACCAAGTAATCATAAAAATTTTCCTAAAAATTTTCATAGCTTATTCCCCCCTTACTGAAATTATAAAATATATGCTCACAGTTGTAAAAAAATACATCATATCCGCCATAATAATACAGCTCATCAGAGGTACTCATTATCTGTGAATAATTCATGTAATTTATAACCAGTTTGTTATGTACGTTGGGATCCATATAAACATATCCGTACGAATCACTTATATGAAACGAGCCACACAAAACCACCACATGCCGGTATTCTTCTCTTTTCTTCTCATCCATTCCCAACATACAGCACATAATGGGAGAACCCTTTTTATGCTGCGCCGATACACTATTATATGTTAATTTTCCGGCTTTGCTGCTGTATTTTAATAAACAAATATCAAGCATAGCCTTCATATTTGCCACTGTTCCCGTAGGCGTTCCGCTTATCGCCGCATTAACCTTATTAAACATGGATTCCGCGGAATAATTTGTCCCCATAATAAAGTTGACGATACTTGCCCCACACGCCGCCCAACATAGAGCAGCTCCATTACTCAGAGTGTAATTCTCTACATTCTTAACCTTAACTATAGCGCCGTCTGCTCCCGAAGTAATCTTCAACATCATCTCAACGTCCGAAGCAGTAGTAGGATAATATTTGTGATTAAACTGAGTAGTTATATCAACCTGATACTCCCTCAGCTCAAACTCTTCAGCCTCAATATCCTCCTGTTCGGTTTCGTCATAATCAACAGTCAGCTCAATCGACTCACCGTCAACCGAAATCTCAATACTGCCGCTATCACCGCCTGTCAGCGCTTCAAAGACATCCTCGTTGTTTTCCACGAGAAAACATGTCCTTGTCTCATCGGTTTCCTCACTGTAGGTCTTGACGTACTCGCCGATCATCTCAGTGTCCGTATACAGAACGGCAACCTTTGTGTCCATACCTGACGCGCCGGAGGCTTCTATATAGTCGGTGCAATAAATAGTATCTTCGGAATCATATCCCAGATAATTCAGTGAATAGTTTATTTCTTCATAATCCGAAGTTTCTTCCGGACTTGCATTATCGGACACATTTGCCGAATCGGTTTCAGAAGCATATATGATACCAGTCAGATGATTCATAAATAACATACATGCAATAGCTACTGCTGCAAATTTTGTCGATTTTTTCATCATTTTCCTCCTTACGTCTGATATGTATAACGCTTATTGTTATTATGACATATTTTTATATGCCCGTCAATAGGTTTTCAATAATAGTCTGTCAAATTTAGAATTACACCAAAATATATTTTTATACATAGCTATGTAGACTCGATATTTTTTATGCCGGCATGAAATTAAGCGGCTCGCAGGGCAAAAAACCGCGGTTTCCGCACTTGTTAAATTTTCGGGCATGCTGTATAATCGTTTTCATGGACATTATATTAATTATCACTGACGAATTACAGGTTAAAAAATGGCAGGTTGAGGCTGCCGTAAAGCTTATTGACGAGGGAAACACAATCCCTTTTATTTCGCGTTACCGCAAGGAGGCTACGGGCGCGCTCGACGATACGCAGCTTCGCAGGCTGGACGAGAGACTTTCATATCTGCGCGGTCTGGAGGAGCGCAAACAGACGGTTCTCGCGGCTATCGAGGAACAGGGCAAGCTTACGCCGGAGCTTCGCGGGCAAATTGAGGAGGCGCGCACGCTTGTCGCGGTGGAAGACCTTTACCGCCCCTATAAGCAAAAGAAGCGCACCCGCGCGACCGTTGCCAAGGAGCGCGGTCTTGAAGGACTTGCCGCAATAATAAGGCTTCAGCAGACGACAAAGCCGCTTGAGCTTGAGGCGAAGCCATATATAAACACGGATAAGGAGGTTTGCGACGCCGCAGCCGCAATCGCTGGAGCCATGGACATTATTTCGGAGGAAATCTCCGACAACGCGGATTACCGTACCCGTATACGCGAGCTGACCTTTAACGAGGGGCTTATCTCGTCATCCGCCAAGGATCCGGAAGCCGCCTCCGTATATGAGATGTACTACGCATTTACAAGCCCGCTTTCCAAAATGACGGGCTACCGCACACTTGCGCTCAACCGCGGCGAAAAAGAAAAATTTCTGAATGTTAAAATAGAAGCTCCCGTTGACAGGATTCTTGCCTATCTCGAAAAGCAGATTATCATCAAAGATAATCCGAATACGTCGGCGGTTCTTAAGGACACAATCGCGGACAGCTACAGCCGCCTGATTGCGCCCTCTATCGAACGCGAGCTGCGAAGCCGCCTGACAGAAACCGCCGAGGACGGCGCGATTGACGTTTTCGGCAAAAATCTCACCCAGCTTCTTATGCAGCCTCCAATTTCGGGACGCAATGTGTTGGGTTGGGACCCCGCCTTCAGAACGGGCTGCAAGCTTGCCGTGGTGGATTCGACGGGAAAGGTTTTAGACACAGTGGTTATCTATCCCACGGCTCCGCAGAACAAGGTTGACGAGGCGAAAGCCGTTCTGAAAAGGCTTATACACAAATATAACATATCGCTGATTTCGTGCGGCAACGGAACCGCTTCGCGCGAGTCCGAAGCAATAATCGCCGACCTTATAAAAGAAATCCCCGGGAACGTACAGTATGTAATTGTAAACGAAGCCGGAGCCTCGGTCTACTCGGCAAGCGAGCTTGCCGCGGAAGAATTCCCGAATTTTGACGTAGGACAGAGAAGCGCCGCCTCGATTGCCCGCCGTCTTCAGGATCCTCTTGCGGAGCTGGTAAAAATAGACCCCAAGGCAATCGGGGTCGGACAGTATCAGCACGATATGAATCAAAAAAAGCTCGGCGTCGCTCTGGACGGAGTGGTCGAGGACTGCGTAAACCGCGTCGGAGTGGATTTAAACACCGCATCCGCGCCGCTCCTTGAGCATATTTCCGGCATCACCAAACAGCTTGCGCGCAATATCGTGGCTTACCGCGAAGCAAACGGGCGCTTTGTCACCCGAAAGGATTTGCTCAAGGTTCCCAAGCTCGGTCCCAAGGCGTTTGAGCAGTGCGCCGGCTTTATGCGCATAAACGGAGGAGAAAATCCCCTTGACGCTACCGGAGTACACCCTGAAAGCTACAGCAAGACGCTTGCGCTTTTGAAAAGCACGGGCTTTTCTCCCGAAAGCATCACACAGGGCGGCATAACCGGACTTTCGCTTGTAATAAAGGATTATGCAAAGCTTGCCGCCGAGCTTGACATCGGTGAGCTTACGCTGCGCGACATCGTAAAAGAACTTGAAAAGCCCGGACGCGACCCCCGCGAGGAAATGCCGAAACCGATTCTTCGAAGCGACGTAATGTCAATGGAAGATTTACAGCCCGGCATGATTCTGTCGGGAACCGTCCGCAACGTCATCGATTTCGGTGCTTTCGTTGATATTGGTGTTCATCAGGACGGACTTGTACATATATCTCAGCTTACCAACGCCAAGTTTGTAAAGCATCCCATGGAGGTTGTAAGCGTCGGAGACGTTGTTCAGGTCAAGGTTTTGAATGTCGATGCGGCGAAAAAAAGAATACAGCTCAGCATGATTTTGTAAAAAATAAAAATCCCAAAGCACACGGCAACCGCCGCACAAGGTGCTTTGGGATTTATTTTCGTTACTGTCAGTTATTTCTGAACACCACTTCGCCCGTTGTATCGTCCATGCTTTCGACAATAGCGAGTGATTCAAGCCGTATTCCGCGCTCGCGGATAAGCTTTCCGCCCTGCTGGAAGCCCTTTTCGATGGCGATTCCGACGCCCTCGACCGTGGCGCCCGCCTCGTCGATAAGCTCGATAAGACCGTTGATTGCGCAGCCGTTGGCAAGGAAATCGTCAATCACGAGTATATGGTCGTCGGGGCTCAGAAATTTTTTGCTGACGATTACGTCGTAGGATTTTTTGTGCGTAAAGGATTCTATTTTGGTTGTATACATTTCGCCATCGAGGTTTATGCTTTGAGCTTTTTTTGCAAAAACAACGGGAACGCCGAACTCGGCAGCCACTATGCAGGCAATTCCTATTCCCGACGCCTCTATCGTAAGTATTTTATTAATCGGTCTGTCCGCAAAAAGCCTTTTCCATTCCAGTCCCATCTGCCTGAAAAGCTCCACGTCCATGCAGTGATTCAGAAAGCTGTCCACTTTAAGCACGTTCCCCGCCTTGACAACTCCGTCACGTCTTATCCTGTCTTCAAGTATTTTCATTTTAAATCTCCTAACATTCCCGCGAGGCGTCCTGCGCCGAACGGGACTTTCCTAACATTCCCGCAAGGCATCGAACGCCGGACGGGAGTTTCCTCTACCGTTCTTCTCTGAAATATGGCAGCCCGAGATGTGCGGGCGGCTGCTGTTCCCGCTTTTTGCGGAGGCTCGTCACAATAAGCACGACTATCGTAATCACGTACGGCAGCATTCTTATAAGCTGCGCCTGATGCTGATTAAGCCCCGGTATGTACAGAAAGAGTATGCACAGACCGCCGAATACCAGCGAACCCCAGATTGCGTTAAGCGGCTTCCACATCGCGAAAATTACCAGCGCCACCGCAAGCCAGCCGTTTTCTCCGATTCCGTTGTTTGTCCATGTGCCGCCCGAAAAATCCATAACGAAATACAGACCGCCCAGACCGCTTATCATTCCTCCGATTACCGTCGCAATGTATTTATAACGCGCCACGTTTATTCCAGCGGCGTCCGCCGTTGCGGGATTCTCTCCTACCGCACGCAGGTTGAGACCCTTACGCGTTTTTTTGAGAAAATAAGCCATGGCAACGGTAATAATTATCGAAAGATAAAACATAAAGCCTCTTTTGAAAAACAAATCACCGAGCACCGGTATATCCCGAAGGAACGGTATTGAAGCCTGATACGCGCCGGATGTAATCGGCACGGATACCTGTCCGACGCCTCCCGCAAGCTTTGAGAGCGAGCCGCCGAAGAAATTGCCGAAGCCCACTCCGAACGTCGTGAGCGCAAGCCCCGTAACATTCTGGTTTGCTCTCAGCGATACGGTGAGAAAGCTGTATAAAAGAGCCGCCAGTCCCGAACACAAAAGCGAGCAGACAATCGATATAAAAAGCCCCAAGGCAGCGTTCGGGCTTGCCGCGGATTTTTCATAAAGGAAAGCGCCGATAAGACCGCCTATGCCTCCCATATACATAATGCCGGGAACGCCGAGGTTAAGATTTCCCGATTTCTGGGTGAGAATCTCGCCGTCCGCGCCGTAAAGCATTATAAGCGACTGGTTGATTGCTTTCTGCAAAAACATCAATATATAATTCATGCCCGCGCTCCTTTCTTTCTAAACTGAACCCTGTAATTAATGAAAAACTCGCATCCGAGAATAAAGAAAAGAATAATTCCGGTAATAACGTCGGACATACTCTCATTCAGGCTGAATTTGGAGGCAATCTCAATCGAGCCCCTGCTCAGAAATGTCAGCAGGAACGATACAAATACCATAGCAAAAGGATTAAGGTGGGCAAGCCACGCGACTATAATCGCGGTGAAGCCTCTTCCGCCCGCCGTTTCCGCCTTTATGGTATGGTCCGCGCCGCTCACGGCAAGAAATCCGGCAGCTGCGGCAATCGCGCCCGAAATCGCCATTGTTCTCACAATAACCCTTTTGACATTGATTCCGGCATACTTGGCGGTGTTCTCGCTTTCGCCGACAACCGCAATCTCATATCCGTGCTTGCTGAAATTCATATATACAAAAACAAGAAGAAGTATAACAACAGTAACGGCGATATGCCAGCCGTACGGCCCCAAAGCGTCGTTCAGCCAGCCGTTCTGCGTTTCGAGATTGATTGTTCCCACCTTGTTGGAGCCCTTGGGATTCTCCCAGTAGGTGACGCAGAAATTAACAATCTGAAGCGCCACATAGTTGAGCATCAGTGTAAACAAGGTTTCGTTCGTATTCCAACGCGCCTTAAAAACCGCGGGAATGATGCCCCATATAACTCCGGCAGCGATACTTGCCGCCGCCATGGCAATTATAAGCACCGGGGCCGGCAGCTTATCTCCGAAATAAATCATGACCGCCGCGGTCGCCAGTCCTCCGACAAGCATCTGCCCTTCGGCTCCGATATTCCAGAATTTCATTTTAAAGGCGGGCACAAGCGCAAGCGCCACTAAAAGCAGCGTAAAGGTTTCCTTAAGCGTAACCCATACGCGACGCTTTGTTCCGACCGCTCCGCTTATAATCGCCTTGTATACCTCAATCGGATTGTATTTTGTTATAATTATTATCACCACGGCGCATACAAGTAGCGCGAGCAGAACACCCGCAAGTCTTATGAGCATGGCTTTCCAAAACGGAATCGCATCTCTTTTGCCTATATGTATCAACGGTTCCTTGTGAGCGTCGGCATTATGCTTTTTCATTGTCGGAGTTCTCCTTTCTCACTGTCGTCATAAGGAGTCCTATCTCCTCCTTTGTAGCGGTGCGCGCGTCTACGATTCCGCTCACCCTGCCGCCGCAAAGCACGAGAATCCTGTCGCAGAGCGACACCAGCACGTCCAAATCCTCTCCCACATATATAACCGCAGCTCCGCGCTTTTTCTGCTCGTTGAGCAATCTGTAAATGGTGTATGAGGAATTTATGTCAAGCCCGCGGACAGCGTACGCCGCCATAAGCACCCGGGGGCGCGACGAAATCTCCCGTCCCACAAGAACCTTCTGCACATTGCCTCCGGACAAACGGCTTACAGGAGTTGACACGCCCGGAGTAACCACGTCCAAATCCTCGATAATCCTCTCCGCAAGCGCTTTGGGCTGTCTTCTGCTCGTAAAAAAACCGCCGCCCTGATTATAGCTTCGCAGCATCATGTTTCCCGTCATTCCCATTGAACCCACAAGCCCCATTCCGAGCCTGTCCTCCGGAACAAAGGAAAGACGGACGCCCAACTGCGCAATATCGTTCGGCTTGGTATCCGTAATGTCTATCGCTTCCCTTGTTTTGGGCGTATATAATATTCTGCCCGCGGATTTGGGAATAAGACCGGATATAGCCTCCAGAAGCTCCCTCTGTCCGCTGCCGGCGATTCCGGCAATACCGAGAATCTCGCCGCCGTATGCCTTAAAGGATACGTTGTCCAGAGTTACGGTGCCCTCCTTGTTCACGCAGGTGAGTCCCTCGACCGACAGGCGCTCCGTAATATTTTCCGGCATTTCCCTGTCGATATTAAGCTCAACCCGCCTGCCTACCATCATCTCGGTAAGCGATTCGGTGGTTGCATCCGACGTTTCCACTGTAGCAATATATTGTCCTTTTCTTAATATGGCAACGCGGTCGGAAATTTCCATAACCTCGTTCAGCTTATGGGTTATAATGATAATCGCGTGCCCGTCCTTTCGCATATTACGCAGAACGTCAAAAAGGCGCTCCGTTTCCTGAGGAGTCAGCACTGCGGTCGGCTCGTCCAGAATCAGGATATTCGCGCCCCTGTAAAGCACCTTTATTATTTCAACCGTCTGCTTCTGAGAGACGGACATCTCGTATATTTTCTGACGCGGATTAATGTTAAAGCCGTATTTTGCCGCAATTTCGTTGATTCCGGCAACAACCGCATCCATATTGAGCCTTGACTTTCCCGGCAGTCCCAGAATGATATTTTCAGCCGCCGTAAGAACGTCCACAAGCTTAAAATGCTGATGTATCATACCGATTCCGAGGTCAAAAGCGTCCCCGGGAGAGCTTATCGTAACCTCCCTGCCGTCCACGAAAATCTGTCCCTCGTCGGGAAAATATATTCCCGAAAGCATATTCATCAGCGTTGTCTTACCGCTTCCGTTCTCCCCGAGAACCGCGAGTATTTCTCCCTTTTTCAGTTCAAGACAGACCTTATCGTTGGCGATGACCTTACCGAAGCTTTTCGTTATGTTCTTCAGCTCTATCGCATTGTTCTCTCCCACTTGCCATCCTCCGTATTTTTGCCTTTGTTAATCTTAATAGACACAGTATATCACGACTTTTTTGCAAAGTCTATCGCGTATTTTTCATAAGATAAATAGGAACAGCCCGCCCTGAGCTGTTCCCATTTTATTCCCGCGAGCAATGAGCCAAGTGGCTGCTTGCAGACATTTGGCGACTGCCGCGAGGGTGAATACCCCGTAGCTTGCTGCAGGGTATTCACTTATTTTTATATCGGTTTTATTCGTTTGATGTGATTCCGTCGATAACAAAAATGAATGAAGGAGCGGAAGCCGATTCCGACTCATGGTAATATCCGCCGCTTACGTTTGCCGCAAGTGCCTTCTCGTCATCTGTTGCCTTATCACTTGCGAGATAATCCTCAAGCGACATTCCGCTGACTGTGAAGGTTGATGTATCGAATACATGGAGAGTTCCCGCCTTGATTGCGTCCTCAACCTCTTTTACCTTGTCCGCAGTACCCTCTGCCACCGTCTTTTCATTAAGCTCGGTAATCTTATCGGCACCCTCGCTGTAGCCCTGGCACCAGTCAACGTCGATTGCCTTACCGTCAAGCACGCACTTTACTGCATATGTATAATAGGGCGCCCAGTCAATTGACGCCGATGTAAGCGCCGTATTCGGAGCCGCCTCAATCATGCTGATGTTGTAGCCGACAACGGGAACACCTGCCTTCTCGCACGCGGTAGGAGCTCCTACCGTATCGGCGTGCTGGCTGATAAGCACACAGCCGTCCGCGATAAGAGCGTCGGCAGTCTGAAGCTCCATCGCCTGATCCGCCCAGCTGCTTGTATACTGAACCTCCATTGTTACGGTTTCGCATACGGATTTTGCTCCGAGATAAAATGCCGTGAAGCCCGATTTAACCTCCGCGAAAGGGAAGGCTCCGACATAGCCAATCTTAGCCTCGTCCGCTTTGATCGTGCCGTCTTTAATCATCTCGTTAAGCTTAAGTCCGGCAACAACACCGGATACATAACGCGACTCATATACCGAAGTAAAATAGTTGTGCATATTGGAAAGACCGCTCGATGCTGCCTGATAGCCTGTCGCGTGACAGAACTGAATGTCGGGGTATTTCTTTGCCACCTGCATAACATAGGACTCGTGTCCGAAGCTGTTTGCAAAAATAATATTGCAGCCGGAATCCGCAAGATCCTCGGCAGCCTCAAGGCTCTCGTCACCCTCGGGAACATTGTACTTGAAGGTTACCTGATCCTTTGAAAGACCGAGGCTTTCCATCATAGCGTTGGCTCCGTTCTGGTGAGCTGCCGTGTAGCCCTCATTCTCGTCGCCGATAAATATAAATCCGACCTTAATGTCCGCAAGCGCAACACCGCTTCCCACGGAATCGCCGCCGTTTGTCGGCTTGTCCGCGCTGCTCTTGCTGTCCGAGCCGTCGCCCGAACCGCACGCCGTAAGCGCAAACATCATAACCGCAGCCAAAAGCAAACCCAGTAACTTTTTCATTTTCATTTGTAAATCTCCTTCTTTTTTGATACAAAGTATCATACAATTTTTTATCCGCTTTGTAAAGCAAAATTTTATTTTCCCATAAGCACCGTAATCACCACGCTCGCGGCAATTCCAGCCGCCGTGGAAACAAGCGCTCCGGCAAGCGTCCATCTTGTCTTTGTCACCTTTGCCGCCATGTAATATACGCTCATTGTATAAAAAACGGTTTCTGTGCAGCTCATCATTACGCTGACCATAAAGCCCGTATATGAATCCGTTCCGTAAAGCTTGAATATGTCAAGACACAGTCCCGTTGCGGCACTTGATGAAAAAAGCCTGACTATAATTACCGGAACGACCTCCGCCGGAAGTCCGATAAATCCGCTGAAATAACCAATCAGCCTTCCTATGACCTCCAGAAGTCCGGACGCTCTCAGAACACGCACGCCTACCATAAGACCGATGAGCGTCGGCAGTATTCCGACAACCGTTTTCAGACCGTCCTTCGCCCCGTCGATAAAGTCCTCGTAAACTTTATTTTTCCGAAGAAGGGCGTAGCCCACAATATAAAATACAAGCAGTGGGATAATAAATTCCGACAGATAGAGGATAATTTTCATAAACACCAAGGGCACAGAATTTTAATACATTCTATGCCCTTGAAATTATCATTATTTCTTTTTATGAAAATTGACCTTTTTAATGTGCAGACGCCTGCGCTCCTTCGCTTCCGCCTTCGCCTTCTCCTCCCTTGCCTGCTCCGCCTCGTACTTTTCGTACATATCCTCTTTATTGCGTTTGACAAGCCCACGGTGCATAAGGCGCTTGACGATATCGTACAGCACCGCGAAAAGCGGCACGCCTATTATCATTCCGGTAAAGCCGAACAATCCGCCGAAAAAGGTAATTGAGAAAAGCACCCAGAAGCTTGACACTCCCGTTGTATTTCCGAGAATTTTCGGTCCGAGGATATTGCCGTCAAACTGCTGAATCGCGATTATTATTATTATAAAATAAAGACATTTGAGCGGGCTTACCATAAGCACGATAAACGCGGACGGTATTCCGCCGATAAACGGTCCGAAAAACGGAATTATATTGGTGACGCCGACAACAACGCTTATAAGCAGTGCGTACGGAATTTTGAATATCGAGGTTACTATAAAGGTAATTATACCTATTATAATCGAATCCAGAATCTTTCCGTTTATGAAGCCGCTGAACATTCTGTCGATGAATTTCAGCTCGTCCATAATCATATCCGCCCATTTTTCCTTAAAAAAACTGTATATTATGAGCTTGCCCTGCGCCGCCAGCTTTTTGCGCTGCGCAAGTATATAAAGACAGGCAATTCCGCCTATGAGCAGATTCTTAAGTACCGTAACCACGCCCTTTAAGCCCACCGTAACTCCGGACATAACCTTGTTTACTACCGAACTGCTGTCAAACTCCATGAATTTGGTTATCCAATTCTGTATATTCGCAAGTCCATCCTTCGCAAAGTCGTCAATGGTCTCCTGCATCGCGGTATCCTTGGTTATGCTCTTAAGCCAGTCTATAATACCTGTATACCACTTCGGGACATTTTCCACCAGCATCTTGCCGCTGTCAATGACCTGAGGGATTACCGCCGCCAGCAGGACATAAATAAACAGAAGAAAAAGTATCGCCGTTATAGAAATACTGATAATCTCTGAAAGGTTTCCGGCAAACCTCCTGTTCTTCATTTTGGAAAACCATTTGCCCGTCCAGTTTTCAAAAACAACACATATCGGCTTAAGCAGATACGCCAGCACCGAGCCGATAATAAAGGGAGACAGATTTGACATTATGCTTTTAAGAAGCCCGAAAAGAGTCTTGTCCTTAAAAAAAGCAAAATAGTACAGAATACTGCACGCAACTACCAGAAAAAGCATAAAGCCTATAGCCACATATTTATTTCCGAAATGAAGTCTTCTGGAAGATTTTCCTTCCGTTTCCTGACCGTCCATATATTCCCTCCGCAAATTTATAGCTTTATTGTATTATTTTCCACATATATTTACAAGTGATATTTATAAAATTTTTACCGAAATTTCCGGGAAATAACATTGCCGTGAATCAAAAAATCAGCCCGCACGAAAAACCGCGCGGACTGAAATTCTGATTAAGCGTTCTTTTATTTATTAATCGAAAAGTCTGCCGTACTTAACAAGATAATCGTATCTTGCCTTTGCATTCTCCTCGGCTGCCTTAAAGAGCATCTCCGCTCTCTCGGGATTAGCCTTAGCAAGTCTTGCGTAACGCGCCTCATTCATAATGAAGTCACGGTAGCTTCCCTTAGGCTCCTTGGAGTCAAGCTGGAACGGATTCTTGCCCTCGTCCTTAAGAGCGGGGTTGAATCTGAACAGATGCCAGTAGCCCGAATCAACCGCTGCCTTCTCAACGTCCTGAGCATGAGCCATTCCGGTCTTGATGCTGTGGTTGATACAAGGAGCGTACGCGATTATAAGCGAAGGTCCGGGATATGCCTCAGCCTCGGCAATTGCCTTGATGCACTGGTTGCGGTCCGCACCCATTGAAATCTGTGCAACATATACATAGCCGTAGCTCATCGCAATGCTTGCAATATCCTTCTGCTTAACTTCCTTACCTGCCGCAGCAAACTCTGCAACCGCGCCGGTAGGAGTAGCCTTGGACGCCTGTCCGCCCGTATTGGAATATACCTCGGTATTGAATACGAAGATATTTATATCCTTCTTGCTTGCGAGAACATGGTCAACACCGCCGAAACCGATGTCGTATGCCCAACCGTCGCCGCCGAATACCCACTGTGACTTCTTGGAAAGCATATCCTTGTCGGTAAGGATTTCCTTCGCCGCGTCGGAGGTTTCTCCGGCAAGAGCGGCGATAAGCTTCTCGGTTGCCGCACCGTTGGTGGTTCCGCAGTTAAACGTATCGAGATATTCCTGAGCCGCAGCCTTAAGGTCAGCGTTTGCGGTTGTTTCAAGAACCTCCTCAACCTTAGCCTTAAGTCTTGTTCTTACAGCCTTCTGAGCAAGCTGCATACCCATACCGAACTCCGCGTTATCCTCGAAAAGGGAGTTGCTCCATGCGGGTCCGCGACCCTGCTTGTTCACCGTGTAAGGTGTCGAGGGTGAGGAGTTGCCCCAGATTGACGAGCAGCCTGTCGCATTTGCGATATACATTCTGTCGCCGAAAAGCTGGGTTATAAGCTTTGCGTAAGGAGTCTCGCCGCAGCCTGCGCACGCGCCCGAGAACTCAAGGAGCGGCTGCTTGAACTGGCTGCCCTTAACCGTTGTTTCTTTAAATTTATCGAATACCTCTGCCTTATCGGGCAAGCTCTGTCCGTAAGCAAAAGCGTTCTGCTCTGTTTTGTCCGTATCGTCGAAACGCTCCATAACGAGAGCCTTCTCCTTTGCGGGACATACATTTACACAAACCTTGCAGTCCATGCAGTCGAACTCGGATACGGTTACCGAGAACTTCATTCCCGGCATACCGGTCATATCGGTAATCTTCATTCCCTCGGGAGCCTTTGCCGCTTCCTCCTCGGTAAGAGCTACCGGACGGATAACAGCGTGAGGACATACATAGGAGCAGAAGTTACACTGGATACAGTTCTCGGGTATCCACTTGGGAACAGTCGTTGCTACACCGCGCTTCTCGAAAGCTGCCGCACCCGAAGGCGTGGAGCCGTCAACATAATCCTTGAATGCGGATACGGGAAGCTTATTACCCTCCTGACCGTTTACGGCGTGCTGGATGGAGTTGACGAAATCAACTACGTCCTTCCTTGCGCCCTCAGCCGTTGCGGAAAGATCCTCGTCGCCCGCGCTCTTCCAGCTGTCGGGAACATTAATCTCAACGACATTGGCAAGACCTGCGTCAATGGCGTTGTGGTTTTTCTTAACAACGTCCTCGCCCTTCTTCATGTAGCTGGCTGTAGCAGCGTCCTTCATGTATTTAACGGCGTCGTCAATCGGAATGATGTTGGCAAGCTTAAAGAATGCCGACTGAAGAATCGTATTGATACGAGCGCCCATTCCGGTTTCTATACCGAGCTTTATTCCGTCGATTGTATAGAATTTGATGTTATGCTCGGCAATGTATCTCTTAGCCTGTCCCGGAAGGTGATGCTCAAGCTCCTCTGCGCTCCAGCTGCAGTTAAGGAGGAATGTTCCGCCGTCCTTAAGGTCCTGAACCATATTATACTTGCGTATATATGCAGGATTATGGCAGGCTACAAAGTCAGCCTTGTTGATAAGGTATGTGGACTTAATCTTTGAATGTCCGAAGCGGAGGTGCGAAATCGTAACGCCGCCCGACTTCTTTGAATCGTAATCAAAATATGCCTGAGCATACATATCGGTATGGTCGCCGATAATCTTGATTGAGTTCTTGTTTGCGCCTACGGTACCGTCCGCGCCGAGTCCCCAGAACTTACAGCTTGTAATTCCTTCGGGAGCGGTAACGGGTGAAGGACCTACCTCAAGCGAAAGGTTGGTCACATCGTCAACGATGCCGATTGTGAATTTCTTCTTATCTGTGTTGTTGTAAACGGCGATAATCTGAGCGGGCGTGGTGTCCTTTGAACCGAGTCCGTAGCGTCCCGAGAATACAGGAACATTTGCAAACTCAGTATCCTTGAGAGCCGCAACAACATCAAGATAAAGAGGCTCGCCGATTGAGCCGGGCTCCTTTGTTCTGTCAAGAACGGAAATCTGCTTAACCGTCTTGGGCATAACGTCAAGGAGATGCTTAACGCTGAAAGGTCTGTAAAGACGAACCTTGATAACACCGACCTTTTCTCCTGCCTTAACGAGATAATCAATAGTCTCGTCGATGGTCTCGCATACCGAGCCCATAGCGATGATAACCTTCTCCGCATCGGGTGCGCCGTAGAAGTTGAAAAGCTTGTAGTCCGTTCCGATCTTAGCGTTAACCTTATTCATGTACTCCTCAACAACCTCGGGAAGAGCCTCATAGTATGCGTTGCATGCCTCTCTTGCCTGGAAGAAGATGTCGGGATTCTGTGCCGAACCTCTCTGGCAGGGATGCTCGGGATTAAGCGCATGGCGGCGGAAAGCGTTGATTGCGTCCTGATCCACCATATCCTTAAGGTCCTCATAATCCCACATCTCAATCTTCTGAATCTCATGTGAGGTACGGAAGCCGTCAAAGAAGTTGAGGAAAGGAACCTTGCCCTTGATTGCCGAGCAATGGGCTACGGGAGTCAGATCCATAACCTCCTGAACGCTTGACTCGCAAAGCATTGCAAAACCGGTCTGACGGCATGCGTACACGTCAGAATGGTCGCCGAAAATATTAAGCGCATGCGATGCAACGCAGCGTGCCGATACATCAATTACGCAGGGAAGCTGCTCGCCTGCAATCTTGTACATATTGGGAATCATCAACAAAAGTCCCTGAGACGCCGTAAATGTCGTTGTCAGCGCGCCTGCCGAAAGCGAGCCGTGAACGGCTCCTGCCGCTCCTGCCTCTGACTGCATCTCCGTAAGCTGTACTTCCTGGCCGAAAATATTCTTTCTGCCCTGAGTTGCCCATTCATCGGCACATTCCGCCATTACCGACGAGGGAGTGATAGGATAGATAGCCGCAACGTCCGAGTACGCGTAGGATACGTGAGCCGCAGCGTTGTTTCCATCCATGGTTTTCATTTTTCTTGCCATTTTTGTGTTTTCCTCCTAACTTTATAGCACTGTTATAATGCTAAAAAAATTTTTAACGTTATTACTTGTTTACAAGAAAAACCCTGTCCAATTAGTATACAACATTTTCTCCGACAATTCCAGTAAATCTTGCTTTATTATTTAATTTTTTTAATTCATTTTTATAAATGTGTATGATATAATAAGCGCAAGCATTTATTATCATTCAGCAGGTGGGTTTTATGCCGAAATCAAACTTTTTCTTCAAATCAGCCGCTGCCGCGGCGGCGGTACTTATACTCGCGTTATTTGTTACGGGCTGCGCCGCCGGGCATACGGGCGCTTCGTCCGGCAATACGAAATACGGCTCTTTTATTACGGTTGACGTATACGATTCGCTTGCCAACGACAGCGGAATCCAGTCCGGTTGGTACGCCAAAATAATCCGTGAAAAATTCAATATGGAGCTTAACATCATTACGCCCAACACCTCCGGAAGCGCCGACACTCTGTACGATACGAGATTTGCCGCCGGAGACATAGGCGATCTGATTATATGCAGCTCGGGCGGAGGAAGGCTTCAGAGCCTTGTAAACGCCGGACTTGTGCTTAATATGGAGCCGTATCTCCATGAGACAAACCTTATACGCAGCTATGATATACCCATACGCTCGCTTAACCGCAGTGTCACGCAGGACGGAATATACGCAATACCAAGCACAGTTTCATCCGCTTCGCCTTATTCGCCAAGCGAGGACTCCGCAGCCAATTACGGAGCCTATATACGGTGGGATTACTACTCCGAAATGGGATATCCCTCCATAAACACGCTGGAGGATTTGCTTCCGGTTCTTGCCGAAATGCAGGAAAATCACCCGTACAGCGACAGCGGCAAGCCCGTCTATGCCTTTTCCTTTTTCAAAGATTGGGACGACAAGATGATGAACGCCATCAAGCAGCCCTGCTGCTTTTACGGATACGATGAGACCGGCTTTGTACTTGCCAAGGCGGACGGCTCTGATTTCCAGAATATTCTTGATGACGGCTCGCTTTACATGAGGGTCCTCAGATTTTACAACAAGGCGCATCAGATGGGACTTGTGGACCCCGATTGCTACAACCAGACCTACAATGACCTCTCTCAGAAATTCAAGGACGGACAGATTCTTTTTTCACCGTGGCCGTGGCTCGCCCAGCCCGCCTACAACACCACGGACAAAATGAACGCGGGAATGGGCTATATGTTTGTTCCCATAGAGGACGAGCTTATATATTCCTACGGCTGCAAAAGCTTCGGCAATTACGAAACCGTTATCGCCGTCGGCTCGGGTGCCGAGGACCCCGAAAGACTGGTGGATTTTATAGACTGGCTCTACTCCCCCGAGGGCATTATGATAAGCTGCTGCTCTCCCCGTCAGGGCACGGCGGGACCGGAGGGGCTTACATGGCATATCACGGACGACGGTCCCGAGCTGACCGAGTTCGGAAGGCTGGTACTCCTTAACGGAGATTCCGAGGTTCCTCCCGAATGGGGCGGCGGAATGTGGTGGGACGGCTCATGTATGCTGAACTACACGCCGGTATCAAAGGTTGAGCGGACGCCGGACGGCTACCCGTATTATTTTGCCACATGGGATTCCGTTTTCCGTCAAAAACAGTCCGCGCTCGAAAAGGACTGGGTACATCATATGAACGCCGATACCGTAATCGAATATCTGCAAAACAACGGTCAGATGATTGTGTCGCCCGGCACTGACTATATTTCGCCGAACGTGTCCACGGAGCTTTCCGCAATACGGACACAGTGCGCAAGCACCGTTATCTCGTATTCATGGAAAATGGTTTACGCCGATTCGGACGAGGAATTTGAAGCGCTGTACGCCGAGCTTCTTTCAAGGACGGAGGCGCTGGGCTACTCCCAGATATATCAGTTTGATCTGGATAACGCGCGGGCAGAAGCGGAAGCAAAAGCAAATGCCGTTTCCCCGCAGGAATAGAAGGAGGTTTCACGATGATTGAATCATCAGCAATTACCAAAATACCGTACGGAGGGGATTACAATCCCGAACAGTTCACCGAAGACGTATGGGCAGAGGATATGCGCCTTTTAAAGCTCGCAAATATCGATATTCTCACTCTCAATGTTTTTTCGTGGGCGGCGCTCCAGCCCTCCGAGGACGAATACGATTTTGACAGGCTCGACAAAATAATGGACACCGTAAAAGAAAACGGCTTCAAGGTCTGTCTTGCGACCTCCACCGCCGCGCACCCCGCCTGGATGGCGGCTCGTCATCCCGATATTCTGCGCGTCGAATTCAACGGCATGAAACGCAAATTCGGCGGGCGGCACAATTCCTGCCCTAACAGCCCGACCTACAGGCATTATTCCGCACTCCTTGCCTCAAAGCTTGCAGAGCGCTATAAGAGCTATGACAACATTGCGGCATGGCATATTTCCAACGAATACGGCGGCGCCTGCTACTGCGAAAACTGTGAGCGCGCCTTCCGTCTCTGGCTGAAAAAACGCTACGGAACAATAGAAGAACTGAATCGGGTATGGAATACCTCATTCTGGGGACATACCTTCTACGACTGGGACGAGGTTGTCGCACCCAATCTTCTGTCCGAGCATTTTGAAACCGACAGAACGATGTTTCAGGGAATCTCTCTGGATTACAATAAATTTATGTCGGAATCGATAAACGAATGCTTCCGTCTGGAGTACGACGCGGTTCACCGCATAACTCCCGATATTCCGATAACCACCAATCTTATGGGGCTTTACAAGCCTCTTGATTACCGCAAATGGGCGAAAACAATGGATTTCGTATCGTGGGACAATTATCCGTCGCCGGACGATTCCTACACCCTGACCGCAATGAAGCACGACGCGATGAGAGGAATCAAGGACGGCAAGCCGTTCGCGCTTATGGAGCAGACGCCGAGCGTCACGAACTGGCTCCCCTACAACACGCTCAAGCGCCCCGGCATCATGCGGCTCTGGAGTTATCAGGCTGTTGCGCACGGCGCGGACACGGTGATGTTTTTCCAGATGCGAAGGAGCATAGGAGCCTGCGAAAAATACCACGGCGCGATAATCGACCACGCCGGTCACGAAAACACCCGCGTTTTCAGAGAGGCGGCGGCACTCGGCGCGGAGCTTGAAAAGCTGGGCGGCACACTCCTCGGCGCGCGCACCGAAGCCAAGGTTGCGCTGCTTTTTGACTGGGAAAACTGGTGGGCGGTGGAATTCTCCGCCGGACCGAGCGTAGATTTAAAATACGTGAACGAGGTTCACCGCTATTACGACGCGCTCAACAAGCTCCACATTCCCGTGGACATCATAGACACCGACAGCAGTCTGAACGGCTACGAGGTCGTAATCGCTCCTGTACTTTATATGATTAAGGACGGCTTTGATAAGCGCATACGGGATTTTGTGGCAAACGGCGGCAAGTTTGTGACCACCTTCTTTTCGGGCTACGTAAACGAAAACGACCTTGTTTTCACGGGCGGCTACCCCGCCCCGCTTCGGGACATTCTGGGCATATGGGTTGAAGAGGAGGACTCTCTGCCGCATGGCAGCGCCAATTCCTTTGTTTTTGACGGAGAAAAATATCCGGCAAGACTTATCTGCGACCTTCTCCACTGTGAAACCGCCGAAGCGCTGTGCGCCTACGAAAGCGACTTTTACGCCGGAATGCCTGTTCTCACCCGCAATTCCTTCGGCAAGGGCGAGGCATACTATGTCGCCACTGTCTCCGACGAGGACTTCTATATGTCGCTTATGCATAAAATATGCGCCGGATGCGGCATAAACGCACTTGTCTGCGCGGCAAAGGAGCTTGAGATAACCGTGCGGAGTAAGGGAAACGACAGCTTCATTTTCGTGCTTAACCATTCCGATACCGCCGGAACCTTTACGCTAGCCTGCGACGGAACGGAGCTGCTTGCCGACAGTGAAATCAAAGCCCGTACGGAAACGGATATTCCGCCCAAGGGCGTTATGATAATCAAAATTTAATTTCGGGAGGAAAATAAAATGAAACCGCAAAACTATGACCGCATCAAAGCGGACTATCTGAAAACCATCGACGAGGTTATCGAAAAAGGTCCCTACAACGACTCGTGGGATTCGCTCACCGATATGGAGATTCCGAGATGGTTCTGCCGCGACAAATTCGGAATATTCATCCATTGGGGTCTTTACAGCGTTCCCGCCTTTAACAACGAATGGTATTCCCGCAACATGTACATTCAGGGAACACCTGAGTTTGAGCATCACGTTGCGACCTATGGGCCGCATAAGGATTTCGGCTACAAGGACTTTATTCCCATGTTCACGGCTCCGGAATTCAGCGCCACAGAATGGGTTTCTCTTTTCAAAAAAGCCGGAGCGCGCTACATAGTTCCCGTCGCCGAGCATCATGACGGCTTCCAGATGTACGAAAGCGAACTGTCCGAGTTTAACAGCGTCAAAATGGGACCGAAGCGCGACGTTGTAGGCGAGCTTAAGGCGGAGGCGGAAAAGCAGGGGCTTACCTTCTGTACCTCCTCTCACCGCGCCGAGCATTTATGGTTCATGGGCAACGGAAAGGATTTTGACAGCGACATCAAGGAGCCGCTCGAAGTCGGCGATTTCTACTGGCCGTCGCTTCAGGAGCAGCCTAATCAGGAGGATATTTTCGCAAAGCCCTATCCGACACAGGAATTTCTCGATGACTGGCTCATACGGACCTGCGAGTTAATAGATAAATACCAGCCCAAAATACTTTATTTTGACTGGTGGATACAGCATGAGGGCTACAAGGATACGCTCCGCAAAATCGCGGCTTACTACTACAACCGCGGACTTGAGTGGGGCTACGAAACGGCAATCTGCTACAAGCACGAGGCAATGTCCTTCGGAAGCGGAATCGTCGATGTGGAGCGCGGCAAATTTGCCGACGTAAAGCCCTACCACTGGCAGACCGACACCGCCATAGCGCACAACTCATGGTGCTACACCACAAGCCTCGATTACAAAAACAGCGTCGATATTATACGTTACCTTGTCGATGTCGTAAGCAAAAACGGCAACCTTCTGCTGAACGTAGGTCCCAAGGCGGACGGCTCGATTCCCGATAAGGACAAAGAAATCCTTGCGGATATAGGCAAATGGCTTGATGTAAACGGCGAGGCAATCTACAGCAGCAAGGTCTGGCGTTTCAGCGGAGAGGGTCCCACTGCCGAGGTCGAGGGCAAGTTTTCCGAGGGAAACGGCTCGGATTACACAGCTGAAGACTTCCGATTCACGGCGGGCAACGGCTGCATATACGCAATAGCCCTTAAATTCCCCGAGGACGGCAAGGTATGCATAAAGAGCCTTGCAACCGGCAAAAACGCTAACAGCTCCGCTTTTCAGGGAATAATAGACGGCGTCTCCATTCTCGGGTGCGACAGTCCCGTCGAGTGGAAATCAGACGGGGACGGCCTTCATGTAAGCGTCTCGGGATACACAAGCAATTTTCCGGTTACAATTAAAATTCATACATTCTAATATGCACAGCGGCGGTTGCCAATTTCAAAAAAGTTGACAAATCGCCGTTGCTTTTTTATAATTTCATAAGTAAGCCTTAAGTAAAACGGAGGGATTTTTATGGAAACCGTATTTATTGCAGACGATGAACAGGTCATTCGCGAAGGCCTTAAATACATAGTCAACTGGAAATCCTTCGATTTTGAAATATGCGGCGACGCCTCCAACGGGGAGGAGGCGCTTACCCGGATTCTCTCTCTTAAGCCCAGTCTTGTAATCATAGATATACGTATGCCCAAAATGCACGGAATCGACGTAATAAAGGAGCTTCGGAATCAGGGTTTTACGGGTAAAATAATAATCATAAGCGGCTACTCCGATTTTAAATACGCGCAGCAGGCAATCCGTTACGGGGTTGACTACTATCTTACCAAGCCCGTTGACGAGGACGAGCTTATAGATATAATTTCCCAGATAAGCAGCAGCCTCCAGGACGAGAAAAAGACCTCGCAGGTGCTTCTTCATTATCAGGAAAAAGCAAAAAAAGAAATCCTTGACGATATAATTTCCGGAAATGCTAATACTTCGCTTATCAATACCGACGAACTGCACCTCGACGCCGAGGTTTATCAGGTTGTGATATACGAACAGTATATGCGCGACCGCGAAACCATGCCGTATCAGTTTTCGGAGCTTCTGCGCGTCACCAATAACGGCAGCTACACTTTCGAGCATATCGAAAAGGACGGCAAAAATATTATCATACTTAAAGGACAGTACGCTCTTGACAAATTCCAGCGTTTCCTTGACCACTACAGCACTCCCCCTCAGAAGGGAAGCCCGCTTGACACTTTATTTCTTACCTACGGCACAAAGGTTTATTCCCTTTTTGATATACACATTTCCTACAACCAGGCACACCGGCTCATAGCGCGCCGTTTTTTCTGTACACCCGGACAGCACACACTGGGTTTTGACGCGCTGCCTTCATACGAAATAAAAAACGCTTCCATAGACCATTCAAAGCTCGACGAATACTGTACGGCAATCAGCGATTACATTCAGGCGTTTAACCGTAAAAAAATAATCTCCGCGCTCGCGGAGCTGTCGGATTATCTTTACAGTGTCCGGGACGATATAGGTGCGGTAAAGCTTTTCCTTACGGATTTGTTTTTGCGCATAAAGGAGCATATAAGCCATATCTACAGCTCCGCGCCCCTTTCTTTTCCTTCAAACTCGGATATAATAGCAATCATTGACAGGAAATTTTATCTTTACGAAATTACGACATTTTTCACCGCCCAGTTTGAGGCAGTTATGAACGCAATCGGCAACTCCTCAAGGGACAGTATTCTCGACGACATAATTTTTTATATTGACCACAACTATCAGACCAACATCAAGCTTGAAACAATTGCCCCGCTTTTCGGCTACAACAGCGCCTATCTGGGCAAAATCTTCAGCAAAGCCGTCGGGGAAAATTTTAATAATTACGTTGACGGCATCCGCATCAAGCACGCCAAGCAGCTTATAATTGAAAACAAGCTCAAGGTGTATGAGATTTCAGAGGCGGTCGGCTACAAAAACGTGGATTATTTTCACAAGAAATTCAAAAAATACGTGGGGCAAAGCCCGGCCGAATACCGCAAGCTTCACTGTCTGGAGGAGGATTCCGATGAAACTGAAAACAATTGACAACGGAAACGCATTCGATTGGGGGAAAGCCTCCGGGGATTACGCGAAATTCCGTGATATTTACCCGGAAATCTTTTATGAAAAACTGGCGGAGATTTCCGTCGGCACCAAGGGACAGAGTGTTCTGGATATAGGAACGGGAACCGGGGTTCTTCCGAGAAATATGTATCGCTACGGCGCGAAATGGATTGGCGTTGACATTTCGGCAAACCAGATTGAATACGCAAGAAAATTAAGCGCGGACGCGGGCATGGATATCGAATACGCCGTTTCATCCGCCGAGGACATAGATTTTCCCGCGGAAACCTTTGACGCGGTAACCGCCTGTCAGTGTTTCATGTATTTTGACAAGAACGTGCTGCTTCCCAAAATACACCGCATTCTGAAGCCGGACGGACATTTCTGTATCCTGTTTATGGCGTGGTTGCCGTACGAAAGCCCGATTGCAAAGCAAAGCGAGGAGCTTGTTTTAAAATACAATCCTGCGTGGACAGGAGGGCACCAGACAAGATACGAGCTTCAGGTGCCGCCGTGGTGCGGGGAGCTGTTCGAGCCTGCCAATATGATTACTTTCGACTGTCCAGTTACATTTACGCGTGAAAGCTGGCACGGCAGAATTAAGGCGTGCAGGGGCATAGGCGCGTCCTCCCTGAGTGAAGCCGAAATTGCCGCATGGGAACAGGAGCATACGGCGTATTTACAGACCGTACCGGAAGTATTTGATATTCTGCATTATGTTTCTATAATGGACGTAAAAAAGAGATAGGGAATTCCCTATCTCCTTTCGTCAGACTTTTAATTAATGCTTATTTTTTCTTTTTCTTTGAAACTATCACAACAACTACTACAACAACCGCTACAACTCCCACGATTATTCCGATAATTGCTCCGGTGGGAAGTCCGCCCTTGGAGTCGTCCTTCTTGTCGTTATTATTGTTGCTGTCAGCCTTTGTAGCGCCGTCGTCTGCCTTGGTTCCGTCATCCTCTCCCGGTGCGGGCTCCGCATCTGCGGGAGCGTCATGGTCGAATCCGGCTATTGTGAAGGTAATCGTTACCTTTGTAACCTCGCCCGGCCAGTTAGCCTTGTCGCCGAATACCGCGTTGCAGTCCGTGCAGGTCTCGCTGTTCCAGATGTTTGTTCCGAGAATATTAAGATAACCTTTCTTTATTCCGTCCGGGTCAAACGAAGCTTCGGGATAGGTATACTTAAGCATTGCGGAATCGTTTACCTGAATAGTCATATCCGTAACCT
>JAAVHB010000101.1 GCA_014799955.1 Butyrivibrio sp. | reverse complement strand
TTTTTTGCAGTCAGATAGACGCGGGCATACAGGACGGCACCGACATGGACGAAACGGAAATCGCACTGAAAATGAATATATTCGGCGGTGTACCCGAGCTTGTGAATCTTTCCGCCGTGTTCGGCAAAGACGCCGACGGACATATCAGGTATGTTCTGACCAACATCCGTTCATTCAAGGACAGTGAGATACGCAACCGCGAAATTTTAGCCTCCTTCACCTCTGACAAGAATCCTAAAATTATCCAGAAAAGAATAGCTAAGCTTATCAGCGAAAGGAAAGATAAGAAAGTCGCTTTCGTTCAGTTTGACGTTGAGCATTTCAAGCTGATAAACGACAACTACAGCCCCGAGGTGGGTGACAGGCTCCTTGCCCTCATCAGTGAAGTACTGAATCTGATGTGCGGAGATAAGATGCCGCACTCCAGACTTTCGGCAGACCTGTATATGTTTGTGATGACCTTTGACGAAAAGGACGAGATAATTGATTTTATCAGACAGCTGGAAAGCCGGATTTCAGGGGTTATGAATATTGATTTCAAGCTTTGCTTCGGCATATACATAATGAACGACCCCGATATGCCCTCCCGCCGCTGCGGCGACAACGCTGGTATCGCGAGACAGACCGTCAAGGGAAACGCGCTGGAGAACATAGCGTTCTTTGACGAAAGCTCGCTTGCCGATATGCATAAGGTACAGCGCATAGAGGAGGATATGAACAATGCGCTGAGAGACGGAGAATTCCTGATGTTTCTTCAGCCCAAGGTAAGCATATCATCGGGCAGAATAATCGGCGCGGAAGCGCTGGCAAGATGGCAGCATCATTCAAAGGGACTTATATCTCCGGGAGATTTCATCCCTGTGTTTGAAAAGAACGGATTTATTCTGAAGCTTGACAGGTTCATCTGGGAATCCGCCGCAAAACAGATAAGAAGCTGGCTTGACGCCGGAATCCCGCCCGTACCGATTTCGGTCAATGTGTCGCGCGCGTATTTAAAGGGCAAGGATACGGTAAAAGAACTGTATGACATTGTTAAAAAATATGATATTCCAATCGGACTGATGCAGATAGAAATTACAGAATCGGCTGAATCGGCGGATGTAGAACGCTCGGTAGAGCTTTTTAAAGAAAGCGGCTTTACTATGCTGATGGATGATTTCGGTTCGGGATATTCGTCACTGAATATGCTGCAAAAAACCAAATTTGACGTGCTGAAAATCGACCGCTACTTCTTAAATGAATTCATGGTGTCAGACCGAGGAAGAAAGATTCTCGGACACACCATATCAATGTCAAAGGACATAGGGCTTGACATAATTGCCGAAGGTGTGGAAACCAAAGTGCAGGCAGAATTCCTCAGTGCGTGCGGCTGTGACGCGGCGCAGGGATTTTTGTACTCAAAGCCCATTGATGCCGACAGCTTCAATATAATGCTTAAAGATGTCAATATTGATAACGGGAACATTATCAAATAGCTTCTTTTTCCGCAACATTCCCCGCTCTCCTGCATATTATATTAGTGATTAATTTCAGGAGACTTGTATGTCTTTATATAAAATCATGCAGACCATGTCCGATTCCGGCAGTCTCAGGGTTGACGTCACCGGAGATGACGGGCGTCCCATAGAAAACGCCGTGGCGGACATTTCTTTTACCGGTGACCCTGATGAGGTTCTTGACGAAGTAAGAACCGACTCCAACGGTCAGACAGCTACGGTTTCACTCCCCGCCCCTCCGCTGGAATACAGCGAAGCTCCGGGCGTCGAACAGCCCTATTCGGAATACAACCTGATTGTCAGAGCGCCCGGCTACGCTCCCATATCAATAAACGGTCTCGATATTTTTCCCGGCGAGCAGTCAATCCAGAATATCAGACTGCACAAACTCAGCACAAGCCCGCAGTCGGATACATTTGTCATAGGCCCCAACACGCTTTTCGGCAACTATCCTCCCAAAATTCCCGAGGCGGAAATAAAGCCCATCTCAAATACCGGAGAAATAGTTCTCGACCGCGTTGTCGTGCCCGAAATCGTGGCGGTTCACGACGGCGCTCCGTCTGATTCGACAGCCACCGATTATTATGTAAGCTTTACCGACTATGTCAAGAATGTCGCATGCAGTGAAATTTACCCGACATGGCCAGAGCAAACGATAACCGCCAACGTAATCGCGATTGTTTCGTTCACGCTCAACCGCGTATATACGGAGTGGTACAGAAATAAGGGCTACTATTTCACGATAACCTCCTCCACCGCTTACGACCACAAATGGATAAACGAGAGGAATATCTTCGATAATGTCGCAAGGATTGTGGACGAAGTTTTTGCCGATTATGTTTCGCGTCCCAATGTCAAGCAGCCTCTGCTCACGCAATACTGCGACGGCAAGCGCACCACCTGCGGCGGCATGAGCCAGTGGGGTTCAAAGGACCTCGGTGACAAAGGATATTCAGCGCTTCAGATTCTGCGCACCTACTACGGAAGCAATATTTACATCAACACCGCCGAGGAGGTAGCGGGAATACCGATGTCGTGGCCGGGCTATACGCTCGACATAGGCGACAGCGGAAACGAGGTGCGCACCATTCAGGAACAGCTTGTTTCAATAAGGCAGACCTACAGCAATATCCCCTCTCTTGCCATTGACGGAATTTACGGTGAGCAGACCGCGGCGGCTGTCAGAAAATTCCAGTCCATTTTCGATTTGCCGGTGACCGGCGAAGTCGGCTACAGCACATGGTACAAAATATCCCAGCTCTACGTCGCTCTTGAAAAGCTCGCCGAGCTGAGATGAAAAAATAACACTACTGCGCAAAAAGAACCGGAACGTCTTGAAAATAACAGGGCGCTCCGGTTCCGTATAATTGATATAATATACTATATCTCTTTTTTGCCGGACTCCGGCTCGAGACCGTTCATCCCTATCAATTATCATAGAAGATCAATATTTACAGACTTTTTTCATAGGCTCAATGTATAATCTACTCATACATTCTCACCACCTTTTCCCAACATTTTCTGCACTTCCTTGTCAAAGTCGGAGAAAATCTGCTGGTGTTTGTTAAATTCGTCATATTCCGCTTCTGCTTTTTCCTTGGCAGCGCTTGCAGCAATTTTACCTTTTCCCTCCAAAATATCATACCTGCGGAAAGCTAAAAATTCATTAATGCTATCTGCAAATTCCACCATAGTAAAGGTGTTTTCCCGCTCTATCAAATCTTCAATATAATCAAAATATCCTGTTACCGCACGCTCTAGCTGTCTAATCTGCTTCTCATCCAGATAGTTCTTCGCAACCGATACATCCGATTTTAAAATTCTTCCATCCGGTGCATTTTTCCATGTCGTCAGCCCCATATGTTCTTTTTCTTTATCTGCCTTTGTGTAAATAATTTCCGCAGCTGTCTGTCCGGCAATAGCATAATGAAATTTATTCTGAACCATAGCATAAAAATCATGTGTGACTTTTGATTTTTTATCATAATCAATACTGCATTCCGCAAAGATATCCGTAATCTGCTGCCAGATACGCCTCTCGCTTGCACGAATAGAACGTACTCTCTCAAGCAATTCTTTGAAATAGTCTGTTCCAAAAGCCGTCTTTCCCTGTTTGAGGCGCTCGTCATCCAGCACAAAACCCTTTGTCATATATTCCTTCAGAACACCGGTTGCCCAGATACGGAACTGTGTGGCTCTTCTGGAATTTACACGGTATCCGACAGAGATAATGGCATCTAAATTATAAAATTGTGTATTATATTTTTTACCGTCAGCGGCAGTTGCCGAGATTTTCTCGGTAACTGAATTCTTCTCCAATTCTCCGTCTGCAAATATATTTTTCAGATGCAAAGAAATATTATCTGTAGAACAACCAAACAGCTCAGCCATTGCTTTTTGCGTAAGCCATATTGTTTCATATTTTACAAGTGCATTAACAGATACTTCTTCGTCAACAGAATTATAGAGCAGGAATTCAAAATTTTTTTCGTCCATCCTACACCTCAATTTCCGCAATTATTTTTGCAATCTCATCACGAAGCACCTGTTCACGAACTACTATATAATTTGTCAGATTTTCAGAAATATAACGGTAAAACATAGTTCCCAGAACATAATTCTTGAAATCCCATCCGTCTACCGCTCCGCGAAGTTCATCTGCAATCGCCCAAATGGCACGATGTAATTCGTCTCTTTCCTGTTCTTTTTTAGTATCTATCATATACATTCTCCTTCAATAATTTCACAACACTATAATCAGTATATCATACGGTGCGCAATTTTTTAATAAAATATTTACAAATTCAGGTATCAAAAAAGGACTGCATCCGCAATCCCTTTTTCCATTGTGTTCATGACATGTATTTTGTTTGATATACCTATAACTAGCGCGCCATATCCATGTCCGCATCAGTTCCCTCAAGTCCTGTCTGGAACTGCGTTTCTTTCTCCGTCGGTAACTCCGGTTCAAGCGGATTATCGTAATAATCCCGCATTCCTTCGCTTATTTCATATGTAAAGCTAAGCAGGTTTTCCTCATTGAATACGTCAAGGAACATATTTATCTCACTCAGATATCCGGTGCACTCGGAATCTCCGTCACTTCTGCCGTCATCCCAAAGACTTACCCAGCTGTCGCACTCCTGGCTTCCGTCCGCGTTATGAATCAGATTGTTGACCTGAACGGGAAGGAATACCTTAACGGGTTCTCTGTCCTCATCGTCAAAGGTGACCGTTCCGGTATATATCACAAACGCATAGTTCCCGTAATAGCTGTTGGTATCGTTTGGCGAGATCAGGTACATTCCCATATACTCAATATCCGAAATCTCCATATCCCATTCCCATCGGTATATGTCCTCTATTTCCTCCTCCGCATATTCTTTCATTTCGTTTAAAAGCGATTCCGATACCTCGGAAAGCGACTCAATATAGCTGTCCACATTGCCTTTTTCTACCTTATAGGTTTTGGATGTGCTTTTAAGAACAATTCCGTAATCGTCAAGAAGCATATCAACATAATAATCGTTCACGGTAAGGGTGAATTCGTCCCCGACCGAAAGATTGTAATTGTTGTTTATTGTAAAGTGCACGTCCCTAAGACCTCTGTCCTTCGCGGTATTCTCATACGAAACCCACGCCGCGCCGCTTCTTCCCTGAAATGTAAGCTCCACATACTCAAAAATATCTACCGTATTGACATCGTTAAGCCCCTTTACTTTCACATCGTAGCCTTCAAATTCAAGGACTATTCCTGCTTCCTTTACGGCGGTTTCGTCATACTCCATCTCAATTCTTACTTTATCGCCGTTCGACAGTTCCTTATCCGGGGTCGCCTTGAAAAATATTCCGTCGCACACCTCCAACGCAGTCGCTCTGTATATGTATTTTTTGGCGCCGCTTGCGTTATTTCCGCCTATCGCCTTCATAACTGCGTCGAACAAATCGTCATAGTCTATGCGTACTATTGCCTCGCCCTGACCGTTATAGCCCTTGACCTCAAACTCTACATACTCGTTCACGTTTATGGTTTTTTGCTTCCGTATCTTCTTGTGCCGGATATTGTTCATAGCCAGTATTCCGCCAACCGTGATACCGATAAACACAAGCACCAAAACAGCGATAAGTATTATTATTTTCTTGTTAAAGGGCTTCTTCTGAGCGGGCTGTGCCTGCTGTGTGTCATTCGGCATCGGACTGTATGTAAAATCCTTATACTCCGTCTGGTCAGTCACCTGCGCCTCCTGAGGCGTCGCATCAATATCGGTAGACGGCGCTGCCGAATCCCGGTCAACCGGCGTTCCGCACTGTGTACAGAATTTATCGCTCTCCGAAATCTGCGCACCGCAGCTTTTACAAAACATCATATTTTCCCTCCTGTAAAAAAACTTGCGCTTATTATACCATAAACGCGACGAGCCAAGCATGCCGCAGGCATATTCGGCGACCGCGGAATGATAATAAGCGCTTGCGCTTATTATACCATGACAACTAAACTCGGCTTCGCCTCGCTAAGGTGTCAGGTATATATTCGTACTAAGCTCGTAAAAACCTCGCTAAGTACTTATATTATACCACAAAATACAGGATAGGGGAATATCTTGCAATTAATTCTTTCGGTATATGCGGTTTGGCTATTCCCGCGCCAGATATTCAAGTACGCTGTGAGCCGCCACATTTCCCTCTCCCACCGCTTTGGTGTACTGATAGGGACGTCCTGTGCAGTCTCCGGCGGCGTATACTCCGGGAAGGTTGGTTGCCATGGTACGGTCAACCGCAATATGTCCGTTTTCCGCCTCCAATTTCGGAAGCAGGGAAGATAGCGCCACCGAGTCCCGCAGACAGAACACGCCGTCAACCTCAAGCACGCCGCCGTCGTTCAGTTTAACGGCGCTCACCCGCTTTTCTCCCGTAATTTCAACGATTTTGCCGTTTGGCATTTCAATGTTTCCCGCGTTTACGGACACGTTTTTATATAACGGAAAATAGTACAGCTTTGCCGCGATATTTGCGAGATATTCCACCTCGTGCTCAAAACGTGCGTTATTGCACAAAACGGCAATCGTTTTTTCGCGATATAAATTCCCGTCGCAGGTAGCGCAATAGCTTACGCCCTTGCCCACAAATTCCGCCTCACCGGGAAGCACGGCTGTATTCGCAATGCCTGTGGTTAAAATAATGCTTTTTGCTTCATAAAAATCACTGCCTGCCATAAGCGCGTAATGACCGGAAAACGGCATTATAGAATTGACCATCTGCTCAATTATCTCAATGCCCATCGCCTCCGTCTGCGAACGGAAGGCATCTGCGAAGTCCTTTCCGGATATATTCGTAAAGCCCGGGTAATTCGAGATACACTCGGCTTTTACAATCTTATCGCTTAAATTTTTGCTTCCTATCCAGATAAAATTTTTATCCCGAATCTTTAAATTCAACGCGGCAGACAGCCCCGCGGGACCGGTGCCTATAATCGCTGCGTCATAAACCATATTTTACTCCTTTTACATAAGTGTCTGTTACTCCGCCGCCTTCCAGCTCACGATTTTTCTTCCGGAAACCGTAATCTCAATCGCTGCCGGCATATCCTTCATAACATCCTCAAGAATCACGGCAACATCCTCATATTCCCATGTCGTATAAGGATATGCCCATATGCCGCAGCTTCCGTCGTCCGCATAGCTGAACTCGCGGAAAACATCCAATTCCGCATAATCGGAACCGACATTGTAAAACACCGTATTATACCCATCCGTTTCAAACACGAACTTAATCGTATCGCCCTCCATGGTGTAGGTACCCATGTAGACGTTTCCGATTTGGCAATAATCGGCGGCGTTTTCATCCTCTCTGTTGTGATAATAATAAAAAGACAGCGACGCCTCATTGCTTGTCTCAAGGTCAAAGCTGAGCGTTACTTCAAAGGACAAATCGTACTCTTTGATTTCGTTTATCAGGTCGCTCTTCATAAAAGAAACATCTGATATTGCCGACAGCTCTTCATCTGTCGAATCCTTATTGTATATCGCAACATAAACTCCGCTTGACGTGTCGTTTTCGTCAACAAAAAGCTCGTAAAAACCGCAGGCGGTCATACTCAAAACACAGCACATAAGCAGCACCGCGGCGTTCAAATTTCGGATTACTTTCATTATGATTCACCTCCGGTCACTCATAATAGTACTGGCTTATTTTTTCCATAACTTCTTCTTGTTCCATAACTCCGACAACCCGCTCCCGAATCTCGCCGTCTTTTACAAAAAAGATGGTCGGAACGGCATCTATTTCATACTGCTCGCCGATTTTGGGAAAATCGGTAAGATTGACCTTGACTATGTTTACAAAAGGTAAATCATAGGTAATCTCCTCCAGAATTTTGGAAAAAAGCTTGCAGGGTCCGCAGGTTACGGAATAAAAGTCAACTATTGTAAAGCCCTCCGCAAAAAGCTCATTGAAGTTTTCGTAGTTTGCATATGAAATCATTCTATTCTCTCCTTTCCTTAATTATCGCGCTGTTTCTTCGCGCATAATGGTATACCCGCAGGGTATTTCAATTTTCCGCTTCATCGGACATCGACTCGCCGATTTCCTTAAGCTTTCTGAATACATACGTTTCGACAGTATCTATAAAAAATTCATTATATGTATCTATCAGATATTCAACAAGCGGATGCTCTCTGCGAATATCCTCCACCGGACGCTCTACGGCGACGGAAATCTTGTTCAGATATGCTTCATAATCCTCTTCGGTCAGCGCCGTCATGCTTTGTCCCAATACGGCAGACCTAAGCGAGCTATCTCCGATTTGATCCGCCATGGCTTTAACATCCCAGCTTACCGTATCGGAATCTTCTGCTTCGACACTGTCCGCAGCTTCCGCCATCGCTTCAAAATTCACCAGACCGGCGGCAAATTTCTTTGACGTTTCAAGCTCCTCCCCATCCAAATCAAGTTTGGAACGCCTGAGCGTCTCGCCAGCGAGATACGCGCAGGCTTCGTCCGCCGCCTCCTCCAAAGCGTCGTCATACTGTTTGTAGCGGCAGTAAGTATACATATCCTCCACGGTTTTGACCTCGGGAATTCCGCTGCCTGCGACAAGCTCATCCGTCAGCTCGGGAAATATCTCTCTGATACTCTTTTCGGCAGTTACCGTCACGCAGTCCGAGCCGACGGTAAATGTCTTTGTTTCTCCGATCGGCATACCGATTATCTTTTCCTCCAGTTCCTTGGAATAAAGCCCGAGACCGACGCGCACGGTTATATGCTCCTTTTGAAATTTCGGATTCTCCGAAGTACAGGAAAGCGTTGCCATATCCTGCGATTCAATATCGGACACCTCAGCTTTCTCCGCAAAACGCTTGCAGAAATTCTTGACGTCACGCTCGTACCTGAGCTTATCCGCCTTAAGCGGAATAGCGTATTTGCTGATGTCAATACAATGGTAATCGCAATACTCTATAAGCTTTGATTTTAATTTCAACTGCTCCATTTTGGTAATCCTTTCTTTTATTCTGATGCGGTTTCTGCATCGCCCACTCCGACAAGAGCCTTAAAGGTGTCGCTGCGCTTGGCAACCTCCTTCGGACTTCCTTCCGCTTCCACCTGACCGTCTTTTATCACAACTATGTGGTCCATATCCTGAATAAGATTCATATTGTGGCTTATGAGAACTACAGTCCTGCCCTTCATTTTTTCCTTCATACACGCAACTATCTGCGCCTCCTTCATCAGGTCAATGCCGCTGGTCGCCTCGTCCATAATCAGGTACTCCGGATCTTTCATGAATACGCGGGCTATTGCAAGGCGCTGAAGCTGACCGCCGGAAAATTCCGAATCAAACACATGAAGCGGAGTTTCAAACTTTTCCTCCTTCTCCATAATAAAATCATACGCTCCCGCGTCTTCGGCGGCTTTTACGAGCTCATCCTCGGAATAATCCTTTGTAAGTCCGTAAACAAGATTTTCACGGACAGTTCCTTCTATCATCTGGTCTCCCTGGAACACATAGCCGAGCTTATCTCTCCATTTTGCGCAGTCCAACTCATCAAGCCTGCTTTCTCCGATTCTTATTTCTCCGGATGCAGGCGCGTCAAACCGCTCAAGCAGACGGGTTATCGTCGATTTACCGCTTCCGTTTTCACCGACAATGGCAGTTACCTTTCCCTTGGGAATCGTAAAGCTTGCGTCCTTAAGTACAAGCTTATCCTCGGTATAGCCATAGGAAACATGATCAAATACAATATCCTGCTGTCCCGAAACCTCGGAGGTACCGGAGACATCTTCTGCTTTCAAACCGTTGATTTCCGCAATTTTTTCACAGCCTCCGTGAGTAGCCTTGATGTTCATCCACACACCGAGCAGCAAAGTAGCATCCGCCATAACAATGTTGAAATATTGCATCACTTCCTTCATCTGCACCGCTGTAATCGTTTCGGAACGCACCATGGCGGATGCTGCAATCAAAACAAACACCAATCCGATATAATTTGCAAGCGACTGAATCGGCATTTGCAGCGCAAACAAAATTTTGTAAACAATATCTGCTTTATACTTTTCGTTGCTGACCTTCAGACCTTTTTCATATTCTGACTTCTCCATATTGTTAGTCTTTATATATGTAATATTGGGAAGTCTTTCACTATAAAAATTGGTCATTTTTGAGTAAACCTTGTTAATCATGCGGTCAATCCGGTACTGTATTTTTCCTACAATAAAAGAGCATATGAAAAGCACGGGAATGATGACGGCAACTATCCATGACTTAGCTCCGAATATCTTGACGACTGGTCTCATGGCTATCACAAGACCGTAAATGACGCTTATTATCTGAATCACCGAGGTGACAGCGCCGTAAGCGAACGTCGAGTCCTTTGTAACACGTGATACCAGACGCTGCGGCTCCTCTTTTTCATAGAAGGAAAGCGGCAGACGGAGCATTTTTCCCCAAAGTCTTCTCCTGACGTTCCTCGCCATCTGGGCATTGCCGAGTATGTTTGCCAAATCATATCCGTATTCCACCAAAATTGATATTACCGAAAAAGCAACGTATCCCACCAGGAAGCTTCCCGCCGTCATAGTACCCGTATCTATCTTTGAGGAGTATTCGACCAGCTTAACGCTGACCCACTGGCTGCCAAACGAAAGAATGACTACCATGATAAGCAAAAACCACGGAATCCTGACGGTTTTATAAATGTGCATCAACGGCTTCCATGAGGACTCCTTACCGCCCAACATTTTGTCTTTATTTTTTGTCATCGTTATTCGTCCTCCTTTCCGCCAAGTTTGAGTATATCACGGAAAAATCCGCTCACATTGCTTACCTCTTCTGCCGTTCCCTCATATACCCGGGTATTATCCTCAACTACGATAATATGTCCGGCATCACGAATCAGCTTATCGTCATGCGCTACCAGAATAATAGTACGTTTTCCGATCATCTGTTTAATGGAATCCAGTACATCCTGAACGGAAATGGCGTCAAGGCTTGCCGTCGGCTCGTCCAGAAGAATATACTCCCTGTTCTGCAAAAATGCCCGGAGAAGGGAAATTTTTTGTTTCTGTCCTCCCGAAAGCTTATCTCCGAACTGTCCGACGTCGTAATCCAATCCTCCCGGACAGTCAGCAATGAACGCGTCCGCCCGAACCTCCTTTGCCGCCGTCATTATCTGTTCATCGGTCAGAACCGCGTCAACGCCGTAAAGAATATTGTCGCGGATGGTTCCCGAAATCATAGGCGTATCCTGCTTCACATAAGAAAACTGCTTACGCCAATTCTCCAGCTTGTACTCCTTGATTTCATGTCCGTTTTGAAGAATCCGTCCTCCCGTAGGCTCATAAATCTGCTCGATAAGCTTTAATATCGTTGTTTTTCCCGTTCCGCTCGGACCGAAAACGGCGGTAAACTCATTCTTGGGAAAAGTAAGCGTTGCCCCGCTTAAAATCTCCCGCTCATCATACGAAAACGAAACGCCGTCAAACACAATATCGCCGGATTCCGCTTCTTCTTTGATATAAGCCCTCACGCCCTCCTCCGGAACGGAAAAAAGCTCTGAAAGTCTGTTCATATGTCCCTGATATGTCTTGATATTTATCCACAGTGTAATTTTTTCCGAAAAAAAGCTGAACACCTGATTCGCATAGGCGTGGAAAACTATCCAGCCCGCGGGCGTGAGCGCATTTGTATTCAGCATATAAATGCCAACCAGAATCAGGATAACATCAGGAACTATATGTATAATCGAAGCAATCGTCGATTGAAGGAAGTCCGCAATCTGCTCTTTGCGCTGCGCTATGTAATAATCCATTATCGCCGCTTCTCCGCGTTCCTGCTCGTAATCCTCACGGTTATACGCCTTTATAACGGTTATACGCGCAAGCTGACCGGAAAGATAATCCGTCAGTCCCGCCATTCTGAATTTTACATTATTTCCGACACGCATTTTGATCCGTCCGACAATAAATCCGAAAAACGTAAAAATCGGAATAAATACCGCCATCATAACCGCAAGTCCCTTATTCATTGTAGACATGGCTGTAATAGTGGCTACGGTTGTCGTTATTCCCGTAATCTCGGATAAGATAAGCATAATGAAATCCTTCATGCTTTCGGCATCGTCCGTTATACGGCTGAGCAGGGAATTTGCGGAAACGCTGTCAAAATACTTCGGCTCCAGACGGAGTATCTTTTGCCAGATTGCGTTTCTGAAATTGCGGTCAATCCTTCCGCCGATAACTCCCATGGAAGAAATCATAACGACAGCAATCAGACTGGTCGCAAGTTCAACTCCGATTACAAACGCGATATTCGCCGCGCTTGCGTTGCCGGTAAATACGTCGCTTTCAACCTGCGGCAGCTTTACCGCCACATAGACGGTACTGAGACTTAATAAAAAATAAATTACAAGACCTATATAAGGAATCTTGGCGAGACGTATCAGATGAAAAAACTTCCGCCACAGTCCCTTGTTTTTAACCTTGCCCCCGTTTGCCTGCATAACAGGGTCAATTTTTTGTTCTTTCATATCATTTCTCCATATCCTGTTTGCTTTTACTCTTCCAAAACCTCACTGAGGTATCGGTAAATACTTGCCAATGAGATTCCCGTCACTTCGGATACCTGTACCGCCGCACCCTTCATGCGGAAAATACCCATCTCAAACAGTTCCGAAACAAAGGCTGTTTTTTCCGCCTTCTTCATTTTACTGTCCGAAGACCTATGACGGTTCCAGACTTCAACGATACGCTCCTTAAGCAGGGAATTTACCTCCGCCTCTATGCGCTCCGAACCGCCTGCCGTCTGTTCCTCCGGCAAAAGCAGCTGATCCAGCACTTCCCGTACCATATACAAATCACCTCGATTTTCGTAAATGCAAAGAAAGCCGCTTATCTTGCCTTCCCCATCCCGAATATAGAATATTGAGTTTTTCTGCTCTGTTCCGTCCTTTTCCGAATCCGAAAAGCTGCAAATATAATCCCGTTTTTTCAGCTCCGTACCCGACAATATATCCGTCAGGAGCCCGGATTCGGTAAATCCTCCGGTGTCGCTCTCCGAAAAACCCTGTTCCGAAACCGTTAATTCACGGTCCGGAATATCCGCGTCAACAAGCGCCACGCGGTACCGCTCTCCCAAAGCATCCTTCAGAAATCTCGCAAAGGACGCGTACTGTAATAATTCTTTTTTCATGCTCTCTGTTCTCCAATGCAAAGACCGACGGTCCGTATCAGCCGTCGGTCTTACAATGCAACAATGTTTATATAACAGACGGCGAAATCAAAGGTTTTATTTCTGCTTATAAACCATAATGCTTTCGTCCTCAATCAACTTAATCGTATCGGAGTCAACCGTAAACTCCATGACGGTATCTTCCTCGCCCTCCATTTTGAATGTCACGGTTACGGTGTTTTCTTTTTCCTCATATGTTCCCGACTGCTCCACCGGATCTGAACCCATTACCTCCGCCATTGCGTCAGCCCATACAATTGTCTGTACACAAACGCCGCCGTCCTTAAACGCAAAGCTCTGCTCCTTATACATGGCTGACAGCGTTTCCATAGCGTCCTCTCCGTCAACGGTATAGCTGTCAAGAACATATGTCTTTCCGTTCACCTTGCTCTCCGATGATGTTTTTCCCTGTTCTCCGCATGCTGCCAGACCAAGAACCAGTACCGACGCCATAAGTAAAACCGATAAAATTTTCGCGCATTTTTTCATTTTTAACCTCTTTCCTCTTCCGTATGAATCCTTGCCAACGGAAAAATGATAATTTTTCTATCAAAATACTAGCACGGTTCACCGTATTATGTCAATAATTTTGATATAAAATTTCTCATTTTTGCTCTTAATGCTCAAAAAGGCAAAAAATAAGGAGCTGACGCATTATATCAAACGCGCAGCTCCCTTTGTGTACCGCTGTCTATGTCGTTATAAAGGTGTTGTACCTGAATCTTCTGAGCCTCCGCTCCATTCTCACGACATTGTCAAGATTCTGATAAGCGCCGACCTGAACCTTATAAATACCGTCCGAATATATTATAAATGCGGGAAATCCGTCCGCAAGCAGTGAATTCAGAAGCCTGTCGGCATTCTCGCGGCTGCGGAACGCTCCGACCTGAACTCGGTAGAGCTTACCGCATTCACAGCTCTCATCGTCCGACTCCTGCCCGCCGTTATTCCCGTCCGGGACGGTTTCTGTTTCCGTTCCCATCTCCGCGTCCGGCATCACGTTACGCTCTCCTCTGGGTCTGGTCTCCTTTACAACACCGTCGCCCTGATAATTCGTAAAACCGCTGTACGGATCGTTGTAGCTTTCATCGTCTCCGTCGTTTCCCCAACGGCTGACTGCCTGCTGTATTCCGGCATTTGTCTGCACCGTATCCCCGTAGCCTATTGTTGAAAGAATACCGTCTGCTATACCCTGCGCTATAGCGTCGAAATCCCTGTCAAACTTGGCGTTGTCCTTGTCGTTGTTGATAAAGCCCGTTTCAATCAGTGCGGCGGGCATATTGGTTCTTTTCAGCACAACGAGGTTCGGGCGTTCAACCACTCCCATATCCTTGAATCCCAAATTCACGAGATTCTTCTGAATATTATTCGCCAGCCGTTCCTTTTCGCCGCCGTTGCTGTATATAAGCGTCTGGGCTCCCGAAGCGGTATTGGGGTTTTCCACTGAATTACGGTGAAACGAAACAAAATAATCCGCTCCCGCTTCGTTGGCGTCCGTCGCCTTTTTAAACGGTGTTTCATAAATATCATTCGTTCTGGTATAAACGACATTGACGCCCCGCTTTTCGAGAATATCGCCCACAGCCTGCGCAAGCCTGAGATTATCGTCCTTTTCCTGTCTGCCGTTGTATACCGCTCCCGGGTCGCTTCCGCCATGTCCCGCGTCTAAAGCAACTAACATATCCTTACCAATCCTTTCAAAATAATAAGGCCGCCCCGTTTGTTTACGGCGCGTGCCCTTTATGGTTTAAGATATGCTGTTTTTTAATAATCGTGATTATTTATTCCAATACACGGTAAGAAAAATAGCTAAAGCTAACAGCACAACCGCCAGTGCCATTTTCCACGCGAATGTCTTTAAAAGCTTTTTTTTGCTCTCGGGCGACAGATAATCCTTGCCTGTTTTTTCCTTCATGGCTTTACTTCCTCTCGTATTTTACATATTCAAATATAATGTCAAAATAAGTCCTCTCCTCGCTGGTCTGCGTGATGTGCCAATCCTCCAGCTCGTCAAGATTCGGAAAATAAGCGTCCGCCTGATACGCGTAATCAATCTTTGTGATATGCGCCGTACTGCAAAGCGGGAGCATCTGCCTGTATATTGATTCGCCGCCAATCACATATATATCGTCCCCGTCATATTCCGACGCTGCCGCGACAGCCTCTTCGATTCCGTGCACCACAACCGCGCCGTCAACCGTATAATTCTTATCCTTTGTGATAACTATGTTGAGCCTGTTTTTGAGAGGTCTTTTTCCCGGAAAGCTCTCAAGCGTTTTGCGCCCCATAATAACAGCCTTGCCCGTCGTTGTTTCCCTGAACCATTTCTGGTCCTCGGGAATCCTCACTAAAAGCTCGTTTTTAAGACCTATGCCCCAGTTTTTGTCAACCGCCGCAATCAAATTCATATTTGTATCCTCCAAGGCTATATCGCAACGGGAATGTCCTTTATCTGCGGTCCCGTCACATAATTTTCAAGGCTCACGTCGTCTTTTGTAAACTGATAAAAATCATGCACATCCGGATTCAGACGGAATACCGGAGCGTCGTATGTCTGCCTTGAAATAAGCTCCTCCACAAGCGGTATATGCCTGTCGTAGATATGCGCGTCCGCAATGACATGCACAAGTTCTCCGACATTCATATTGCATACCTGCGCAAGCATATGCATCAGCACCGCGTACTGAACCACGTTCCAGTTATTTGCCGTAAGCACGTCCTGTGAACGCTGATTGAGAATCGCGTTAAGGGTAAGGCGCTCCTCGCCCTTTCTCTGCGTGACGTTAAAGGTCATGCTGTAGGCGCAGGGATAAAGGTTCATTTCATGCAAATCCTGATGTACATATATATTGGTCATGATTCTCCTGCTGAACGGGTTGTTTTTCAAATCGTAAATAACCCTGTCAACCTGATCCATCATACCCTCTTTATACTGATGCTTGACTCCGAGCTGGTAGCCGTACGCCTTGCCGATTGATCCGTCCTCGTCCGCCCATTCGTCCCATATATGGCTATGCAAATCCTTTATGTTGTTGGATTTTTGCTGCCATATCCATAAAATTTCGTCGGTCGCATTCTTGACTGCCGTTTTCCTCAGCGTTATCGCCGGAAATTCCTTTCGCAAATCGTATCTGTTGACTACGCCGAATTTCTTAACCGTATAGGCAAGACTGCCGTCCTCCCAGTGCGGACGTACCTTTTCGCCCTCGGTGCTCACTCCGTTTTCGAGTATATCCCTGCACATTTCGATAAAAACCTTGTCCGCATAGCTCATCGCAAATTCTCCCTGATTTATTTTATACTGTCATAAACTTCAACCGGAACATACGCCGTTACGGCGATTCCCTCCGGCTTGTATTCCTCGCTTAAAAGCTGCCCGTACTTCCTGACAACGGCGATTTTGCCTGCCTCGTCATACCCGAAAAGCCTGTCAAGATAAACTCTGCTTTCTCTCAACACTCTGTCGATAATACCTTTGAGCTCCTCTATTCCTTCTCCGGTCTTCGCGCTTATTTTTACCGTATAATCGGCTTTAAAATCTCTTACAGCTTCCTCGCCGTCTGCTTTGTCAATCTTGTTGAAGGCGGTAATAACCGGCTTATTGCCCACTCCCAGACGGGAAAGCGTTTCGTATACCGTATGCATCTGCAAATCCATGGAAGGATTTGAGGCATCAACAACATGAAGGATTATATCCGCGTATACAGCCTCCTCAAGCGTACTCTTGAACGCCTCCACCAGATGGTGCGGCAGCTTACTGATAAAGCCTACCGTATCGCTCACAAGCACCTGCTGTCCGCCCTCAAGCTCAAGATTACGAACCGTGGGGTCGAGCGTGGCAAAAAGCTTGTCCTCCTCAAGCACTCCGGCCCCCGTTAAGGTATTAAGAAGGGTTGATTTTCCCGCATTCGTATAGCCCACAATCGCAATCACGGGAATTCCCGTTTTTTTGCGCTGTCCGCGTGTAAGCTCCCTGTGCGTCACAACCTTGTCAAGCTCGGATTTAAGCTGTCCTATACGCTCATGTATAACACGCCTGTCCATCTCAAGCTTCGTTTCGCCGGGACCTCTGGTTCCTATTCCTCCTCCGAGCCTCGAAAGAGATTTCCGGAGCCCCACAAGTCTTGTCGCCCTGTACCTGAGCTGCGCAAGCTCCACCTGTATTTTTCCTTCGTTGGTGGCGGCGTGCGCCGCAAAAATATCAAGGATTACCAGAGTACGGTCAAGCACCTTTATTTCAAGCGCCTCTTCCAGATTGGCAAGCTGCGCCGGAGAAAGCTCGTCGTCACATATTATTCCCGTGGCGTCGTATTCATAGATTGCTTCTTTTATCTCCTCTATTTTACCCTTGCCGACATATGTCCCCGGATGTACCGCCTCTCTGTTCTGTATAATTCTTGCAACAGAAAGGGCACCCGCCGTAGCTGCCAAATCCTCCAGCTCATCAAGCGACTGCTCAGTCACATTTCCGCGAGGCGTGCCGCCCCGTTCATTATTGTCATTATCCGAGCGGCTTACCGCCACCAGAATAACTCTTTCCTGTGCTTCTCCTGTTTCAATCATTCAAAATCCCCTTACGCTCCACTACTGCCTTGTCTTGAGAAACTCATACTCTCTCTGCGCCGCTTTATCGTTGGGATATTTTCTGACATATTCGCTGAAGTATTCAAACGCCTTGGCGTAGTCATGCTTATACTCATAGCATACCGCCCTGTTAAAATACAATTCCTGCATAACCTGAGGATTATTGTACTCTATTCCCGTGTCAATATATGCAAGCGCACTGTCATAATTGCCCCTGTTAATCAGATACGCGCCGTACTGATTATATATATGCGCGTCACTGGGGTGCTTTCCGAGGTATTCCTGATAAAGCTTGTCCGCCTCGGCATAATTCTGAAGCTTTTCGTATGTCATTGCAAGATAATAAGCCGCGTCCCCGTCTCCGTCCGAATACGCGGTTTCAAGATATTCCTTTGCTTTTTCGTAATCTCCCAGAATGTAATATGTCCTTCCGAAAAGAAGCCTGTCCTCATCCTCTCCGTTCAAAAGTCTTTTAAGATACGACTCAGCCCTGTCGGTATAGCCCGCCTCCATAAAATTGGAATACATATTGCAGTATGTTAAATAATTATCGTCGCGAATTTTAATTGATTCTTCATAATCAAGAACCGCTTTGTTTTCCTCTCTGAGAAAAACATACGCCGTTCCTCTGCAATAGTATAAATCCGCCTTTTCCTTCTGGCTTACCTTATCTAAAAGAGCGGTGTACGCATCCGCCGCGTTTGCGTAATCGCAGGTAACCAAAAGACTTGACGCATAGTATTTCAGAGCGTCAACATGGATATCGTCATATTTGTTCTGAGACAGGTCTATCGCCTTTTTGAGCTGTTCTATGGCATTGGCATAATCGTTTTCCTTGTAGTATACGATTCCTTTGCCCCTGTACGCGTCACGGCAGTCCGCGTCAATCGCAAGCGCCGAATCAAAGGTTTCCATAGCACCCGCATAATCCTCAAGCTCTATCTGCGTCATTCCCAGATAAATCCTGTATTCCGTATTGTCCGACTTCTTATTTACCGCCTCGCGAAAGCACTCTTCCGCCTCCGAATAGTTATGGGAATTATAGTATTCCATTCCCTTATTGCACGACTGTACGGCTCCCGCGCCGCATCCCGTCATCGCAAGAACCGAAACCGCTGCCGCCAGCGGATATATAATAAAACGCTTTTTCATCTATAATCAACCAACCCTTAAAACCTAATTAATAAACTTCATTTACCTTATCAAAAGTACCGATAATTATTTTCGGTTATATTGTAACATACTTGGTTTGTGTTGTTCAAGAGGCAAGTATAAATTGATTAAGTTCTTTTACAATTATTCCATCGGATTTTCCAACAAATCCTCCACCGAGCAGCCAATCACACGCGACAGCTTATAAACAGTCTGTGCCTGTGCTTTGTCAATATCGTTCACCCGTTGCTCGTACATCTGGATTGAGCGTAAACTGACACCTGAAGCTCTGGCAAGCTCGGACTGAGAAAGTCCCCTGCTTTCCCGCAGCTTTTTCAATCTTGACTCCGGCAATTCTTTTGCACAAATTATATCCATGGCTTCAGTAAACTTGGAAATATCCATCTCATGATAAACGGAGTACATCAGTATAATATCAGACAGCTTTATGCGCTCAAAAATATCCTTAAACCTCTTTCCGCTGTACCATTGATATTCCGATAACGCCCAGCCCGCCCAATATTCCGGAGAGCAGCCTTCCGAATATCGCGGTTCAGGAAGCCGTTTGTTCTTATATGATTTCCGTACAACAGCCTTGGCGAGCTCTATTCCAGACATACCCGCAAGAACAGCGGGGTTTCCGCGCTCAAACTGTTCGGCGTACCCGGAGGAAACGAATATCGCCGAAACCCAATCCGCTTTCATTGAGCAATCATTCACCATGTAGTCAAAAAACTGGGAAAGTCTGTCCTTGGCATCATTCAAATAGGATTCGCTGTATGCGCGGGTCATCGTTTTTCATCTCCTCTCTCAGAATATCCAGTATAAAGATGTCATCACGATAAGCTCTGCTTTTTGCTGTCTCGCTCTTATAGCTCTGCCTTGCTTTTGTATCACGGGCTACAAATTTAGGATAAAATACTGTTTTATCCGCCGGTTCCGCATTGACAAATTTGATTTTTTGAAATGCTTTTTCGGAAATCAAAACAGTCTGCAGTCCCGGCTTTCCAAGATGCAAAGCCTTATTCAGACTACGCAGTGGCAGCGTATTTTCAACAAAGGATTCCGCATACTGAAAATAAGAATCATCGGCTCTGTATCCTATGATTATATCATAGGAGGACGTGTTGACCGCAAAATGCTCAATCAGATACTCCCGCGCGTCAATAGCAATGGATGAGGTAAGCTTGAAGGTCCGGTTTTTTAAAAGCAAGGCTATCCAATTCAACACCGTGTGAGTTCCGTCCGAAAGGTTCAAGATTTTCATTCCGTCGGTATTCAGTGTATATTGATTCACAAAGTCGTCCGTATTATTTTTGCACGCCCATTCCTGAGCCATATCCCTCAATTCTGTACAATAAAATCCTCTTCCGTAATCATTATGCTCGTTGCCTGATAAAAGCTGCGGCATTTCAACAATTTGGTCACTTCCGTGTAACAGTGTTAATGTATTCATGCTTACCTCATATATCATTACAATGATAGTGCGTAAAGGATTTTGCTAAAAAAGCTCCCTTACGGAACAGAACAGCTTGTCCGTTCCGCAGGAAGCATTGAAAAATATCCTTAAATCACGGCAACACTTTGCATTTATTACATTTGCATTGCCTTAAATTTATTTACCGTTAGCAAAGCTACAACTCCAAGCGCGGCAAACATAAGAATTACCGTAAGTGCAAAATATGCGCTGTCGCCGCTCGCCACATCGGAATAAACAATCGCGTAGGTCGAAAATTTGTCCGTCGCAAAGGAGAGCCTTTTGCCGTCCTTGCTAAGCTGTGCGTCTATTGCCTCAGCCTTGCCGTCATGAATTCTGATGACCTTGTAGGTTCCGTTCATAGGATTTTCAAGCTCTACCGAAACCGTAAGAAGCCCGTCAGTTTCAGTAACATTAATTTCCCTGCCGTCGATTGACACACTGAACTTAACGTCAAGATAATTCATGACTTTAAAATCAAGCTTCGAGGCGTCGGAAATGCTATCTGCTGCCCTTGCGATAAGCTCCTTGTCCGATTCGGAAACACTGCCGTCAAGACTTGCTACGGAAAGCTTAATGTCCAGAGCAGATGCTCCGGCTTTTACGGCGGAAAGCTCATCTTCAGTGAGATACTTAGCGATTGCGGAAAGAATAGCGTTCTTAGCTGTTTCAAGCTTGGGCGAAAGTTCGCCGGAAGCATTGACGGTGATTTCCGCTTCAGAAGGAGTTTGCGTCGGCTCCTCCACAGGCTCGTCTTTTATTTCAATAAAGGTGAAGCCGTTTTCCTTTGCGTAGGCTTCGGCGGCGGTGTCGGGGTAACCGTAGATGGTGAAGTCGGGGATTGTGACATATTCCCTTCCTTCTCCGTCAATATATTCTCCCGCAATATATCCAAACGCTTTTTCTCCTATAATTGACACATTTTTGGGTATCCTTATGCTTTTAATTTTCGAATGACAAAAGGCAAATGCCCCTATCTCCGTCACACTATCTGATATACTTACACTTTCAAGTGCTACGCCTGAAAAAGCACTTGAAGCTATCTTAACAACACCATATGGTATTTCTACATTTCTCAATGATGTACAGCCTTCAGTCAACCCGTACGGTACTTCTGTCATTTTCTCTGACAGCTTTATATTTTCCAGAGATATACAGCCATAAAATACGCAATTATCCATACTTATAACACTATTCGGTATTTCTACATCTTTTAATGACGTACAGCCTGAAAATGCCATCCATCCTATCCTCACGACTCCATTTGGTATTTTTATGTTTTTAAGTGAACTACAGTCTGAAAATGTGTTCATACCTATCTCCACAATGTCTTCAGGTATTTCCACATTATTAAGTGAACTACAGTTTGAAAATGCGCCATAACCTATCTCAATTACACTGTCAGGTATTGCTATTGTCCTTAATGATTTACAACTGTAAAAAGAATAAGAACCTATATACTTCACTCCTTCCGGAATTATGATACTCTCAATCAAATCATTCTCTCCGAATATTCCTGCACCCATCATATCTGGCCAGTATGCTGTTCCGATGACCTTATAGCCATCTACGCTTGACGGAATTTCCACCTCCGTCATTTTACCATTGTATCCGCTGATATACGCCATATCGTCATCACCGACAATATATTCCCATTCTTTTTCAATATTGGAAAATCTATATCCGTTTTCTTTGGCATAGGTTTCGGCGGCGCTTCCCACATAGCCGTATACTCTTAAACCAATCATATTAAGATTAATATTTGAGTTTGGACTATCATCAATAATCCACCCAAAAGAATATTCTTCTATATGTGTTACCGACTTTGGAACCGTTACGCTCTCATAGCTTCCCAAACCGTCAAAAATATTATATCCAAGGCTCGTAACCCTTGCTCCTCCCACACTATCGGGTATTTCAAGCTCCGTCGCCTCACCGTCATACCCGGTTATCTCTGACGTACCATCCTCCAGAACCCTGTACCTCCAGTCGCCCTCTGTCTTTTCGCCTGTTTCCTCCGCCTGCGCTTTAACGCTGTCATCTGCTTTTGCGGAAATGCCCGTCATAAAAAATGCTCCCACTGACATAACCGCTGCCGTTATCACGGCAAACACTCTTTGTTTTCTCATTGTTCGTTTCATCCTTTCCGATTTTTATTACGAAACCGGACGCCCGCACAGCATAACGCCGTCCGAAAAAAGCAGACCGCGAAAACCGCAGTCTGCTGCAACTCCGATTTCTCACCTGAATACCCTCAAGAAGGCAGACAGATACCTGCCGCCTTAAGGGTAATCCGTGAGAAATCAAGAACGGGGTGTAAGTATGCGTCCACACTTAACACCCCGTCATATATACTAAGGTAAACAGATTCCGCCCCGAATACCCACAACATTCTTATTGTAAATAAAACATTTTTACCTTATAATAATCTTGTGTGTATCGCAGACCTCGTCTGTATCGTGTGGTAGTCAGGATACCATCCCTTGCCCTGTGTTATTCGCAGTAACACAGGGTGGTACACCGTTATGTTCTTGAATTCTCAAGTATTATTTTAACATACACTTTCCGTCAGTACAAGCACAAACTTACAAATGATTGTATTTTTTCCGTCCAAAAATCAGCATACATAATAAAAGTATAATCACTTTCATAAGAGCTTATTTATGATGACTTTTTCAACATATCATAAATATAGTTCATTAACCCATTTTCCGTTTCAATTCCATATTTCGCATTTACGGCTTCATAATAACTCATGATGCTTTTTTTGGGCAAAAGTTCACTCGAGGGGATACTGTCACTGCATCCCTTCCGCGCGTCTTTCCACGGAGCCTCATTGTGGGTAATCCGCTCCAGAACTTTCCCGCCATACATTCCGAAAGTATTCACAATGAGGTCAATGACCTTCTTTTCGTCTTCAGTCAACGCATCAACAGTTCCTTCAAGCAAAGCAAAGCGAGCGTCATCAATGGGATTGTATTTGAAATCTCTGAAGAGGTCATAGACCTCCGGATAAACAGGTCCATGAGTCCACGCCCTACAGTCCTCAAGAAAGATTGGTTTCCTATACAACGCAGAGTAAACACCCTGAATAAAATAAAGCAGTTTCTGCAGCATCAGCGGCGTCACCTCTTTCAACTGCTCAAACACATACGCAATGACCCTGAGCATCTTCTCTGATACAGAAAACAGGCCTTCAAGGCTGTCTGCCGCTGCCATCGCTTTCTTATATGCAGCATCAGTAAGCTTCCCTCTGTTTTCTTTGAGGCGTTCTTTCATGTACGCCGGAGATGCCAGAGCCGACTTTACGATATCCGAATACTCTCTGGACGGAATTTGCCCTTCCAAATATCTCGGAACTGTAACTTCGCCAAAACCAAGCGCAAGTGATAACGGAGCTTTTCCAATCTTATAAATCTTCATAAGCTTTTCAATATCCTCAATCTTCACAAGACCTTCAACAGTTCTGTACTGTTCATCAATTTCCTGCACATTTTTATCGATCAATCCGGGAATGTTCATTTCTTCACCACATTCCGCACACACAGCTACCGTGAGCCCAAAAGTATATTCCTTATCCCTTATAGCTTTTACAATGTTTTTTTTCTGTAAAAGGTATTCTGTTTCCCTCCTGCACTCAATGCAGAAATCCCTTCTTCCCTTCTCTTCCATAATCATCACCTCTGTTTCCCTCCTGATTATCTGAAATAATATTTAAGCGGATGCTTCTGCTCATGGAACGAAATAACTATCACAAAACGGTTTTCCAACCTGTTGAATTTAATATACAGGGAAACCGTCTTATCTTCCGTCCCATTCCTTTCCAAAAGTTTCACATCCTTGCCAAACACATAAAGCCGTTCATGTTCAAATCCTTTGTGTTCATTCTGCAAAATCTCAGAAAAATCCATCACTGTAAGGCTTAAAATAATATCTTTCGCCTTTGCTTCATCAATAACATAATCCAAAAACAAATTTATATTGTCCTGCCTTTTTGAATGCCGGTCAAGTCGATATCTGTCATTTTCAACAGCTTCTTTCACTTCCGAAAGATACTGTTCTATGTCCCACTTCTCTATAT
>JAAVHB010000100.1 GCA_014799955.1 Butyrivibrio sp. | reverse complement strand
TCCTCCGCTGTAATTTACGAGAAGAGCGAACAGATGGATTTTCCTACATACAGCGTGAATTCAATACAGGGGACATCTGACTATGCTGCAATAGCAAAAGCGAAAGCATATTTGGGAGATATGGGATTTTATGATAGTAAGCTTGAAGGGTATAACGATGAATTAAAAAAAGCGCTTAAATGTTTTCAGAACGCTTATCTGGGCGGACAGACTTATAATGTGGAAAACGGAATACCAAGTGGGCTTCAAAACAAAATACAAGATATAGGCGCGGCGTATTACACAAATCTTACCAACAGCAGGCTTAATGATGCGCTTAAAAAGCTTGGCTTTAACAGCACCAATTCAGCCGAGGCCAAGCAGAATTTTGCCCGTATATGGACATTTCTTGAAAAGGGAATGGGATGTAACAAATATCAGATAGCCGGGATTATGGGAAATATAATGCAGGAAAGCAATTTTAGTCCCAAGACTACAAACAGTACAGGCGCAGTTGGAATCCTACAATGGAAAAGGGAGAGGAGAGGTTATTTAGAGAGCTATGCCTCTAAAAACGGATATTCTTCCGCTGATAATATGGGAATACAGCTTGCGTTTTTCAGGTATGAAGTGAACAGGATATGGGGTAAAGGTGATATTGATGAAAATGCGCCGAATTCGGATATAGTGGAAGGTTGGAAGACGATAAAGAACGAATATAAATCAAATTATTTTGGTGTATCTGATTATTTTAAAGACCATATTGAGGGATGCACGGATAACTCATATCAGGTGAGAAGAAATTATTCCAGCATAATTTATCAGGCAATATCTTAGGGAGGGGACAAAAATGAGAAAATTAATGGTGTATTTATTGGTATGTCTTATGGGGATAATGAGCGTCGCTTGTACTAAGGGAGGCTCTACGTTGAATAATAACGGTGAAATACAAACTGAGGCGCCGCAGGAAACTGAGAGTGAAGCTCCGGAAGAAAAATACGAGCTTAACACGGTCGAATCGCTTGAGGATGATGGTAAGGATATGAGCGCGGCGGATGCTCTCAGAAGTACGATGAAGGGGAAGCACTCGGCGCTTGAATTGATGTTTGGAGATAGACTTTATAATAGGTATGGGGGCGGTTGGCCGAATTCTGATGATAGTATTAAGGATATGCCTGATACCGGACTTGCAAGAATAAATATGCATACATATAACAGACAGCTGGATACGGCGATAACGCCCATTAAGGAGGCAAAATGGAAAAGCTTTGTATGTGTTGATCTGGATCAGGATGGTACAAAGGAGGCGTTTGTGGAGGGAGGTCCCGGAGTGGTGGCGCTGCATTATGCCGGAGGAGAGGTCTATATGACAGTTATCAATGTAAGTTGCTTTCCGGACAAGGTATATGAAAACGGCATATGTTACCGAGCAGAAGGGAGCGCGTGGAGCCATCAATATGACAGATATTATCCTGCCAAGGGAGCAATGTACCGCGCAAATCTGACGGACATAGAAGAGGGGCGAGCTGAGAACGGAAGCATGGATTATTATAAAATAGGTGGTAAAGAAGTTACAAAGGAAGAATATTATGCCTACGTTGACGAACTTATCGGCGGCTTGACTCCTCTTGAATGGCACGACTTCACCGAGGAAAACATAGACAGATACGTTGTAGATTAAAATGCGGATTTTTTTACCATATACATAAGGCATATTTTTAACGCCTCCGGTAATACTTTTAGAGATAAAAGTGTTTCGGAGGTGTTGTTTTTATGTCCGGTGAGGAAAAGAACGAGGTTAAGGAATTCGGCGCGGTGGAGAGCGGCGGAATTGAGATAATAAGCATAATCGGTGAAATTGAGGGGCATGACAATCTCGGCAAGGACGGGAAGACCACGAAGTATGAGCATATGCTGCCGATGCTTGCGGGAATCGAGCGGGAGAGCAAGGCGGATGGAATTCTTTTTCTCGTTAATACGATAGGCGGTGACGTATCGTGCGGGCTGGCGCTTGCGGAGATGATTGCGGGACTCAGCAAGCCGACGGTGTCGCTTGTGCTGGGAGACAGCCATTCCATCGGGGTGCCCGTTGCGGTTGCGACGGACTACTCATTTATTGTTCCGAGCGCGACAGTCGTTATACATCCGGTGCGAATGAGCGGGACGATACTCGGGGCGAGCCAGACATATAAGCAGTTCAAGTCGATTCAGGACAGGATAATCGGCTTTATCGCAGCGCACAGCAGATGCCCCGAGAACGAGCTTGAGAACATGATGATGGAAACTCATATGATGGCAAAGGATCTGGGAACGATTCTTGTCGGACAGGAGGCGGTTGACTGCGGAATAATCGACGAGGTGGGCGATATAAGGAAAGCGTTCGGGAAGCTGAACGAGCTTATAGGAAAATAAAGACAAAAATTTGACCGCATTTTCTCGACATATTTTCTAAAAAATGGTATACTGTTTGCAAAGCGGCTTCAGACGTGTACCGCGGGAATTGCCGTTTGGCTTACAGGAGTGGAGAATTATTAAGGAGGAAGTAAAAAGTGAATATACTAAAGGCTTTGCTCATGGGACTTATTCAGGGCGCTACGGAATTCCTGCCTGTGAGCAGCTCAGGACATCTGGCGATTTTCAGGCAGGTGTTCAAGCTGGAGCTGGATTCGGGCAATTATTTTGACGTCCTGCTTCATATGGGCACGCTTGCGGCGGTTATCGCGGTCTTTCGGGAAGACATATGGGGAATGCTGCGGGAATTCTGGGGCATGCTTATGACGATTTTTGCCAATCTGCTTATTTTCATAAAGCGGAAAAAGGGCGATAACAGATATACATATTTTAAGGTGGTAAATTCTTCATACAGAAAATTAGTGATAATGGTGCTTATTTCAACGATTCCCACGGGAATTCTGGGCATAGTGGGCAATGAGCTGGTGGAAATGGCATCGGGCAGGCTCTGGATAGTGGGAATCTGCCTTATTCTGACAGCGGTTCTGCTTTTCCTTGCGGACATACACCCGAACGGCACCGTAAGGGTTAAGGACGCTCAGTATTCGAGTGCCTTTATTATGGGAATTGCGCAGGGAATTGCAACGATGCCGGGGCTTTCACGCTCGGGAACAACGATTTCGACGGGGCTTATGCTCGGGTATAATAAAAAGCTTGCGGTGAAATATTCTTTTATCATGTCGATTCCCGCAATTATCGGCGCAATGGTCGTAAAAATCGGGGATTTGAAGGAAGAGGCTTTCGGCTCCTCAAATCTGCCGGGCTACATATTGGGGACGGCTGTAGCGTTCGGAGTGGGCTTGGTGAGCCTTAAGTTCATGCTGAAGCTTATAAGAAACAAAAGATACATCGGATTTGCAATCTACTGTCTTGTAATAGGACTTGTAGCTATTGGATATTCAGTGATTACAAGGTAACAGGAGAGTCAAAATGGCAACAGGAAACAGTAAAAATAAAACAACGGCTGCCTCGGGACGCAAAACTTCCGCTCAGGGCAGTTCTAAGCAGAGTGCGTCTAAGGGAGGAAGAAAAGCGCCTGCCGCACAGGGACGGAGGGACGGTATAGCGAGAGAAGCGGCGGTGCTTATAACGCTTGCGCTTTCGGTTATTTTCTTCATAGCGAATTTCGGCATCGGAGGAGTTGTCGGCGCGGGAATAAGCTCGTTTTTCTTCGGGCTTTTCGGGCTTGTGGCGTACATATTTCCGCTTATACTTTTCGGAGGAACTATTTTTGCAATATCGAACAAAAACAATTCGGTTGCGCGGATTAAAATAATCGCGGGCGTGTTTGTGATGCTTCTGCTTTGTACGCTTATACAGCTTATAAGCGGAGCGCACGCGTCCGAGTGGAAATTTACGCAGTATTACACCGAATGCTCGGCGCATAAAAACGGCGGCGGCTTTTTCGGCGGCTCGGTATGCAAGCTTTTTGTGACATGGTTCGGTACAATCGGCGCGTATATTATAGATATTGTGCTGATTATTATAGGAATTGTGGTTATATCGGAGCGCTCTTTTATCGCGGGACTTAAACGGGGCGGCAAAAAGGTATACGATACTACGGTAAAGGATGTTGAGCAGTACCGTGAGAACGCGGAGGAGAAACGCAAAATCCGTGAGGAGAACAGGCTTAAAAGAGCTGCGGACAAGGTACGCGGAGTGACCTTTGACACGGAAATCCCGAAGGAAGATGAGGATAGTGAGGATAACATCGAAGATATCCGCGAGATAAAGGCGGGGGCACCGGACAGCACAGATAAGCCCGGCAGAACCGATAGCTCTTACGAAAACGATAAGTCGGCGAAGCTTGACAGACTTGACAAGCTTATAAAACCGGACAGGACGGTTAAAGAGGAGCCTAAGCCGGAGCCTGTATTTAATTTTGAGAAGGCGCAGAGTAACGCCGAGATATTTCCGTTTGACGAGGACGACAGATATATAAACGCTCAGGATATAAGCGAATACGCGATAAAGCATTACGAGGACGAGCAGAGCAGTCCGTTTGAGAACTACGGGAATTTTGCCGAGGAGGAAATTCTGCCCGAAATTTCTTATGATGCAGAACAGGATACAGATACTGATACCGACACCGGATATATTGATATGAGCCTTGTAAGGGAGGAGTTTGAGCGGGAGCTTGAAGACAGAAGAAAAACCGCGACTGAGGCACAGCCGGAACCGGAACAGAATGAGGCGGCGGGTTATGCCGAGAATGCAGATACGGATATTGTAAGACCGGAGTCAGAACAGCCCGTGACGCCGGAGGCGGAGCCGGAAAAAACGCCGGAACAGGCACAGCAGCAAATGCCGCTGCCGCCCAGGAAAAAACCGCGCAAATATGTTTTTCCTCCGCTTAACCTTCTTAAGAGAGGAAACGGTAAGAACGGCGGAGCCGACAAGGAAGAATTGAAAAGCACCGCAATGAAGCTTCAGCAGACACTTGCGAATTTCGGCGTTAAGGTGACGGTGACTGACGTAAGCTGCGGCCCGGCGGTAACAAGGTATGAGATACAGCCGGAGCAGGGCGTGAAGGTGAGCAAAATCGTGTCGCTTGCCGACGATATCAAGCTTAATCTGGCAGCCGCTGACATAAGAATCGAGGCTCCGATACCCGGTAAGGCGGCAGTGGGAATCGAGGTGCCCAATAAAGAAAATTCCGGCGTAATGCTCGGAGATTTGATTTGCAGCAGTGAATTTAAAAATCATCCGTCCCCTATAGCCTTTGCGGCGGGCAAGGATATAGCGGGACAGACAGTTATGACTGACATCGCGAAGATGCCGCATCTGCTTATCGCAGGAGCCACGGGCTCAGGTAAGTCTGTGTGCATTAATACGATAATAATGAGTATTCTTTACAGGGCGAAGCCCGACGACGTTAAGCTTATAATGGTTGACCCCAAGGTTGTTGAGTTGAGCGTTTACAACGGAATTCCGCATCTTATGATTCCGGTTGTGACCGATCCGAAAAAAGCGGCGGGCGCGCTTAACTGGGCTGTTGCCGAGATGACGGACAGATACCAGAAGTTTGCCGCGTACGGAGTCCGCGACTTAAAGGGCTATAACGAAAAGGTTGAGGCGTTGCCTGACACGGATGATGCAAACAAGCCTGTAAAGCTGCCGCAGATTGTGATTATTGTTGACGAGCTTGCGGACCTTATGATGGTTGCCTCAAACGAGGTTGAGGACGCGATTGTAAGGCTTGCGCAGCTTGCGAGGGCTGCAGGAATACATCTGATTATAGCGACGCAGAGACCAAGCGTTAACGTAATAACCGGACTTATTAAGGCAAACGTGCCGTCAAGAATTGCTTTTTCGGTATCGTCGGGAGTTGATTCAAGGACGATAATAGATATGGTCGGCGCGGAAAAGCTTCTCGGAAAGGGCGATATGCTCTTTTATCCGCAGGGCTATCAGAAGCCTGCAAGAGTGCAGGGCGCTTTTGTGTCCGACGAGGAGGTCTCGGCGGTTGTCGAGTTCCTGAAGGAGCATTGCGACAGCGTGGAGTACAGCGAGGAGGTAAGCGGAAAGCTGAGTAATCCCGCATTTGAGGAAAGCCAGAGCTTCGGCGGGGACAGGGATCAGTATTTCGGCGAGGCGGGACGCTTTATTATAGAAAAAGAGCGGGCTTCAATCGGAATGCTTCAGCGTGTATATAAAATCGGCTTTAACCGCGCGGCAAGGATTATGGACCAGCTTTGCGATGCGGGAGTTGTTGGACCCGAGGAGGGAACTAAGCCCCGCAAGGTGCTTATGACGCTTGATGAATTTGAAGCGTATCTTAGGAGTAATTAGCATATTGCCATCGGCAGAAAGGATTTTACAATGAAATCGGATATTGAAATCGCACAGGACGCCAGACTTTGGCATATTAAGGATGTTGCCGCGGCGGCGGGAATCAAAGAGGATGAGCTTGAGTTTTACGGAAATTATAAGGCCAAGCTTTCGGATGAGCTTGAAAAGAGGGTTGCGGACAATCCGGACGGCAAGCTGATTCTTGTCACGGCGATTAACCCCACTCCGGCAGGGGAGGGAAAGACGACGGTAAGCATAGGTCTGTCGCAGGCGCTTAACCGTATAGGCAAAAAAACTATTGTCGCGCTTCGTGAGCCATCGCTGGGTCCCTGCTTCGGAGTTAAGGGCGGAGCCGCGGGCGGAGGATATTCTCAGGTGGTGCCGATGGAGGATTTGAATCTGCATTTTACCGGAGATTTCCACGCGATAACGAGTGCGAACAATCTTTTGGCGGCAATGCTTGACAATCATATACAGCAGGGAAATTCACTCGGCATAGATACAAGACAGGTTGTGTGGAAAAGATGTCTTGACATGAACGACAGAGCTCTGCGCAACATCGTAATCGGGCTTGGCGCAAAGGCGGACGGAGTTGTCAGAGAGGACCATTTTATCATAACGGTCGCGTCCGAAATTATGGCAATTCTTTGTCTTGCCGAAAACATGACCGATTTAAAAGAACGTCTTTCACGGATAATCGTGGCATATAATTATTCGGGAGAGCCTGTTACGGCGGGCGATCTGAAGGCGGTGGGCGCTATGGCGGCGCTTCTTAAGGACGCGATAAAGCCGAATCTCATTCAGACGCTTGAGCACACTCCGGCGATAGTGCACGGCGGACCGTTTGCGAATATCGCGCACGGCTGCAACAGCGTGAGAGCGACAAGAATGGCGTTGAAGCTTGCCGATTACGTCGTGACCGAGGCGGGCTTCGGTGCGGATTTGGGCGCGGAGAAGTTTCTGGATATAAAATGCCGTATGGCGGGGCTTGTGCCGGACGCGGTGGTTATCGTTGCCACGGTTCGCGCGCTTAAATATAACGGCGGTGTCGCAAAGGCTGATCTGGGCACCGAAAATCTTGACGCTCTGGCAAAGGGTATAGTCAATCTGGACAAACATATAGAGAATATGCAGGGATTCGGCGTAAACGTGGTGGTTACGTTGAATTCTTTTGTAACGGATACGGAAGCCGAACATAATTTTATAAAAGAGCATGTTGAAGCGATGGGCTGCGAATTTGCTCTTGCCGAGGTATGGGCAAAAGGCGGCGAGGGCGGAGAAGCCCTTGCGGGAAAGGTTATTGAGGCGGTTGAAAAGGAGCATAAGCCGTTTATGCTGACTTATACGGACGATATGCCGCTTAAGGATAAAATAAACGCCGTAGCCACGAAAATATACGGAGCGGACGGGGTTAATTTTGCTCCGGCTGCCGCCAGAACGCTTGATAAACTGGAGAGCATGGGCTTTGGCGGGCTGCCTGTGTGCATGGCGAAAACCCAGTATTCGCTTTCCGACGAGCCGGAGCTTTTAGGCAGACCCAGAGGTTTTACTCTGAATGTGCGCGAGGCTTATGTGAGCGCCGGAGCGGGCTTTGTGGTGGCGATTACCGGAACGATTATGACGATGCCGGGGCTTCCGAAGGTTCCCGCCGCCGAGAGAATTGATTTTGACGAAGAGGAAAATAAAATAGCCGGATTATTCTAGGAGCAGAGAATGCAGAATTTTAATGTAAAGGATATTTTGGAGGCAACGGGCGGACGTCTTTTGTGCGGTTCGCCCGAAACCGTAATTGAGACAATCAGCACGAATTCCAATTCGATAGACCGGAGATGTCTTTTTGTCCCGATAATCGGTGAAAGAGTCGATGCGCACAAATTTATCGACGGAGCCATTGCAAACGGTGCGAAGGCGGTGCTCACAAGCGAGCATGACGAGCTTGATAAGCCTGTGCCGTGCATAAGGGTTGAAAATACGGTGACGGCGATGCAGGAGATTGGCAGGGCTTACGGAAACCGTATGAATATACCCAAAATAGGAATTACGGGCAGCGTCGGCAAGACGACAACAAAAGAAATGATTGCCTGCGCCCTTTCGGCGGGCTTTAAGGTTTTTAAAACAGAGGGAAACAGCAACAGCCAGATAGGAGTGCCGGGGACTCTTGCAAAAATTTCCGAGGATGACGAAATCGCGGTTATCGAGATGGGAATGAGTATGCCGGGTGAGATGAAGCGGCTTGCGGAGCTTGTCACATTGGACTGCGCCGTTGTAACGAATATAGGAGTTTCGCATATTGAGGCACTGAAAACCCAGGACGGCATATGCGAGGAAAAATTCCATATTGAGGACGCTTTGGTGCAGGACGGCTGTGTTTTCCTGAACGGTGACGACGAAATCCTTCTTAAGCATATGGGAAGCCTGCGGCATGACGCCGTGCTTTTCGGGCTTGGCGAAAATAACGATTACCGCGCGGTCAATATAAAAAGCGACGGAGAGCGCACGGAATTTGACGCGGTAATTGCGGGAAGCATAACATACCATACGGTATTGAATGTTCCGGGAATACACAATGTGCGAAATGCTCTTGTGGCGCTAGCGGCGGCGGACCGTTACAGCATACCGCTTGAAAATGCCGTAAAGGCGCTTGAGAGCTACTGCGGAGTCAGTATGCGTCAGCAGATAAGTGTCGTTGACGGAGTGACCGTGATTGACGATTCCTACAACGCAAGTCCCGATTCAATGAAAGCGGGAATTGAGGTTCTTTGTACTGTAAAGGCGTCGGGCAGACGTGTGGCGGTTCTGGCGGATATGCTTGAACTCGGTCCCGATTCGCCCCGCTATCATTATGAGGTGGGGGAGTTTATAAGCAGGCAGAATATTGACGAGTTGATTGTATTCGGTAAGCTTGCGGGACATATTGCGGAAGGAACAAAAGTTAATTCAGGAATTAACATTGTTGGGTGCGGCAGCCGCGAGGATATAAACGAATATCTTCTGCATACTATGCATATGGGTGACGCTGTTTTATTCAAGGCTTCAAGAGGAATGAAGCTCAACGAATGCGCGGAAAATTTTAAGGAGAGGTACGGTAATGGCAAAAATAATTGACGGTAAGCTTATTTCAAAGCAGATAAAGGACGAACTTAAGGAGAAGGTCGCGGCGCTTCGGGCAGAGGGAAAAGAAATCAGCCTGGCGGTGATACAGGTCGGAAACGACGGAGCGTCGAGCGTATATGTCGGCAATAAGAAAAAGGCGTGCGAATATATAGGTATCAAATCGCTCGCATACGAGCTTCCTGAGGAAACTACGGAGGCGGAGCTTCTTGAGCTGATAGGAAATCTGAACAATAGAGCCGACGTAAACGGTATTCTTGTTCAGCTCCCGCTGCCGGGGCATATTGACGAGGATAAGGTCATCAAGGCAATCGATCCGCTTAAGGATGTGGACGGCTTCCATCCGCAGAGCGTTGGCGCTTTAAGCATAGGGCAGAAGGGTTTTGTATCCTGCACGCCCGCCGGGATAATCGAGCTTATAAAAAGAAGCGGAATCGATATATCGGGAAAGGAATGTGTTGTGGTCGGACGCAGCAATATTGTGGGCAAGCCAATGGCTATGCTGCTGCTTCGAGAGAACGGAACCGTTACCGTTTGTCATTCCAGAACCGCGGACCTTAAGGCTGTTACAAAGCGCGCGGATATTCTTGTAGTTGCGATAGGAAAGCCAAAATTTATAACCGGAGAATATGTTAAGGACGGCGCTGTCGTGATAGACGTCGGAATCCACAGAATGGGAGTTTCGGAGAGCGGCAAAGCGATTTTGTGCGGAGATGTCGATTACGACGATGTGGAGCCGATTGCGTCGGCGATAACCCCCGTTCCGGGCGGAGTAGGTCCCATGACGATTGCAATGCTTATGAATAACTGCGTTGAGTCCGTTGAATTGCAAAAATAATACGGGAGGTCGGCGAATATGAAGCTTGACGAGTTGCTTATAAAATTAAATTACAAATTAATTAACGGAGAAACCTCCGCTGAAATCAACAGAATGGTATATGATACAAGACAGAAAATGTCGCGGGGAGATGTTTTTGTATGTATCCGCGGAGCCGTATATGACAGTCACGATTACATTAAAGACGCCGCCGCTGCCGGAGTTACGGCTGTAATAGTTGAACGCGATATTGATATTACGGATGAGTTAAGCGCTTTGACGGTTATCAGAGTTGATAATACAAGACTTGCTCTTGCGTTGATGTCGGCTGAATTTTTCGGCAATCCGGCGAAGCAGCTGTTTACGATAGGCATTACGGGAACAAAGGGCAAAACCACAACCACCTTTATGGTGCGTGAGATTCTTGAAAAATGCGGTATTCCCACCGGACTTATCGGAACCAATGAAATAATTATCGGAGACGAGCACATACCCGCCCTGAATACTACTCCCGAATCATATAAAATACATGAATATTTCAGAAAAATGGCTGACATCGGCTGCAAATGTGTGGTTATGGAGGTTTCGTCGCAGGCGTTGAAGCTTGACAGAACGGCAGGAATATATTTTGACATAGGCGTATTCACAAATCTTGAGCCGGATCATATAGGACCGAACGAGCATGAAAGCTTTGAGGATTATGTTCGCTGCAAGGGACTTTTGTTCAGACAGTGCAAAACGGGAATCGTAAACTCGGACAGCGAACACGCAGATGAGGTTCTCAAAGACCATACCTGTGAGGTGGAAACCTACGGACTTAACGCTGATGCGGGAATACGCGCCGACAACATATCATATGTACATAACGGCGGAAATTTCAGCACCTCCTACGACGTTTCGGGCACCGTAAAGCTTCATGCAAAGCTTACGCTTCCGGGGCTTTTCTCGGTGTATAACTCGCTTTGCGCCATAGCCGTCACAAGGCATTTTAAGGTCAGTGAAGAATTGCTTCTTAAGGCGCTTTATGAGGTAAAGGTTGAGGGGAGCGTGGAGCCGGTAAAGGTTTCGGACGATTTTATCGTAATGATAGATTACGCTCATAACGCCATGAGCCTTGAAAGTCTTCTGACGACTTTAAAGGAATACAATCCGAACAGGATTATAACGGTATTCGGCTGCGGAGGCAACCGTTCAAGGGACAGACGCTTTGAAATGGGAGAAATATCCGGGAAAATGTCCGATTTTACCGTAATAACAAGCGACAATCCTAGGACGGAGGAGCCGGAGGATATCATGAACGATATAGAAACCGGAATAAAAAAGACCGACGGCAAATATATTAAGATTGCCGACAGAGCGGAGGCGGTGCGTTACGCCGTTTCCATGGGAGAGCGCGGCGACATTATTGTCGTGGCGGGCAAGGGACACGAGGATTATCAGGAAATCAAGGGCGTAAAATACCACATGAAGGACCGCGAGCTTATAGAAGCGGCATCGGAACAGTAAAAACGGAGCTTTGAAATATGAAATATGCCGGAGTGATTGTAGACATATCGCATGAAAAACTTGATAAAACCTTTCAGTACATTATTCCGGCAGAGCTTGAGGAAAGCGTTGGCATAGGCACAAGAGTTGATATTCCGTTCGGAAAGTCGCACAGAACCGGTTATGTGGTGGAAATAACAGATACGCCGGAGCTTGAGCCTGACCGGATAAAGCCGATTGATGGCGTCGCCAAGGGCAGTGTCCCGATTGACGAGCGTATGATAAAGCTTGCGTACTGGATGAAAACAAATTACGGCTCCACCGTAATCAAAGCGCTCCAGACGGTAATTCCGGTAAAGGATAAAGTAAAAAATGCGGTCAGAAAGACGGTCAGCCTTGCGGTATCCAAGGATGAGGCAGCTGAACTTTCGCAGGAGTGCCTCTCAAAGCGCAGGACCGCGCAGGCGCGCGTACTTGACGCGCTTATTGAGTACGGCGCGGCGGATGCTTCTTTTTTTACAAACAAATTAAACGTAGGCGCGTCCGCGCTTAAAGCTCTCTCGGAAAACGGAATAATCAGGATTGAGGAAACAACAGTTCTTCGCAATTCTGTCAATGCTTCGGCAAAAAATACCGCTGCCCACAAACTGAATCCTGAGCAGCAGAGTATAAGCGATTCAATAATTTCCGATTATGACAAAGGTGATATGACGCCATGTCTTATAAAGGGTATAACCGGAAGCGGCAAAACCGAGATTTATATGGAGCTTATAGCTCACGTCACCCGCATGGGGCGCGAGGCAATCGTTCTGATTCCCGAAATCGCCCTCACATATCAGACTGTGATGCGTTTTTATAACCGCTTTGGAGACGTGGTATCCGTGATAAATTCCCGACTTTCAAACGGCGAAAAATATGACCGATTCTGTATGGCGAGGGACGGCAGGATTAAAATAATGATAGGTCCCCGCTCGGCTCTTTTTACGCCGTTTAAAAACATAGGACTGATTATTATAGACGAGGAGCACGAAAGCGCGTATCAGAGCGAGAATATCCCGAAGTACCACGCAAGGGAAACGGCAGTCGAGCTCGCGCGAATGACGGGCGCCAAGGTTGTTATGGGCTCGGCGACCCCATCCCTGGAGGCTTATTACAGGGCAAAAAACGGAATATATAAGCTATACCGTCTTGATAACAGGGCGGGAGAAGGGAAGCTTCCCGACGTAGATATTGTTGATTTGAGGGAGGAACTCAAAAAAGGCAACCGCAGTATGTTTTCCGGCAGACTCATGGAATTAATGGATGACAGGCTGAAAAAAGGCGAGCAGATTATGCTTTTCCTTAACAGGCGCGGCTATCAGGGCTTTATAAACTGCCGCGACTGCGGCGAGGTCATAGAATGCCCGCACTGCGCCGTTTCTTTGACACTTCACAACAACCGCAGGCTGAAATGCCATTACTGCGGCTATGAAAGAGAAAATATAAAAATCTGCCCCAAGTGCGGTTCAAAGCATATAGGCACCTTCAAGGCGGGCACCCAGATGGCGGAGGAGGAACTGCGAAAATATTTTCCCGCTGCCGTCACTCTGCGCATGGATGCTGACACCACCAAGGGCAAGGAAGGGCACGGTAAAATTCTTCGGGAATTTGCCGCAAAAAAAGCCGACGTGCTGTTGGGGACACAGATGATTGTCAAGGGACACGATTTTCCCGATGTTACGCTCGTGGGAGTGCTTCTTGCCGACCGCTCGCTTTACTCGTCCGATTACAGGGCGGCTGAAAATACTTTTGAGCTTCTGACGCAGGCGGCAGGCAGGGCGGGAAGAGGAAAGAATCCCGGAAATGTGGTGATTCAGACCTACAATCCCGACAATTACAGCGTCGTCCATGCTTCAAAACAGGATTACGATTCCTTTTACGAGGAGGAAATAAGCTACCGTGAGCTTATGGATTACCCTCCGGTCAGTCATATGATGGAGGTGCGTGTAAGCTCTCCGAAAGAGGCGGAAGCAGAGGAACTTTCATGTCTTGTCGCCGGAATCAGCAGATCCGCCCAAAGCTTTGGCGATACCCGCGTAATCGGTCCCGCCGACGCCCCGATTAATAAAATTAATGACATTTTTCATAAAATGATATATTATAAGAACAAATCCCATGAGGATTTGGCACATATTAAAGATTATATAGAGGCTTATCTGAAAAATAATCAGGAGAAATTCAAAAACTGTCTTGTGCAGTTTGATTTCAGATAATTTATGGAGGAAATGAAAAATTATGGCACTCAGAAATATCAGAATAAACGACGACCCGATGCTTCGTAAGAAATGCAGGGAAATTCCCGCCGTTGACGACAGAATAAAGGAGCTAGCACAGGATATGCTTGAAACAATGTACGACGCGGACGGCGTGGGGCTTGCCGCGCCGCAGGTCGGAATCCTCAAAAGGCTTGTGGTAATAGATGTCGGTGACGGTCCCATCGTGATGATTAATCCCGTAATTCTTGAAACCGAGGGAAGCCAGACCGGGCGCGAGGGATGCTTAAGCGTTCCGGGCAAGGCGGGAATCGTTACAAGACCCATGCGCGTCAAAGCAAAGGCGTATGATTTGGATATGAAGGAATTTGAGGTTGAGGGCGAAGAGCTGCTTGCGCGCGCAATCTGTCACGAACTCGCGCATCTTGACGGCGACCTTTATATCGACCATGTCGAGGGCAGACTGATGGATGTTACGGAAGAGGAAGACGAAGAATAAACAACGCATTATCAAGGAGAGGATAAACTGATGAAGGTTGTATTTATGGGTACGCCGGATTTTGCGGTGAACACCCTTGAAGCGATATTAGAAGCGGGACATGAGGTCGCGGCGGTTGTGACGCAGCCCGACAAGGCGCAGGGAAGAAGCGGCGCTCTTAAAATGCCGCCCGTCAAGGAAAAAGCCCTTGCGCACGGGCTTAAGGTGTATCAGCCGGTTAAGCTTCGCACCTCGGAGGTTATTTCCGAGCTTGAAAAAATAAAGCCGGACATAATCGTCGTGGTCGCTTTCGGACAGCTTCTTCCGAAGTCGGTGCTTGACATCCCGAAATACGGCTGCGTCAACGTGCACGCCTCTCTTTTGCCTAAATACCGCGGAGCCGCACCCATCCAGTGGGCGGTTATAAACGGGGATAAGGAGAGCGGTGTAGCCACCATGATGATGGAGGAGGGGCTTGACACGGGAGATATTCTGCTGACGGAGCGGTATACGCTTGCTCCCGATGAAACGGGAGGAAGTCTCTTTGACAGGCTTGCCGATATGGGCGCGAAGCTTCTTGTGAAAACCCTTGCCGGGCTTTCGGAGGGCACAATTACCCCCACGCCTCAGGGAGAGGGAGCGACCTATGCGTCAAAGCTCGAGAAATCAACGGGGCATATTGATTTTACGCAGAGCGCGCAAAAAATCGAATGTCTTATAAGAGGGCTTAATCCCTGGCCCTGTGCCTACACATATCTTGACGGCAAAATGCTCAAAATATGGGCGGCGGCGCTTGATACGGAGTACGGCGGCAGTGACGCGCCGGGTACGGTTTATAAGGCGGACAAAAAAAATATTTATGTCGCCGCGGGAGAGGGCGG
>JAAVHB010000099.1 GCA_014799955.1 Butyrivibrio sp. | reverse complement strand
TCTCTTGAAATCAATGATTCTGTATTTCTGTCTGTTTCCGCCGCCGTGATGTCTTACGGTAATTTTACCCTGATTGTTACGACCGGCATTTTTCTTCTTGCTTTCAAGAAGTGACTTTTCGGGAGTTTTCTTGGTGATTTCCGAAAAATCGGAGCCCGTCATATTTCTTCTCGACGGTGTATAGGGATTATATGTTTTGATTCCCATTTTGTTTTCTCCTTTCGATGTCTCTTTGTTTAACAACGCCGCCTGGCGTGTTGTGTTTAACACGGCGCAATATTTTCATCACTTTTTCTACGCCGTAACGGGAATTTTACAGTCCCGAGAAGATTTCGATTTCAGCGCTCTCCTCTGTGAGCTGTACAATCGCCTTCTTCTTTGCAGCCGTTCTGCCGACTGTTCTTCCTCTTCTGCGGAGTTTGCCGTCAAGGTTCATGGTGTTGACCTTTGCGACCTTTGTTCCTTCAAACATTCTCTCAACCGCTTCTTTTATCTGCGTCTTGTTTGCCTCCGGATGAACAAGGAAGGTGTATTTCTTATTGCCCATATCCTCCATACTTCTCTCGGTGATAACCGGCTTAAGGATTACGTCATAATACTGTATATTTGCCATTACGCATACACCTCCTCAATCGTTGCTACCGCATCCTTGGTAACGATAACCTTGTCGTATTTAAGAATATCATAAACATTGATTGTGTTGGTAAGAGCGGTCTTTACGTCGGGAATATTTCTCGCGGACAAAACCACGTTCTGATCGTTGTCGTTAAGAACCACAAGCGCTTTATTAACCTTAAGGTTGTCAAGAACCTTTACCATCTGCTTTGTCTTGATACCGTCAAATTTGATGCTGTCAAGAACGATAAGCTTATCCTCTGCCACTCTTGAGGTAAGAGCGGACTTAAGAGCGATATTCTTCTCCTTCTTATTCATCTTAAAGGAATAAGCTCTGGGCTTCGGAGCAAATACAACGCCGCCGCCTGTCCACTGGGGCGCTCTTGTCGAACCCTGACGGGCATGGCCCGTTCCCTTCTGTCTCCAGGGCTTTCTTCCGCCGCCGCTGACTTCCGAACGAGTCTTGGCGCTCTGTGTGCCCTGTCTTTTATTGGCAAGCTGGTTTACGACAGCCATATGCACGAGATTCTCGTTGATTTCAACACCGAACACCGCGTCGTTAAGCTCCATGTCGCCGACTTTTTTGCCTTCAATATTGTAAACAGATACCTTTGCCATCTGTGTGTTCCTCCTTCCTGAAAATCAGCTTATTTTGCCGACTTTACTGTCTCTTTTAATGTTACTAATGATTTCTTGGGTCCGGGAACAGCTCCCTTTACAAGAATCAGATTGTTCTCGGCATCTACCCTGACAACTTCAAGATTCTGAACCGTTATTCTCTTCGCTCCCATGTGTCCGGGCATTCCCTTGCCCTTAAATACACGGCTGGGATTTGATGAAGCGCCGTTGGAACCCTGATGGCGGTGGAATTTGGAACCGTGAGCCATAGGTCCTCTGGACTGTCCCAATCTCTTGATTGCGCCCTGGAAGCCTTTTCCCTTGGAAACAGCGGTCGCGTCTATCTTGTCGCCTGCCTCAAAGATGTCGGCCTTAATTTCATCCTTAACGGAATAATCAGCGGCGTTCTCAAATCTGAACTCTCTTACAAATCTCTTGTAAGCAACGCCCGCCTTGTCAAAATGACCCTTCTCGGCCTTTGTAAGACCGTGTCTGTTTCTGATTTCTTTCTTGCCGCTCTTATCCACATTGACAATCTTTTCTTTCTTGTCAACATAGCCTACCTGTACGGCAGCATAACCGTCGTTCTCAACAGTCTTAACCTGCGTTACCACACAGGGTCCTGCCTGGAGTACGGTTACCGGAACGAGCACGCCTTCGTCGTTGAAGATTTGTGTCATTCCAACCTTAGTAGCCAAAATCGCTTTCTTCATTAATTAATACCTCCTGTTTAATCTACAGCGGTTCTCATTTTGTGAGAACATCCTAGAACAGTCAAATATAAGTGGAACTCTTTTTTCAAAAATGTTGCTTCTATATTAAACCCTTCAGGACTTTCTGATTTGGTAATACGACCGATGAATTACTTGTTCTTCATCTTAATGTCGATGTACACACCTGCCGGCATCTCTAATCTTGAGAGCGCATCGACAGTCTTCTGTGTGGGAGTAATGATATCGACCAATCTCTTGTGAGTTCTCTGCTCGAACTGCTCTCTTGAATCCTTATACTTATGAACAGCTCTGAGGATTGTAACAACTTCCTTCTTGGTGGGAAGAGGTACCGGTCCGCTCACCTGAGATCCTGTTTTCTTAACAGTCTCGATAATTTTCTTAGCCGACTGATCAACAAGCTTGTGATCGTAAGCTTTAAGTGTGATTCTCATTACTTGACTTGCCATAAAAAAAGCCGCCTCCTTTTCGTACTTATGAACTGATACGTTGTTATCTCGTATCTCAGTACGACAAGTGGTGACTGTACACATCCCCGTGTGTGTCGCGTTTCTTACTGGAAAAAATAAGCCGCAGCCCTTCACGGTCATCTCTGCATACCGCAGATGGTAAATTGTACAGTGACTTGTCGTCAGTTTCCTAACTTGACATTCGCTCCACGGAAAACCTGCCACTTAAGGGCAGCAACCTCACGTTTCATCGCTATCAATGTCACAGCGAATATTAGTATATCTTATAAATCCCGAAAATGCAATACACTTTTCAGAATTATTGTTCTTTTTCAGGTACAATCGGTATTAAAATCCCCGGCACGCGTTTTTATTCAATAGGTTTGAAATCCGACGCGGGATGCTTGCACCAAGGACATATGAAATCGTCCGGCAGAACATCGCCTTCATAAATATAACCGCAAACCGTGCAGATGAATCCCTTTTTCTTCTCTGCGGGCGCGGGCTTTGCCTTGATATTACTCTGATAGTACGCGTATGTGACCGAAGGCTCGTCCGAAAGAACCGCGCCGTCCGTTACGTCCGCAAGGAAAAGCGTATGCGTCCCCAAATCCGTCATCGAAATCACTTTTGCGGACAAAAACGCGTTAGTTTCTTCTATAATATATATGATTCCGTTATCCGAGCGCACGAACTCAATTCCCTCCGTCTTATCCGTATCGCGTCCGCTTTGAAAGCCCCAGTGCTTATAGGTGTCAAACTTTGAGTTCTCCGAAAGAACGGAAACATTGAATTCTCCCGTGCGCGTAATCATATCGTGCGTGTAATTCTGCTTGTTTACCGCGACGGCAATTCTGTTGGGACTTGTTGTCACCTGTGAAACAGTGTTGACTATACAGCCGTTATCCTTGCCGTTTTCTTTTGCGGTCAGAATAAAAAGACCGTAAGTGAGCTTGTACATAGCTTTATCATCCATAAGATAAACCTCCCCAAAATTTTTGTCTGTCTTAAGGATTGCCAATAATTCTTTGACTAAATCGTTTATTACAAGTATAATAGCTTTAAATGAAGAAAGCAATGGGAGAATACGGAGATATGTGGACTGCGGATAAATGGACGGATTATGAGGTTATAGACGCCTCTTCGGGAGAAAAGCTCGAGCGCTGGGGCGATTATATACTGGTGCGCCCCGACCCTCAGGTTATATGGAACACTCCAAAGGAGCATTCCGGATGGAAGCAGAAGAACGGGCATTACCATCGCAGCAGCAGGGGCGGCGGCGAATGGGAATTTTTTAATCTGCCCGAGCAGTGGCAGATAAGCTATAAAACGCTGACCTTTAATCTCAAGCCGTTTTCCTTCAAGCACACGGGACTTTTTCCCGAGCAGGCGGTCAACTGGGACTGGATTGAAAGCAAAATAAAGGGCGCTTCGCGCCCCGTCAAGGTCCTTAATCTTTTTGCGTATACGGGCGGAGCGACGCTCGCCGCCGCCGCTGCCGGCGCGTCCGTAACTCATGTGGACGCTTCAAAGGGCATGGTCGGCTGGGCAAAGGAAAACGCAGCCTCCTCAAACCTTTCCGGCGCTCCGGTGCGCTGGCTTGTGGACGACTGCGTAAAATTCGTCGAACGTGAAATCCGCCGCGGCAGCAAATACGACGGAATCATCATGGACCCGCCCTCCTACGGCAGAGGTCCGAAGGGCGAAATCTGGAAAATCGAGGACGCGGTTTATCCGCTCATCTGCCTGTGCGAAAAGCTGATCTCCGACGCCCCTTTGTTTTTCCTTGTAAACTCATACACCACGGGACTGGCTCCCGCGGTTCTTACCTATATGATAAGCAGCGCGCTGCGCCCCCGTCACGGCGGACGGACCGAAGCCTCCGAAATCGGACTTCCCGTTTCCGAAAGCGGGCTTATACTGCCCTGCGGCGCAAGCGGACGGTGGCAGGCAGATTAATACTGCCTGTTCACCCAGTCAATCATTTTCTGAATATTTTCCGCTCTTTTATTCAAAAAATCCCTTATGCACTTAGAGCTTGCATAGCCTCCGTTAAGCGCGTCGTTTGCTTTTCCCGCGCCCTCGTATCTTGTGAAAAACTGCGGGAAAAGAGGTCCGTATACATTCTCATAGTCTGTCAGAACGTCAAGGGCATGCTGTCTTTCAAAAACAGTGTCCGACAGCTCAAGAAGCCTGTTGCAGTAATCCGTCCTGAAGCCCTCGTTCGTCATCAGGTACGCGAAGCAGAGCACCGCCGGATTCTCCGTATCCATGTCAAGCAGACCCTTCGGCCTGTAATTATCCTCTTTAATCGTATTTGTTCCCGCGTCTCCGGAGCCGCTCACGCCGCCGAACTCGACATCGTAAAGGCAGAAGCGCCAGCGTCCGTCCGCATACTCATTGTTACCGTCCGTGTTTAACGTTTTCCACATCGACCAGTTCTTTCCCGGCCAATCCCATTTATTGTTAATCCAGACCTCAACCGCGAAATAATCCCTCACACTCTCCGTGTCCACGAGCTTCGCAAACTCCTCGTAATCCGCGTCGCTCTCAAGGGATTTGTGAGTTTTGAAAAAGTTCAGCAGGTCTTTGAAATAATAGCTGACGTCATTCTCACCCGCAGGAAGCTCGCCCTCGTCAAGCTTATATCCGATTTCATAGGTTTCGGCGTCGCCCTTATATACGACCACGTCCTCGGCAAGCACCCCGTAATGGTCCTCAAAAAAGTTGTCGGAGTAATCCTCCTCAAGCACATAAAGTCCCCAGTATTCGCCGTTAAGATAAATAACGCACGGGCGCGAAGCTTTTGTCGAGCAGTCAACGCTCTGTGCAAGGCCCTGCCAGAAGGTATCGTTATATTTGCAGGTAAACGCACAGTTGCCGCCCGCCCTCGCGACAAAGGTATCAAATTTATCAATCACGGTACCCGAGCTATCCTTTAATTCGTCTCCGAAAATACCGTACTCGAATTTACCCGCCCCGTAGTCCTTCCTCGCAAAAAATCTGAAACTCTTCTGTAGGTCGGAGCGCGAATAATTCCCCTGAATCCTCACGCCGCAGTCCTGAGCCAGCACCAGACTCGCGCCGTCCTTGTCCATCTCAAAAAAATCAATATGCGCCGCGCGCTCCCACTCTCTGCCGCGCTGCGAATAATTCGCCGCCAGCTTGCGGGTGTCGTCCGGATTAAACCGGGGATTTTCCCTGACAAATTCCTCAAGCGCTTTGTCAAAGATGTCTCCCTTCACATATATTCCCTTGGCGCTGTCAAAAAGGTCGTCGTACTCCATCGTTATGCTGATAACCGCCAGGGATTTGCCAGCTGCCTCGCAGCTTTTCTCGATTCCGTCTATATGCTCCGCCGCGCTCCCGATGAAATAAGTATTGGTGTATACGCTTCCGAACGTACCGCCGTCTTTGGCGGCAGCCTTAACAACCGTGCATTTATCCACCGCCGAATCGCCCGGAGCCGCTATATTGCAGGTAATCCCGTCCCTCACGGAATATTTGCTGAAATTTGTGCAGAAAAGTGACGGAGAAACCGCGGACACAACATTGGCGTCCCCGCTCCTGTCCGCAATATTTATCGCGCCTTCGTACCTGAGCGCCGTTTCGCTGCTTGTCGGGTCGCTGCCGTCAAGCGTATACCAGATTTCGTCCGAGCCGCTTATCTCAAGGTCAAAAGCCGCTCCGTATATCCCGCTTTCATTGGAAAAAGAAAGCTCCGGTTTTTCCTGCTCTTGCGCGCCGCCGCTTGGCTCCGCCTGCGTATTCTCCGAGCCGCCGCATGCCGTAAGCGCGAAAAGCATTACCGCCGCGCAAAACATTGCCGTTATTTTTTTAATCATATTTATCCTCCGAAATTCAAAAATACCGTTCAGTTACCGTACATAAAATAAGCATAGCATAGCGCATACGGATAATATACCGGAATTTTTAGAGATTGTGTGCCTCACAAATCTTTAAGGCGGCAGGATTTTCCCGCCGCCCGTTTTATTTTCATATATTATTTCCTGTGCAGAAGCTCATGCGCCCTTCCCTTAAGAATTCCGTACTCATAAAGCTCACGCACAACGGGATTCTCGTCGGAACGCTTAATCAGAGCGGATTTGTCCGCCTTGTAAACTCCCTGCGAGCGCTTCGCCTTGTCCGCCTTGTGGCTGAAAGGCTGGCCGGCTCCGGCAACACAGCCGTAAGGACACGCCATAACCTCCACAAAATCAAACTGCTCCTCGCCGCTTTCGATAAGCTCAAGCAATGCGTCCGCATTTCCGAGACCGCTTACGACTCCGAGCCTTAAGGTTTTGTCTCCTAGAGTAACCTCCGCCTTCTTAAGTCCGTCCATACCGCGTATTCCGCTGTATTCGATTTCCTTAAGCGCGAAATCGTTCTTATCGGCAACACGGCGCAGCGCCGCTTCCATAACTCCTCCCGTAACGCCGAAAATCATTCCCGCACCCGATGAAATAGAGAACGGCATATCGGGCGCGCTCGGCTCGATTTCGTTGAACTGGATTCCCATTTCCCGAATCATATGGATTAATTCCTTTGTGGTAATGACATAATCCACGTCCGGAACTCCGTCGCGCACAAATTCCTCTCTTGCCGCCTCGTATTTCTTGGCAACGCACGGCATTACCGCAACCGACACGGTTTCAAGTCCCGATTCCTTGTCGGCGGGCTTATAATACTCCTTAATCAGCGAGCCGAACATTTCCATAGGAGAACGGCAGGTAGATATATAAGGAAGAATCTCGGGATGCTTCGTTTCCGCAAAGCGCATCCACGCGGGACAGCAGGAGGTGAAAAGCGGGTATTTCGTATCTCCCTTTTCAAGCTTCTCTACAAGTTCCGCAGCCTCCTCCATTATCGTCAAATCGGCGGCAAAGCTGGTGTCAAAAACGGTGTCAAAGCCAAGCATTCTCATTGCCGTAAATATTTTGCCGATGGAGTTTTTACCCGGCTCAAGCCCGAACTCCTCGCCTATTGCCACTCTCACCGCCGGAGCGACCTGTGCCACAACTCTTTTGCCCGGCTCATAAATGGCCTTCCAGACTTCCTTAAGGTCGGTCTTTATGGTGATTGCTCCGGTAGGGCAGACCGCCGCGCACTGACCGCAGTTCACGCAATCTGTTTCGGCGATATTCCTGCCGAACGCGGGGCTTACTATCATGTCCGCGCCCCTGTGCGCAAAATCAATCGCGCCGACATGCTGAACCTCGTTGCACACCCTCACGCAGTCGCCGCAGAGAATGCATTTATCCGGCTCCCTCACGATTGAACGCGAGGAATCGTCTATCGGCAGGGATTTCCTTGTATTCTTGAAGCGTATGTCGTTCAGCCCGAAACGTCTCGCAAGAAGCTGAAGCCTGCAATTCTGGTTCTTGTCGCAGGTCGTACAGTCGCGACAGTGCGACGAGAGCAAAAGCTCAAGAATCATCTTGCGGTAATTATGAAGCCTTCCCGTGTTGGTCTTTATAACCATCTTGTCCTTCGGAAGTGTCGAGCAGGACGCCATAATATTGCCCCTCTCATCCTCTACAACGCACATTCTGCACGCGCCGTATATGGACAAATCCGAATAATAGCAGAACGTGGGCACATGGATTCCCGCCTTGTGGATTACCTGTAAAATATTTCTTTCATCCGTAAATTCGGTACGGATTCCGTCTATTATCATATATTTTCCCATGCTTGCGCCCTCCTCTACATTTCTTCAACCGCGTCAAAATTACAGCCTTCCTTGCAGGCAAAGCATTTGACGCACTTGTCCGTGTCAATAACATGAGGATTACGCACCTCTCCGGTGATTGCCCCCACGGGACAAACCCTCGCGCACTTTGTACAGCCCTTGCACTTGTCGGGATTTATACGCAGGTTTACCAAAGCCTTGCACTGTCCCGCCGGGCACCTATGCTCAACCACATGGGCTATATACTCGTCCCTGAAATATTTCAGAGTGCTGACAACGGGAGATGCCGCCGTTTTTCCGAGACCGCACAGCGCCGTATTGGATATGGTATCCGCAAGCTCCTCAAGCAGCTCGATATGCTCCATTGTGCCGCGCCCCTCGGTAATATCCGTAAGAAGCTCAAGCATACGCTTAGTTCCCTCACGGCAGGGCACGCACTTTCCGCACGATTCGTTCTGAGTGAAGTTCATAAAAAATCTTGCAACCTCTACCATACAGCTCTTGTCGTTCATAACGACAAGTCCGCCCGAGCCGATCATCGCTCCCACCTTTTTAAGTGAGTCAAAGTCAAGATTCATATCCAGATGGTCCTCGGTCGCGCTTATACAAAGACAGCCGCCGGACGGTCCGCCTATCTGTACAGCCTTGAAATCTCCGCCCTTAACTCCGCCGCCTATATCAAAAATAACCTTGCGCAGCGTCGTTCCCATGGGAACCTCGATAAGTCCAGTGTTGTTGACGTTTCCGGTGAGCGCAAACGCCTTGGTTCCGTGATTGTTCTCCGGACCGTAGCCGCGGTACCAATCCGCGCCCTTTGCAATAATAGGAGGCACGTTGCAGTATGTTTCGACATTGTTAAGCACTGTGGGCTTGCCGAAAAGACCCTGCTCCACGGTTCTCGGCGGCTTTACGCGCGGCATTCCTCGGTTGCCCTCTATGGACGCCGTGAGAGCGCTTCCCTCTCCGCATACGAACGCGCCCGCGCCCTTGCTTATTTTAAGGTCAAAATCAAAGCCGGAGCCCATTATATTTTCTCCGAGAATACCAAGCTCCATAGCCTGATTAATCGCGTTCTGCAGACGTTCGCAGGCAAGAGGATACTCGGCACGCACATATATGTAGCCGTGATGCGCTCCTGTCGCGATTCCCGCAATCATCATTCCCTCGATTACCCTGTGAGGGTCTCCCTCCATCATGGAGCGGTCCATGAACGCGCCGGGGTCGCCCTCGTCGCCGTTGCAGACAACGTATTTAACGGGCTCTGTCTGAGCAAGCACCTGCGCCCACTTGCGCCCCGTCGGGAAGCCTCCGCCTCCCCGTCCTCTTAACGACGCCTTTGAAACCTCGTCAACTATATCATGACTTGTCATTTCAAAAAGTGCCTTTTCAAGCGCGCCGTAGCCGCCCTCGGCTATGTATTCCTTGATTGACTCGGCGTTGATATGCCCGCAATGCTCAAGCGCTATTCTCGTCTGCTGCTTATAAAACGGTATCTCCGACTGCTTAATATAGGGATTTCCGTCCTTATCCTTGTATACAAGCCTGTCCACAACCTCATCGTGAAGGATTGTGCGTTCAACTATTTCCTCACAGTCCTCTTCCTTAACCTTAACATAGAGCCATCCCATAGGTTCGATACGCATAAGCGGTCCCATCTCGCAAAAGCCGTGACAGCCGCTTTTTTTAAGACCTATGCTTCCGTCATGAGGCTCCTTCTCAAGCCTCACCTGACATTCAAGCCCTTTTTCCTCTATAACATTCCTGATTTTTTCATATATTTTCAACGAACCGCCCGCCACGCAGCCCGTACCCGCACAGATAAGAATCTGCTTCTTCTGCGCGTTAAGAGCGCATCTGAATTCCTCGCGTGCCGCGCTCATCGCGTCTCTGGAATCAATTACCATTCTGCTCCTCCTTTACTATTCCGTCTATAAGCTCCCGTGCCTTCTCCGGCGTCATTGCCGGATTGACCGCATCGTTTACCGTGCACACGGGCGCAAGTCCGCACGCGCCAAGGCATGATACCGTCTCCACGGTAAAAAGCCCGTCCTTGGTCGTAGGCGACTCCGCGCTCACGCCAAGAATCTTGCGGAATTCCTCAAGAATCGGAACTGATTTCCGGACATGACAAGCCGTTCCGTCGCATACCTTAATCACATATTTGCCCTTCGGCTCCAATGAAAAATTTTCATAAAAGGTAGCTACTCCATATACTTTCGCTTCGCTGATATTAAGCTTCCCGGCGATATAGCAAAGCGCGTCCTGAGGCAGATACCGGCATTCCTTCTGAATGTCCTGCATAATAGCGATTATCTGACTCGGATTGTACTCATGCGCTTCCAAAATATCATCAAGAACCTTAATGTCGGTTTGGTTAGTCATATAGTTTTATCCTCCTTAAAGTAGTCTCTTAAGTTAAAGTATACATTATAAAAACATTCCTGTACACAATTTATTAATATTTTTTGCTGTCATATTATAGCAGAATTGCCGCATTGATTTTTTTTCGGACAAGTGATAAAATATCTGCATAGAAATATAAAATTTTGAGGGAACAATATGAATACCGCATATCTTGAAAATCACACCCGCACCGGGATGATAGCCATTGTTGTCCCGCTTGACAAGGGTATTATAGAATTATCGTATTTTCAGGCCTGCACAATGGGCGTATGCGAAGCCGCAGACCTCGCAGGCTGTGAAGTACTGCTCGTTTACTCCGATTACAGGGATTTGAAGCATCTGCGCAGTCTTGTTGAAGCTCACAAAATCGACGGCGTAATCCTCACGCGTACCTACAACGACGATATTACCGCCGCTTATCTCAAGAAGGCAGGCGTGCCGTTTGTCACTCTTGGCTGCGTACACGACGCAGACATTGTTCAGGTTGACAACGACCATGAGGAAGCCTGCAAGGAGCTTACAATGATGTCCGTGATGAAAGGCCGCCGCCGAATTGCGTTTTTAAGCAGCCACGACCAGAACATTGTCAACGTTCGCCGGTTTGAAGGCTACTGCGAGGCGCTGCGCTGCTCCAATATAAAAATAGACCCCAGAATTATATTTCACGATGTTGACAGCCAGACTCAGGCTGAGCAGATTGTTGACGCTCTGCTCGGCTTCGGCGTAGACAGCATCGTCTGCAACGACGAGGTAATAAGCTTCTGGGCTTATACCAAGCTGCGCAAAAAGGGCGTCGATATTCCCGGACAGGTTGAACTTTCATCCTGCTATCACAGCAACACCCTCGAAAACTATGTACCGTCCATAACGACGATAAAGTACGACGCCAAGCTTCTCGGTTCCACCGCCTGCGTCATTCTGTCCGATATTCTGGCAGGGAAAGAAGTGGCAAAAAAAACATTTCTTTCATATGAATTTAATATTAAAAAAGGCTCATACTAATAACCGAGCGTTTCTCCTACAAGAATAACCTTGATTCTGCCCGCGTGACCGCTTCTTCTTGTCACGACAATCTGATTGCAGAAGCACTCCTCGGCAAGACAGTCGGCACACACTCCGGTTGCCGCGCACGGAAGCTTCCTGTCAAGTCTCACCGCGTTCGGCGGGCACGCCTCTGTTTTAACTCTTTTGTAAGCCGACTCCACGTCAGCCGCTACCTTGTTCATTCCCGCGATTATAATTACATTCCTCGGTCCGTGTATAAGCGAAGCAAGCCGGTTGCCGTTTCCGTCAATATTCACAAGCTGTCCGTCAAGCGTAATCGCATTCGTTCCCATAAGATAATAATCGCTCATTGCCGTTTTCGCAAAAAGCTCTCTCTGCTCCTGCGGCGTAACGGCCGCCGAACGGTCAATCAGCTTGTATTTTCCGTCCGAAATCGCGCTCATCAGTCCGCATTCCTTCACGGATTCGGAGCCTCCCCACGCAATTACGGCTCCCTCCTCCATCAAAGAAAGCGCGCATTTTACGGCGTCCTCCTTAGTCGCGCAGTAAAATCCCTCCATATTTCTTTTTGCAAGATTTGCAATAACATTTTTGGCCGTCAGCTCATATGTTTTTTCCTTAAATCCCATTTTAATACCTCGCATAAAATTTTAAATTTACATTATACGTCCGCACATCAGCAAAATCCCGCACGGCAAAACCGCGCGGGATTAATAAGCTTAATTAATTCAATCTTAAATTGCTTTAATTATCTCTCTGCTGCGAACTTCTTAACAGAAACAGTTGCTGCTACTGCAAGAGCTGCTACTGCTGCAAGGATAAGAGCAGTTGTTGCTGCGCTGTCGCCGGTAGGAGTATCTGCACCGCT
>JAAVHB010000098.1 GCA_014799955.1 Butyrivibrio sp. | reverse complement strand
CTCGGCGAGCTTTTAAAAACTCCGGCAAGGCAGCTTTCGCTCGGACAGCGTATGCGCTGCGAGCTGACGGCGTCGCTTCTGCACTCGCCGCACACACTTTTTCTGGACGAGCCGACGATAGGGCTTGACGCGGTTTCAAAGCTGGCGGTGCGCGAATTCATTCTGACGCAGAACAGGCTTCACAAAACAACGGTGATTCTCACAACCCACGATATGCAGGATATTGAGGCGCTGACAAAGCGTATAATACTGATTGGCAAGGGTCGTATTCTTATGGACGGTTCAATCGACGGCATAAAGGGCGGAGAAAGCGGAATCGACGAAACGGTGGCGCAGCTTTACCGCGAGTATGACATATAGGGGGTGCGGCAATGAAAAAATATTTTGCTTTTTTCAGGCTGCGCTTTGTTATGGGCTTGCAGTACAGAGCAGCGGCGTTTGCCGGACTGATCACTCAGTTTGTGTGGGGCGCGATGAGTATTTTTACATATAGGGCGTTTTACGAGAGCAATCCGGCGGCGTTTCCGATGGCGTTTGGTGCGACGGCCACGTATATATGGCTTCAGCAGGCGTTTCTGGCGCTGTTTGCGGCGTGGATGGTTGAATACGAAATTTTTGATTCGATAGTGGGAGGCAGCATTGCCTATGAGCTTTGCAGACCCATAGGCATCTATAATATGTGGTTCGTAAGAAGCGCGGCAAACAGGCTTTCAAGGGCGGTCTTAAGATGCCTGCCGATACTCATTGTTGCTGCGTTTCTGCCAAAACCCTACGGGCTTGACGCTCCGGCTGACTTGTGGCATTTCGTTCTTTTTGCGGTTACGATGATACTCGGATTTACGGTTACGGTGGCTTTCTGTATGTTAGTGTACGGAGTCAGTTTTTTTACCGTGTCACCTCAGGGAGTCCGCATCGTTTTCACGTGCTCGGTGGAGCTTTTGGCGGGACAGATAATACCTCTGCCGTTTTTCCCTTCGGGAGTACAGAAAGTATTGGAACTGCTGCCGTTTGCGGCGATGGAAAACGTACCGCTGCGCATTTACAGCGGAAGTATGGACAGCGAAGAAATGATAAAGGCAATCGTTCTTCAGCTTGTATGGCTTGCGGCGATTGTGCTTGCGGGCAGGCTTTTGTGCGGACGCGGCGAAAAAAAAGCCGTGATACAGGGAGGCTGACGGTATGAAAAGAGTTAATCCTTTAAAATTGTTTTTTCATTATGTTTCAATAAATATACGAAGCATGATGCAGTATAAAATGTCGTTTTTTCTCACCGCGATAGGGCAGTTTCTGACGGCGTTCAATGTGCTTATCGGCGTGTATTTTATGTTCCGGAGATTTCACGGGGTAAAGGGCTTTACCTACGGCGAGGTAATTCTGTGTTTTTCGGTTTTTCTGATGGGCTACACTCTTGCGGAGATGTGGGCAAGGGGGTTTGACGCTTTCTCAGGAACTGTGAGGGGCGGAGAATTTGACAGGCTGCTTGTCCGTCCGCGAGGCGAGATTTTGCAGGTGCTCGGCAGCAAATTCGAGTTTACGAGAATTGCCAGACTCTTGCAGGCTGTAGTGATGCTTGTTTACGGAATCGTAAAGGGCGGCGTAACATGGACGGCGGGGCGCGTGCTTGCGGTGTTTTTCATGCTTTTGGGCGGCACGGCGCTTTTTGCGGGAATTTTTCTGATATACGCGGCACTATGCTTTTTCACGCTGGACAGTCTGGAAATAATGAACGTGTTTACCGACGGCGCGCGCGAGTTCGGTAAATATCCGCTCGGTATTTACGGCAAAAAAATACTGCGCCTTACGACCTTCGTAATTCCGTACGCTCCCGTTCAGTATTATCCTTTTTTGTACCTGACGGGTCGGAGCGAAAATATTTTTTACATATTTGTGCCGCTCTTAGCTATGCTTTTTATAATACCAGCATACGGCTTCTGGCGTTTCGGCGTGCGGAGCTATAAATCCAGCGGCTCGTGAAAGCCGCGCAAATACCGATTAACTACGGTGCCGGCGCTTTTTTTTTTGTTGACATCTTCTGTTTTATACTGTAATATGAGGTGAACTAAAACCGCATATTTTATTGCCGCAGGGTATTTGGCTGTGCGGAGATTTCTACAGAAGGAACGGACTATGAATAAGGATATTTTTTGCAAGGGATATACATGGGGCTTTTTTTCAAAGCCCGGAGAAATTATGTGCGAAAACGGCGAAGCGTCCATGGAGAGGCTTGCTTCAAACGGTCTTGACTGGATATGCATTACGGTCAACGGATGGCAGGAAACATTTGCCAGCACCGTGGTATTTTCGCTCTATGACAGGACGCAGACGGACGCGGAAATCGAGTTTGCCGTGCGCAAGGCGAAGTCGCTCGGACTTAAGGTCTGCTTAAAGCCGATGGTCAACTGTCTTGACAATGCATGGCGGGCGCGTATTGATTTCCCTGCCGAGGAATACTCGCATTACTGGGAAAAGTGGTTTGCTTCCTACAATAATTTCATGCTCTATTACGCAGAAATGGCGGAGCGGCTCGGCTGCGAAATGCTTTGCACGGGCTGTGAGATGGCGGGCATGGACAAGCAGTCGGAATACTGCGTGGACATGGTGTCAAAGGTCAGAGAGGTTTATCACGGAATCATCATGCACAATATAAATCACGGCGACGAGCTGCGCTTTGACTGGCTCGAGGCGGTTGATTTAATCGGAATCTCCGCTTATTATCCGGTTACGACCGAGGAAAATAAGGGAATCGACACGATGCGTGAAAGCTGGCGCCCCGTAATTGAGTGCTTAAAACTGTGCCATGAGAAATATAAAAGACCGATTATGTTCGCCGAAATAGGAATCAGAAACGAGAGCGGCTGCTCGATGTATCCTTGGGACTTCAAGGACAGACCTGACAAGCCCATTGACGAGCAGGAGCAGTCCGATTTCTACGAAACCGCGATGGAGGCTACATGGGACTTGGACTGGTTCTGCGGTTATTTCTGGTGGGACTGGAAGGCGTATATGCCGCCGATTGAGAAAGCGCGGGAAAACAGGGATTTTACCGTGTACGGAAAGCTCGCGGAGCAGACGCTCAAAAGATGGTATACAACGAAATAATACATAGAGGTTTAAAAGGGGAGGCGTTTCCGCCTCCCTTTTTCATTTCAAATTTCAGTATTACTTGTCCAAATCCGACGTACAGTGAGGGCACTTGGTAGCGTCGATATGTATCTCGGTCTTGCAGAAGGGGCATACCTTGGTGGTGGGAGCCTCCTCCTTGGGTTCCTCCTTTTTCTTGCCGATGCTGCGCAGTCCGTTGATTGCCTTTACGACGATGAACAGGCAGATTGCCGTGAGCAGGAAGGTAAGCAGGGCGTTGATAAAATTGCCGAAGTTGAAGCCCGGTCCGATTCCGTTTAAGTTGGCGAAGCCGCCGTTCGGAATCAGGAAGCCGAGGATGGGGGTGAATACGTCCGCTACCAAAGACGATACGATTGCGGTAAAAGCGGAGCCTATAATCATGCCGACCGCAAGGTCAAGCACGTTTCCCCTTGAAATAAATTCCTTGAATTCCTTTAAAATTTTCTTCATGGTTTCCTCCTTGGATGAATTTTATATATATTTGTTATTGCTCTGAAGAATCGGATTCTTTGGGCGTGATATAAGCATGGATTTTGATTATGCGGTTTTTGTCGCATTCCTCTACGACAAGACGGAAGTCCTCAAAGTCCACCTCGTCTCCGTTCTGGGGAAGACGTTCAAGGTGCTTAATGATAAGACCGCCTGCGGAATCATAGTCGTCGCACGCCTCGTCGGCTTCGGGGAGCTTTAGGATATCGCTGATATCGTCAAGCCGGACCGAACCGGAAAGAAGATATTCATTTTCGCCAAGATGTACAATGTCGTCCTCTTCGTCCTCGTCGTATTCGTCGCGTATGTCGCCAACGATTTCCTCCAGCAAATCCTCAAGAGTAATCATGCCGACTGTGGAGCCGTACTCGTCCACAACGACGGTAAAGTTGTTGGAGGTTTTGCGAAGCTCCTCCATAAGCTCGGATATATTTTTGAATTCGTATGTGTAATAGGGTTTGCGCAGGATTTCTTTCACGCTGAAACCGTCGTTTTTTTCGCAGAGAAGCAAATCCTTGACGTTGACTATTCCTATAACATTGTCCACGGACTCCTCGTAAACGGGCAGTCTAGTGTATTTGTATTCCCTGAAAACTGAAATTATCTCGTCGTAAGTGCTGTCCGCTGATATGCAGGTCATATCGATTCGCGGAATCATTACGTCCTTTGCCTGCGAATCTCCGAAATCAAAAACATTGCTTATCATTTCGTGCTCGTCGTTCTCGATAATTCCCTCCTCACGGCTTACGTCAACGATGGTGCGAAGCTCGTCCTCCGTGATTGAGACCTTATGCTTGTTGGGGTCGAAGCCGAAAATGAAAAGTACACCCTTTGAAATCTTGTTTATTATAAAAATAACCGGCGTAAGAACAACCATAAGCGCCCATATGATTCCGCTGTAGGCGGGAGCTATTTTATCGGCGTAGGTTGTCGCAATCGTTTTGGGCGAAATCTCGCCGAAAATCAGAACGATAAATGTAAGGATTCCCGTTGCGATGCTGACGGACGCCTTGCCCCATATGGCTAAAGAGATAGTGGTCGCCAACGACGACGCCGATATGTTTACGATGTTGTTGCCGATAAGGATTGCGCTGAGCATTTTAGGCGAATCCGACGCGATTTTGAGTACCTTTTTGGCGCGTTTACTGCCGTCTTCGGCAAGCGAACGCATACGGATAAGGTTTACCGATACGAAAGCAGTTTCCGCCGACGAAAAAAAAGCCGACAGGATAAGAAGCACGATGAGCGCGATTATTTGCGCCGCGACGCTTGGGTCCAAAAAAAATCATCTCCTTTGATATAGATCATTATGAAAGCATTACCTTTTTACGCTTGTATCATATCATTTAATCGGCGAGAATTCAATAATTTTAATTCAATAGCGGCAATCCGGCAAAAATTTAATTGTTAAACTGCGGGAAATGATATAAAATAGTAATAGTCGCTCACTCCGGGCGTACCATTATGCGCTGAAAAGCAGCGCAGCAACAGTGAAAGGAAACATAAATATGCGCGACACAATAAAGATGCTCAAACCGGCCAACTTCATTGTTCTTTTAGCCGCGGGAATAATCAATTCGTTAGGCGTTACGTTGTTTCTGGCTCCGGTACATTTGTATGACAGCGGAATTTCGGGAACGTCAATGCTTTTGTGGCAGGTAACTCCGGATTATCTGTCGCTGTCCTTTTTCCTGCTGGTGCTTAACGTGCCGCTGTTTATATTCGGACTGAAAAAACAGGGGATTGTGTTTACGGTGTACTCGCTTTATGCGGTGGCGGTTTACTCCGTCGCGTCATACATAATTACATATGTGCTTCCGATTGACGTAAGCACGGCTTCGCCGATTGCCGGAAAGGACTTGCTGTTATGCGCCATATTCGGAGGACTTATTTCGGGAATAGGAAGCGGTCTTACCATACGCTTCGGCGGCGCGATAGACGGCGTCGAGGTTCTGGCGGTTATTTTTGCCCGGAAAATAGGGCTTACGGTGGGCAGCTTTGTCATGGTGTACAATGTTGTTTTGTATATTATTACGGGAATTCTGCTGAAAAGCTTCGTGCTTCCTCTTTATTCCGTACTGGCTTACGCCGCGGCAATCAAGACGGTTGACTTTATCGTGGAGGGCTTTGACAAAGCTAAATCCGCAATGATAATTACAAATAAAGCGGACGAGGTGAGCAAAATGCTTTCCGAAACCTTCGGGCACGGAATTACTCATATTGACGCAAAGGGTTATTACGGCGGAAAAGAGCAGACGATAATCTATTTTGTCGTGAACCGTTTTCAGATTACCCGTATGAAAAATGTCATTAATTCAATTGACGCAAAAGCTTTCATCACCATTTCCGAGGTGTCCGAGGCGATGGGAAGCCGTACCGATTTTAAAATACGTAAAAATTCGGATTGAGGTGTGCAGAATATGTATATAATAGCGGGACTCGGAAATCCTGAGCCTAAATACAATAAAACAAGGCATAACATAGGCTTCCGGGTGCTTGACGCTCTTGCCGCGAGCCATAATATAGAAGTATCCGAGCGTAAGCATAAAGGGCTGCTCGGCAAGGGTGTTATCGCCGGAGAAAAGGTGATTTTAATCAAGCCGCAGACATATATGAACTTAAGCGGCGAGTGCCTGAGGGCGGCAGCCGATTACTATAAGGTTGAGCCGGAGCGTATCATTGTTCTTTTTGACGACATAAGCCTTGAAGTGGGAAAGCTGCGCGTGCGAAAGAAGGGCAGCGCAGGAGGGCACAACGGGATAAAGAGCATAATCGCGCATCTCGGTACGGAGGGATTTCCGAGGCTTAAATTCGGCGTCGGCGGAAAGCCCGCCCACATGGATTTGGCGGACTATGTTCTGGGGCGTTTTGACGCGGCGGACGAGGAACTGGTGGAGGACGGAATAAAGAGAGCGTGCAGTGCGGTGGAGTGTATGCTTGCCGAGGGATGCGATACGGCGATGAACAGGTATAACGGTTAAACGGGCTTTTTGCGTACGCATAAGAAATCTGGAGTTTGGGAAAATGAGTATATGGGATACGCCGGCGAGAGAGCTGGCATATTATAACGACATAAAGGACTGCCTGAAGAAATCGGGCAGGGTTCCGGTGGCTTTTGGCTGTGTAGACCAGCAAAAGCCCCATTTTATCTCCGCTTTGGGCGGGGATTTCAAGCTGCGCCTTGTGATCACGCACAGCGAGGTCAGGGCAAGGGAGCTTTATGAGGATTTAAGGGGAATTGACAGGAATACGGTGTATTATCCGGCGAAGGACTTTATTTTCTACAGCGCCGATATTCACGGCAACCAGCTTGTAAAGGAGCGCCTTGAGGTGCTTGACAGACTTATGAACGGCGGCGAGCTTACGGTAATCACGACTGTGGACGGATGTATGGATAAGCTTCTTCCGCCGGAGGTATTCGGGCGTCATACGCTTCATGTCGCTATCGGCGACGAGCTTGACGTGGAGGATTTCTGTCGGGAGCTTGTGGATATGGGCTATGAACGTGCCGCGCTTGCGCAGCTCGGAGGGCAGTTCGCGGTCAGGGGAGGAATCATAGACGTTTACCCTTTGACGGCGGAAAATCCGTACCGTATCGAGCTTTGGGATTCCGAGGTCGATTCCATGAGAAGCTTTGACGCGGAGAGCCAGCGCTCGATAGAAAATATCGGGCGGCTTGATATTTTTCCCGCCACGGAGCTTATAATAAGCGATAATCTCGGAGACGGAATAAGTGCCGTCACGGATGAAACGAAGCGCCACGCCAAAGCGCTTACCGGAACGGGGCGTATAGTGGAGGCGGAGCGCATCTGCAAGGTTCTGGAGGAACTCAAAGATAAGCTTATCGGTCAGCAGGATTTAAGCGGCTGTGACAGCTATATCACTTTTTTTGCCAAGAAAACGGTATCGTTTATAGATTATTTTGACATAGAAAATACGTTAATCGTTCTTGACGAGCCGAACCGTCTTGAGGAAAAAATGCGGGTGGTGGAAACGGAGTTTTCGGAGAGTATGAGTCACCGCCTCGAAAAGGGATATATTCTGCCGGGACAGACGAAGGTTCTTTACACCAAGGGCGAGCTTTATTCCAGAATAGGAGCGCGCAGAGCTATGGCGGTGTCAGCGCTGGACTGCAAAATACCGCTTCTTGACGTGGCGGGGCATTTTAACATTGACGCAAAGGGTATAGGCTCGTACAACAGCTCCTTTGAGACGCTTGTTTCGGATATTGCGGCATGGAAGAAGCAAAAATACAGGATTTTATTGGTGTCCTCGTCGAGAGCGAGAGCGCAGAGGCTTGCGTCGGATTTGCGTGATAACGGCGTGACCGCGATTTATTCCGAAAATCAGGACAGGGCGCTTGTGCCGGGAGAGGTTATGACCACCTACGGCAAGCTGCGCAAGGGCTACGAATATCCGCAAATCCGTTTTGTCGCCGTCGCGGAGGACGATATTTTCGGCGTGGCGCGAAAGGAGCGCCGCCGCAAACGGACCTATCAGGGTAAGGCAATCGCAAGCTTCGCGGAGCTTAATGTCGGAGATTATGTGGTTCATGAAAATCACGGCTTGGGCATATACCGCGGTATCGAAAAGCTGGAAGTGGATAAAATAGAAAAGGATTATATCAAAATCGAGTACGCAGGCGGCGGGAATCTGTATATACTTGCCACACAGCTTGATCTGATTCAGAAATACGCCGATTCTGACGCGAAGAAGCCGAAGCTTAATAAGCTCGGGTCCTCCGAGTGGGTGAAAACAAAGAGCAGGGTGAGAACCGCAGTCAGGGAGGTCGCGGACGGGCTTGTGCGCCTGTATGCAATAAGGCAGCAGAAGGAGGGCTATGTTTTCAGCGAGGATACGCCGTGGCAGCGGGAATTCGAGGAGCTTTTTCCGTATGAGGAAACCGCAGACCAGCTTACGGCGATAGAGGACGTCAAGCATGATATGCAGAGCCGCAAAATCATGGATCGCCTTGTCTGCGGCGATGTGGGCTTCGGCAAAACGGAAATCGCGCTTCGCGCCGCGTTCAAGGCTGTTCAGGACGGCAAGCAGGTCGCCTACCTCGTGCCGACGACCATTCTTGCGAAGCAGCATTTTACGACCTTTGACCAGAGAATGAAGGATTTCGGCGTAAATGTCCGTATGCTTTCGAGATTCTGTACGCCAAAGGAGATTAAGGATACCGCCGCAAACCTCAAAAAAGGGCTTGTGGACGTCGTTGTCGGAACCCACCGTATTTTGTCAAAGGACGTTGTGTTCAAGGACTTGGGACTGCTGATAGTGGATGAGGAACAGCGCTTCGGCGTCGCGCACAAGGAAAAAATCAAGCAGCTCAAGGAAAACGTGGACGTTATTACTCTTACGGCGACCCCGATTCCCCGGACCCTGCATATGAGCCTTGTAGGAATAAGGGACATGAGCGTGCTCGAGGAGCCTCCGGTGGACAGACTTCCGATTCAGACCTTCGTTACCGAGTTTGACGAGGAAATGGTAAGGGAGGCAATAAACCGCGAGCTTGCGAGGGGCGGTCAGGTATACTATGTTTTCAACAGGGTTCAGGGAATAGAGGAGATGGCGGCGTCAATCGGAAAGCTTGTGCCGGAGGCGAACATAGCCTTTGCGCACGGACAGATGAGCGAGCGCGGGCTCGAGCAGATTATGGTGGATTTTGTCAACGGTGAAATCGACGTGCTTGTATCTACGACTATTATCGAAACCGGACTTGACATTCCCAATGTAAACACAATTATTATCCACGATTCAGACCGCTTCGGTCTTTCACAGCTTTATCAGCTCCGCGGGCGCGTGGGAAGGTCGGGAAGGACGGCGTACGCCTTTCTTTTTTACAGGAGGGATAAGCTGCTGCGTGAGGTGGCGGAGAAGAGGCTGAGCGCGATACGCGAGTTTACGGAGCTTGGCTCCGGCTTCAAAATCGCTATGAAGGATTTGGAAATCCGCGGCGCGGGCAATCTCCTCGGGGCGGAGCAGCACGGGCATATGGAATCCGTGGGCTATGATTTGTACTGCAAGATGCTCAATGAGGCAGTTGCAAACCTTAAGGGAATCGCCACTCATGAGGATTACGAAACGGTTGTGGATATAGATGCGGACGCTTTTGTTCCGGCGTCTTATATACGCAACGAGAGCCAGAAGCTTGATATATACAAAAGAATTGCCGCGATTACCTCAAGTGAGGAGCTGTCGGACATGACCGACGAACTGACGGACCGCTACGGGGACATTCCTAAGTCGGCGATGAATCTGATGCAGATAGCGCTTATCAAATCGCGCGCTCACGAGGCGTATATTATGGAGATAAAGGGCAGTCATAAGGATATGAAAATCAAGATGTATCCGCAGGCGAAGCTCGACGCTTCGGGGATACCGCCGCTTATAAGCGGCATGGGCAGCCGCATGAGGTTTACAAACGGAGAAATTCCTTATTTCACATATTATTTTACCAAGGACGATATAAAAAACACCGAGAGCTATATCGGATGTGTGAGCAGGATTGTGGACGACATTCTGGCACTGAGAAAGGAAAATTAATTTATGAAAATTCTTGTTATTTTTACCGGAGGGACGATAGGCAGCACCGTATCGGGGGATTATATCTCGCCTGACTGCGCCAAGCCGTACAGACTGATTGACGCATACAGGCAAAAATACGGCGGCGGCGCGGAGTTCGACACGGCGGAGCCGTATACGGTTCTGAGCGAAAATATGGACTGCTCCTATTATCCGAGGCTTCTTGCCTCCGTAAAGGAGGGGCTTTCGGCGGATTATGACGGGATTATCGTGACTCACGGAAGCGATACGGTTCAGTATACCGCCGCAATGCTTTCGTATACGCTGGGGCTTGACTGCGCGCCGGTGATGCTTGTGTGCAGCAATTATGTTCTGGAGGATTCAAGGGCAAACGGTCTTGTCAATATGGCGGCGGCGGTGGATTTTATCGCCGGAAGGTACGGACGCGGCGTTTTTGTACCTTATGCGAACTCGGACGAGCCGTGCAGGATTCACAGGGGGAGCCGCCTCATGCCGCACCTGCCTTTAAGTGATTATCTTTATAGCTGCGGAGATTCGTATTTCGGGTATTTTGAGGACGGACAGTTTTTTTATAATAAAAATTATTCGGAAAAAAACAGCGGAAAACACTATGAGATTGGGGATAACTGCGCCAAGGAATCGGGCGTTATGTGGATAAGTCCATATCCGGGAATGAAATATCCCGATTTATCCGAGGGCACGCGCGCCGTATTGCTCGGCAGCTATCACTCGGGGACGCTCTGTACGGAATCGGAATCGCTTCGCGCGCTTGCGGCGGAGGCGGCAAAACGCGGTATTCCCGTATATCTTACGGGAGCCACGGGAGGCCCCGATTACGAGAGCTGCCGCGAATACGGGAAGCTCGGAATCCGGGTGCTTCCGGAGGCGTCGCCGATTGCGATGTATATCAGGCTTTGGCTTGAGGGAGCGGCAAAAAGCGCGTTGGGTATGGAGATGGCCGTCGGTGGAGACTATGCGGGCGAATGAAATATTGCCCGCATTTTTCTATGTATAGAGAGCTGTTAATATATTGATATAAAAATAATTGACCTAAAGTTAGGAACTGTATATAATAATAGTAGTACAAAAGATAGAAAGTAAAGCCAATGATTATGATACGATTATCAAATAATAAAATATTTACTTTTATTTTACTGTTTGTTCTGCTGATTTCTGTTGTCCGTGTGGATGCTACAATGGGAAATATCAATTCTTTTATTTACAGCGGCGACTATTTTTACGGGGACTATTCGGGAGTAAATAATTTGTTAGGAAAAACTTTTGTGGATACGGTTCAACCGTTTGGAAATCAAGGCATATCTTTAGAGTAGGAGGTGTCTTTCTATGAACAAAAAAGCATTGGTGATTGCTATTGTTTCGGTGGCGGCAACGGTGGCTGTTGTCGGAGCATCAGTTGGGTTGACAATGAAGCTTCAAGCTCGACCGGACTCCGATTATAGAGAGAGAATAGCCGCGAATAAGGACGTTGAGATTAACGGAGAGAAGATGTATTATTTGGCGCCAGATTCCTCGGAATATCAGGATGAAAACTATTATCGGGAAGCCATATATAAGGACGATAAAGGTTTTTTGTACAGCTTTGACGCGGATACGCAGGAGCTGTGCCATATAAAAAATACCGATTTGCCGGATAAGGATTACACGGGTGTTATGGCGGAGGATATGAAGCCGTACAATGATACGGAAACTTTGCTTGCCGACGCTGAAAAGCTTATTGACAAATGGTGCGATAAGGATACAAAATCAAAGCTTGAGTTTAAAGCCGTTTGGCAGCAATGGGATACGTCCATTGATATATATCAGAATATAAATGATGAGGTTCGATTTTGGATTGGGAGCGTTACCTATAATGAGGACGGAATATTTACGGCAGCAAATTTTAGGTTTGATTCCATGCTTGACAGTAATGATATTGCAAATATGCTTTCGGAGGAGGAAGCCGTTAAGGCTGTTAAGGTCTATCTTGAAGAAAACTACGAAGAAACCGGCTGGGAGGAAATCAGGACAGCCGTCGGAGTTTGCGGAGAATTCGGTAATTGCTGGGCGGTCACCTGCTTAAGGTATGACAGCTTTAATAACGGAGAAGTTCATATGGTTTTCGGGTATCTTGTCGCGGTAGATATTCTGACCGGAGAGATTAAATTTGTTGACCAGATGAAATAAAAATTTACTGAAAAGAGATGAAACCTATGAAGCCGTATAATTTAATATCTGTTATCGATGGTTCTTGCGCGCTTGAACAGTCGGGACTTAACGCAAACGGCAAATTTCGGATTTTAAAAAGCCACGAAATTAATACATTACAATCCTTTTGCAATGCTATGAAAAATAAAGGATGCGGATTCAGGCAATTTGACGGCTTTTTTGTTGGCTATTCAATAGAACAGATAGGAAAAGAATTCGATTTATTACGGTTTGGAAACGAGTATATTCTTAATATTGAGTTGAAAAGTGAGTTAAGTGGCAAAGTTGAAGAAAAAGTTCATAAGCAAATGGCAATGAACTATCACTATTTGAAATTTTTGGGAATGCCGATAATAATTTTTACATATGTGGAAAATGACGGTTTTTATCAGTATGATATTGAGGACGATTCTATTACAAAGATATCTGCGGACGCAGCGGCAAAGATTTTGATTTATCAAACAGTTGATTACAGCGCCAATCCCGATTTGCTGTTTGTTCCGTCAAATTACTTGATATCGCCTTTTAATTCTACGGACAAATTTATTAATAATGAATACTTCTTAACTCCCGGACAGCGGAACGCAAAGAATGAAATACTGGACGAAATGTCAAAACATCCTTTTATGTTTTCGTGTATTTCGGCGAATGCCGGGACCGGAAAAACTTTGTTGTTGTATGATGTTGCTAAGGAGTTGATGCGGGCGGGCAAGAGGGTATTGATAATCCATTGCGGGAAGCTGAATGAAGGACATGAAAGGTTAAATGGTAAGTATCATTGGAATATAATTTCAATCGGAACTGTTAATTCATGGGTAGCAATATTTGCGCTTGCTGGTTGCGATTGTATTTTTGTTGATGAGGCACAAAGGATACGGGAAGGACAGCTATGTGAAATCACGAAGAAGGCAGTGGAAAATAAAATTCCTGTAATATTTTCATATGATGTTAAACAATTTTTGCGAGATGGGGAAACTCGTAATATCAGTGATTATCTTGAGAAAAATTATCATGAGGCATTTAGCTCTACCAAAAATCTTAAAAATAAAATAAGAACTAATAAATCAATGGCATCCTTTATTACGAATCTTATGAATATAGGAAGAAGCCATGACAATTTGAATTATGATTGCGTGAGTATTGAGTTTATAGAAAGAGGTTACGATATTAAATCATATATAGATTTGTTGAGGGCTAATGGTTGGAGGTCAATAACTTATACAACTTCTAAAATAGATGAAGAAAAAGATCCATATATAAATTTGATTGATATCAGCGATAAAAATGCGCATGATGTTATAGGGCAGGAGTTTTCTAAGGTTGTATTTGTTATGGATGAAAATTTTTGGTATGACGAAAACGGAAGCTTGAAGGCGCGGGAAAGCTATTACAGCGCGCTCGGAATGCTGTATCAGATTGTAACCCGTGTGGTCAATGAATTAAAAATAATTGTCACAAGAAATCCCGAACTGTACTACAAGCTTTTGGAAATTAAATCAATGGGAGATTAATCCTCCCACACCGTATAATCCCGTTCAAATAGTTCCTCGCACATCTGCTTTTTCAGCAGAGACGCGGGGACTTTTTCTATAAGCTTTTTGCGCACAAACGCCTTGCTCTGCTGGCGGTATTTTGGAAGGCTGTTTTGAGCAAGGATATTGGAAAGCTCGTTTTTCCAGAGAAGGCTGAGCTGAAAATCGGGATTGAGCTTTGGGTTGGAAAGAGCCTCGCGAAGCTCTTCTATTATAATGCGGCGGTTGTCCTCATAAATACAGAGGATTCCCCAGAAGTCCGGAATGTGCTCCGATATATGCTTTGCGTGGCGCAGACCGACGGCGGCGTAGCAGCGGTCGCAGAATTTGTTGTAGTTGCGCACCTGTCCCTTGAGGCGCTCATAGGTGTCAACGCTGCTCTTTATTTCGATTCCCACAAGCTCGTTTGGCAGAACCATCATCACGTCGGCTCTCGCCCTGGACATGGGAACCTCCTCGAATATTCTTGATTTTCCGAAACGCTCTTCAAGATAGTCAAAAAGAGGCTCGCGTATATCCTTGTCGTAAAGCATGTTGTTCCTCCGCGGAATTTTATCGGTGGCGTAATTATGGAAAAAGTATAGCATAAATGCGGCACTGCCGTCCATGTTTGTTTGATTTTTTGCATAGATTATAGTATTATTGAAGCAATAAACGACGCGGAGGTGCGGAATGATTAAAGTAATTCTCGGTATTGAAGGTATGGCGTGCGGAATGTGCGAGGCGCATGTAAACGACGCAATCAGGGCGAATTTTACGGTGAAAAAGGTTAAATCCTCACACAAAAAGAATCAGACGGTGATTACCGCCGAGGAGGAGCCGGACGAGGAAAAGCTGCGCGAGGTTATAACGCAGGCAGGCTATACTTTGGTGTCGGTTGAGCGGGAATGACAGTGCTTTCCGCATTTTTTTATGCAAAATATGATACGGCTTTCCGGTGATTTATGAATATTTATAAATTTATTCTGGACAAATCTCTGTTAAGGATATAAAATTAGAATGTCATTAGTGGGATTTCGGACTCAATGAGAATAATGGCGTTGAGTTCTTTTTCTATATCGTTTATTACTTTAATACAGTAAACCGATATAGCACGCCCATATAAAAAAGGAGGTTTTCTATGAAGAAAGCAAAAAGAGTGGTTGCTTTGCTTCTTGTAGGCGCAATGGCGGCGGTAACGGTAGCCGGCTGCGGCAAGAGCAAGGACACCGGAAGTAATACGCAAACTGGTGAATTACCGTCTGGCGAGGGGAGCAATGACATCGTAAGGAAAGAGGGTAATTATACCTATAATACCTACATAGGTACATCCGCCGTGCGGACGCTCAATCCGCATGAGTGGGAGCTTAACGACGAGCAGGCGATTCAGCGTTATACCGGGCTTGGTTTCTACGACATAATATACTCCAAGGATAAGGATTACGAGTATATCTGTGAGGCAGCATCGGCTGCGCCCGAGGATATTACGTCAGAGTATGCGGGTAATGAGAAATACGGAGTGCCTGCGGACGCTACGGAGGGATACGCTTTTAAGATTAAGCTTCGCGAGAATGTCACATGGGACGACGGAACTCCGATTAACGCGGATTCCTACATATACTCATGGAAGCAGCTGCTGGATCCCGCGATGGCGAATTACAGAGCTACCAGTTATACAGAGGGAACCTACGCCATTACCAACGCGTATGAGTATTATGCTAACGGTCAGCCTCAGTATATCAATATTTTTGATTCGGATTCCGGTGAGTATGCGGATTTTGAAGGCGATATGTATACCAGCGTTACGGAGGATACTGCATTCTTCGGTATGAGTCTTGAGGCAGCTGCGGAGGCATACGGCGCTGAGGCGTTTGAGCTTGACGGAGTTGACACCCTGGCTGAGCTTAAGAAGCTTCAGGGAAGCGAGAGCTGGGTTAAGGTTGAAGGCGATGTTGAAACGGCTCTTAATAATTTGGTGGACGCAGTCAATGCGGCTTTCGGAATGGATTTGTATGATGAGGAAATCCTTGAGTTCTGCAGATATCAGGATATTCCCCCGGTTAAGACATGGGATGAGGTCGGACTTATCAAGGACGACGATTACTGCATAACGATGATACTTGATAAGCCTTGTTTGTCCGAGTATATGCTTTACTACGGACTTACCACCACATGGCTTGTTAAAGAGGACATTTATGAAGCTAACAAAAAGGATGCCGGAGGACTTACCAAGACAACCTACGGAACTTCCGTTGATACATATGCTTCATGCGGACCTTACAAGCTTGTGGGATGGCAGAACGACAAGGAAATTGTCCTTGAAAAGAACGATAAGTGGTTCGGATACAGCGACGCTGCATATAACGACCAGTATCAGACGACCAAAATCGTATACAATCTTATTGACGAGCACGCAACGGTTGTACAGCTCTTCCTTCAGGGTAAGTTAGACGAACTTGCGCTTAACTCTGACGACCTTAATACCTACGCTACAAGTGATTACGCGCTTTACACTCCTACGACATATACCTGGAAGGCGTCAATGAATACCGATTACGATTCGCTTAAGGCAAGGGAAACCGCCGGAGTGAACAAGACAATCATGACCTATAAGGATTTCAGAAAGGCATTTTCGCTTTCGCTTGACCGTTCGGAATTTTGCCAGACAGCATTCCCTGCCTGCGGACCTGCATACGGACTGCTTAACAGCTTGTATGTATATGACCCTAACGATTTCAGCATCTACCGTGATACGGATTACGCAAAGAACGTCCTTACAGAGGTTTACGCGGCAGAGAGCTATGATAAGCTTTCAGGATACAATGTAGAGGAGGCTAAGAAGCTTTATACATCTGCTTATGAGGCTGCGATAGAGGCCGGCGACCTTAAGGAAGGCGACAAGGTTGTTATTGAGTTCAACTGCTCAAAGGCTTCCGATACCATGCAGAAATCCGTGAACTTCTTCCAGGATGCCGTAAACGAAGCTACAAAGGGAACACCTTTTGAGGGCAAGGTTTCCATTGAGCTTAAAGAGGTTGACGATTACTATGCGTCAATGTCTGCAGGTACTGCAGATATGATTTTCAGCGCATGGGGCGGCAGCGATATGGATCCTTACGCTATGCTGCAGTGCTACTGCGACCCGACGCTCTTCAGCGACGCCGAGTTCGGTTTCGATTCTGACAAGAAGGTCACCGCAAAAATCGGAGATAAGGAGTATACATATTCCTTCTATGACTGGTACATAGAGCTTTGCGAGGGTCAGTGGGCGCTTGCCGACGTTGATACAAGGCTTGAGGTTCTTGCGGCTGTTGAGGGCGCGATTCTGGATGAGTACTGTGCTATTCCTATATGGAATGACCGTTCCGCACAGCTTATATCACAGAAGGTTGAGTACATTACTTATGAATTTAAGTCGTCGTATTCGGATTCTTACGGCGGTCTCAGATTTATGACCTATAACTATACGGACGAAGAATGGGATAAGTACTGCGCAGACCAGAATAACCAGCTTAAGTATTAATTCTCTTATAAAATGAGATATAGAGGCGAGGTACGGTTTTGATTATACCGTGCCTTGCCATATCTTGTATAAAGGGCATATGGTTATCAATTCTTATGAGTCGTGAATACAGTCAGTCTTGGCGAGGTGCGTTCGGGACTGATATGAGTTGATGCCGTATCAAAGGAAAAACTGATTATTACAGCCTGCAAATAAAAAGTCAAGGCTAAATTGATGAACATTGAAAATTTTATACAGGTTGAAAATTAGGTAACAAAATAAGACCACCACACCCGTGCTGACCTAAAAATTAAAGTGGATCATTAGGATTCTGGAAGAGATGCAAGATATTCTTTCACTCGTCCATAGTAGATTCTTAGAAACTTATTGGCGCCTGCGGTCATATAGACGTAGTAAGGCTTACCTTGAGCACGCTTCTTGTCTAAGAACTGATATACAGGGTCATCCAGTGGTTTTGTTTTGATCAAAGCATCCATTACCTGAAATAAGGTTTTTCTAAGGTCAGAAGAACCACGCTTTGAAGTAGGCACACTTTTTTGTTCGTAGGTTCCTGATTCATTAACACCGGGATCTACGCCGGCAAATGCAGTAATAGCACTTTTATGAGTAAAACGAGAAACGTCACCGATCTCAGCCATTAGTTGAGGGCCAAGCGAAGGACCGACCCCTTTCATTGCCATAACGATAGGATATTCAGGGAGCTTAGATGCAGTTTCATTCATGAGAGTGCGTAGTGACTCAACAGTTGTAGAGGCGCTATTAAGCTGGTCAACAGCTTGCCTGATGATAAGCTTTGTAATGTCATCCTTAGGAAGTACAGGAACAAGCTCCTTTGCTTTTCTATAGATTTCTTCAGCCTTTGACTGGCTGAAGTTGTACTTCTTGCGTTTGCACCAGTTTTGATAATGGCATGTAAAGGCGTTTAGGGACATTTTACGGACACAGTCCACATGCCAGTATGAAGATGCAAAATCAACCCATTTCTGGCTGCCGTCACTGCGGGCGGGACTGTCAAAGTAAGCATTAACACCAGGATAGGTTTGGTCAAGGATGCCGATAAGGTTATTCTTCATAGCCGTCTTATGTTTCATGTAAAAGCCGAATTGTCGGTTCATGGTTTTAAGCTGATTACGTAATTCATCCATAACACTATACTGTTTAAGATTTTGCCACTTGTCAAGTGCATATCGGGCAATCTTAACAGCATCAGCTTTATCGGATTTGACTTTACGAAGGGAATCATTATCAAAGTCCTTGATAAGTTTTGGGTTAATGGCACTAACGAAAAGGTTTGCATTGGAAAGCTGATGGGCAAGGACTTCATAATAACGTCCTGTATGCTCCATTACGATTCGAGATTCACCTTCAACAGAGTTGATGAGTTCTACAAGTGAATTGATATCACTGGATGTGTGTTTGATTTCAAAAGGTGTGGAAACAATTTCTCCGAACGGCCGCATGATAGCAACCATACTTTTTCCTTTTGAAACATCGATACCTACTGCGTTCATAAATTTGTCACTCCTTAAAATTTGATTATGCAATGGATAAATACCAGTTTTACTCATTGCCTATTCAATCTACTGTGGTGTGACACGAACGTACCTAAGGCAGTTCAACCTGCATAAAACGAACGCTGCGAATGAGGAGCTGGTTGTCAGTCTAAAATACGGACGCTAAGTCCAAGAAAGGAAACCGACATACCATTGCTCCATACATTCTAACAGCTTAAGCAACAAGATGGATAATTCCTTACTGGCTGTAAGGGATATTAACCATAACTATATTGTAGTAGAAAGGATTGTTTTTATGTCATCTCAAAACTCACTTTACGGAGAAATCAAAGAACAGCACCAGAAAACCAAAGACATGAGCCTGAAAGGAAAGCTCGGATATTTCTGGGATTATTACAGAATACACACGGCTGTCGTCTTAGCAGTTCTGGTTCTTGCCGTCATGTTTATCCGGCAGTACCGTGACAACAAAGACTATGCTTTTTATGCCGTACTCCTCAATGTCGATACCACCCGTATCCAGGATAACCAGTGGAGCGAAGAATTCTCGGAATATGCAGGCATTGACACGGAAGAATACGCTACGGTAATTGATACATCCTTTATCATATCCAACGACAGTTACTCCGAATATTCCATTACCAGCAAAGAAAAGCTGGTTGTCATGATGGCTGCAGGCATCATAGATATTATTGTGGCAGATAGCGAAACCTTTGAAAGTCAGGCGCAGAGTGAAGGTTATGCAAATCTGGAAACAGTTCTGCCAAAAGAACTTCTCGATAAATACAGCGATTATCTATATTATACGGATGCCGCTACTTTCGAAGCTTCGGCAAATGCCATTTATTCTGATGAAGAGCTTCCCTACTCCAATATCTATACCATAAACCATCATGACCCGTCTTCCATGGAACAGCCGATTCCTGTCGGCATCTGTCTTCCGGCAGGAAACAAACTGATAGAAACCGGCTGCTATGACTATCTGGCGGAAAACGACACCACGTATCAGGGGTATCCGTCAGAAGCTGTTTTAGGCATTGTTGCCAATTCAACGCACATTGATACGGTAATCAAATTTCTGGAGTTCCTTGAGTAAGGAACTCTTTTAACATTTGATTAACTGAGGCCGGATCGGCTTTGCCTTTCATGGCTTT
>JAAVHB010000097.1 GCA_014799955.1 Butyrivibrio sp. | reverse complement strand
TATGTTTTGGGCGTGTGCAATGCACGGAAGACAACCGTAATGCTTGGCAGCGGGAATGTTCTTGATATTATAAATGAAACAGTTGACAACAGCGCTTTCAGCGTAAGCTTTAACGGCACGGATATCACGGAAAATTTTATTGCCTACGATAAGCTTATGCAGGGCGGAACTCTTAGATTTTATACGGAGGCATGAATTATGAATCCAATAGTAAACGGCTGGTATGCCGACCCCGAAGCACGGTACTTTGAGGGCAGATATTATATTTATGTTACAAAATCCTTTACCTCCTACGGTGATCAGATGAACATTGACTGCTTTTCATCAGAGGATCTGACACACTGGGAAAAGCATCCCGATATTATAGACATGAGCGGTTACAAATACGTTCATAGGGCGGTCTGGGCTCCTACTGCCATAGAGAAAAACGGAAAATACTATCTTATTTTTGCAAGCAACGATATTCAAAATGACGACGAGGCGGGCGGATTGGAGATCGCCGTTTCGGATTCACCGACGGGACCGTTCAGAAACCTGACGGGAAAGTCCCTTATAGATCGTTTCATTAACTATGCCCAGCCGATAGACGCGCATCTCTTCAAGGACGGCGACGGCAGGATATATCTTTACTACGGCGGCTGGCAGCACTGCAATGCGGCTGTGATGAATGAGGAAATGAACGGTTTTGTACCTTTTGAAAACGGCGGGCTTTTCAAGGCTGTCACACCGAACGGTTACGTTGAAGCTCCCTGTATGCTCAAAAGGGACGGCGTGTATCATTTTATGTGGTCGGAGGGCGACTGGGTCAACGGGACCTACCGTGTCCGTGAAAGCAGCAGCATCTCTCCGCTTGAAATAAACCCGAACGGTAAGATCATACTCAGCAATTCGGATATTGCCGAGGGCGCCGGACATAACAGCTATATAAATATTCTGGGTACGGACGATTGGCTGATTGTTTACCACAGGCGTATCATCGGCGACAGCGAATCGGGGCACAGAGTTTTGTGTATAGATAAATTGAATTTTGACGGCAATGAAATGCTGCCTGTTATAATGACATGAGGGAGGTTTTATTATGAGTACGGTTCTCAGCAGACTTAATATCGAAAGCTATGAAAAAAACGAAAACAAAATCAGGGTAAAGACAGATTCAGACAGTGTGATATACATAAAAGCGGTTTCCCCGAAAACTCTTGAAGTCTGGGTGGATTTTGACGGCAAGGGTATTGCGCCGCATTCCTACAGCATTGAAGATATGCCCGAATACGGGGCTGAGATTCACTGCGCCGACAGGAATGAGTATTTGTTTGTTTCGGCAGGAACTGCAGCGGTAAGGATACGAAAAAACGGTATAAAAATAAGTTTCGTTTCTGCCGATGATAAGGCCGTTATCTGTGACGGGAACGAGATAGGAAGAAATAACGACGGTTCTGTCTTTATGGAAAACATTATCGCCGACGGCGAGCATTTCTACGGACTTGGCGAAGATAACGACGCATATCGGGGAAGTCTTGACCGCAGAGGACAGACCCGTGATATGATAACGGAGCAGAGGATAAATGCCGGTCATGTTACCGCCGATATACCCGTAACATTTTATATGAGCACGGGCGGCAGCATGCCATACGGTATTTTTACCGATAATTCATATCCGATGAGTTACGATATGGGGCATTGCGGTAAAGGAAAAAATTCTCCGCCGATGTGCCGTCAGCATGCTTTGGGCGGCGACATGATATTTTATTTTTTTGCAGGTGAGAATTTCGGCGATATTCTGAATGAGTACACAAACCTTACAGGCAAGCCGCCTATGCCGCCGCTGTGGGCTCTTGGCTATACGCAGTGCCGCTGTTCCTATTGGAGCTGGGAGCAGATAGACGAGCTTGTTTCAAAGCTGCGTGAACACCGTTTTCCGCTGGATTGTCTGGTATTCGATTACGACTGGGCGGACAAGTTTAATAATTACAAATGGAACGAACGCTGGGGCGGAAGATCTCCCGAAAAGCTTGCCGAATACAGAGCGCAGGGACTTCACTTTATGGCTTCAAATTCGGGACCGATGCTGAAAAAGGACAGCGACACATATCAGTCCGCGCTTGATGAGGGAATACTTGCAAGAGATACAGACGGCAGCACGATTACCTGCGGTCATTTCGGCGGCGATCTGATAGACTTTACAAATCCTAATACAAGGGAATGGCTGCGTCCGCAGCTTGAGCGTATTCTCGACGACGGTATCGAGGCATGGTGGCTCGACCTTACAGAACCCGAGGGAGACCCCGAAAACACCGTATATTTCGGCGGCGAGAGAAATAAGATACACAACATATTTTCACTGCTTAACACTAAGACCTACACTGAAATAACAAGGGAACATTTTCCCGAAATGCGTCCGTTCGTGCTGACAAGAACGGGTACGGCAGGAATACAAAAATACTGTACGGCGATATGGTCGGGAGATGTTTATTCTGACTACGATACTTTCACGGCTCATATTCCCGAAGCGCTCAACACGGGAATGTCGGGCATACCGCTCTGGACAAGCGACGCAGGCGGATTTATTTCCGAAACAAGCAATTCGGAGGACACCCGTCACCTTTACAAAAATGACATTGCGCGTCACGCCAATCTCTATGAACGCTGGGTGCAGTTTGCGGCTTTTTGCCCTATGATGAGAGTCCATCACGCAGGAGAGTCCGCTCCGTATATGTTCGGCGGCGTTGTTACGGACAGTGTTGCACACTATATTCGTTTGCGGTACAGACTTCTTCCGTATATCTATTCTTACGCATATAAAACCCATATTACGGGCGAACCGATAATGAGACCGCTTATATTTGAATATCCGCATGATAAAAATGTGTATGATCTGAAGGACGAATTCCTTTTCGGCAGCGAGCTGTTGGCAGCTCCCGTACATGAGGAGGAGCAGTGCCGCCGTCAGGTATATCTTCCCGAGGGCAAATGGTATGATTATGATTACGGATATGAATACGAGGGCGGCAGGAGTTATGATATTTACGCGCCGCAGAACCGAATTCCCGTATTTGTTAAGGCGGGAGCGATAATACCTATGACAAAGCAGATATACAATACCTCTGAGCTTGACAGCAGCATTATTTACGCCGACATATATCCCTGCCGGAAAAGCAGCTTCACCCTCTACTCGGACGACGGCAGGACCAATGCATATGAGAACGGCGAGTTCACGCTGACGGAAATTTTCTGTGATGAGAGCGATAAAACTATCATTACTGCAGCGGCTTCTAACGAGCTTTTTTCAGCAAAGCGCATAAATTTGAAAATTCATGTAAATGCCGTCCCCGAATCGGTAAAAGCAGACGGAAAAAATGCCGAAAGACGCTTTTATCCCGGAGAGCTTGAAGCGACTGCAAACGGCTGGTTTTATGATGACTTCAGCCGTGTACTGTATATATCTTCTGATATTGACGGACTTTACAGCGAGTTAGTTATCGGGTATAAGGACGAACAGGTCCGAAAGCCTCACAGAGACGAGATAATCACATCAGGTACTCAGGATATACCAAGCTTTATTTTCAATGACAGTCTTAATTGACCTGTTCGCTGATTATAAAAGAGGACGGTTCGTTGATCAACCGTCCTCTTTTACGATCAAAGGATATTCAAAGCTTTATTTTTTGTATGGGCTGTCGAATTCTCTTTCTGCCTTTGTGACTGCATCTTCAAGTGTAAGTCCCGTAAAATAAGGCGCATTTAGATAACGTCCCGATTTTTTATCGTCCACAAACGCGCCGACAGCGATTCCGGGGATTGCGCTTTCGGGGGCGTTCGGAGCGTGTGGTCCGCCAAGATCGGTCCTGCACCAGCCGGGGTCGGTAAGGTTTATCATAACGTCTGTACCCTCAACCTTTGAACCCAAGTCTATCGTTATTTTATCAAGTGCCGCCTTGCTTGCGGAATAGCCCGCCTGTTCCGGTTCAAAACGTATGCCGCTGGTGGTGTTTACAATTCTGCCGAAACCGCGTTCAATCATTAAAAAAGCCAAATACCCAATGTGCCAGAAGAACAAATGAGTATATGGAATTAAGACATCATTATGAAGATATCATAAGAAGTGAATTTATAAAAAAGGGCGGCAATATTCAAAGAAAATCACCTCATTACATGACGGTTGAGCACAGTCTCCGGCTGGCTTCATGGTTTGAACACAGCGCTTTTATTAAAATTGATATAAACGAATTTGATACAAACACCGTTTCTTTCACATACGGCGATTCCCATCCGACGTTCAGTCCGAAAGTAAATGATGGCAAGGAGTATCGAAAAAACTTTATACATATAAAGAGCTATTAGGGATAATAGCAAAATATGGACTGCCTTAAGATTGGAATAACGACGGGAAATATGGGTCTGAAAGATATATTGAAGCGCGGGGCTCGGTTTTGAAGCCGCTAAAAAAATCGCGAATGATCCGGAATGAAGGGTGATTCTCGCCTGCCGCAATCAGGAGAAAGCAAAACAGGCAGCCGCAGAAATCAAGGCAGAAACCGGACTTGTCACCTGTCACTTTTTATTCCATGATTCCACACGGCTACAGGCTTCTTCGTGCGACTATTTTGTTTGACGCATGCAGATGTTTCGGAACGCCGTGATGTTCATCCTCAAATATATAGGACTTGAACTGCAGAATTTCCCAATCATTGTATAATTCTTTTATTTCCTCATCCTTTGCGAGACCGATTGCAAACGGCGCAATGTCATCTGAGGCGGGTACCGTATCTGTAAATATCTGCATGATATGAATTCCGCCCGCATTGGTAAATTCCTTTGCCCTGTTTATGAATGCCTTCCAATCATTTTTTTGTACGAAATGTAAGGTTCCGAAAGACATAATCATATCATACTTATGCTCAAATTGATATGTCGTCAAATCGGCGGTAAATGCGTTAAGCCGAATGCCTTCTTTTTCGCATTTCTGCTGTAGCTTCGCTATTCCGTGTTCAGATATATCAAAAGCATTGACATTGCAGTATCCCTGTTTTGCCAGATAAAAAGCGTTCTGACCTTCGCCGCATCCTATATCGATTATTTTTGACTGATTGCCGAGTAAGTGTTCAAACTCTTTAACGGTTGCATTTGGCTCGGAGGAAAACGCGACGGTATTTTCATCCTGATAAGCTTCTTCCCAAAATGGCACTAAGTCTTTGCTCATATGATAATTCTCCCTTTTCTGAGGCGCGGTTAATTTTTTATAAGCTATCATAATTCCGTTTTAATGTCAATATTCCGAATGTTTTGCGGCATAAAAAAATACTTGCAATAATGCGTATCTGTGCTAAAATAATGGGGACAATAGAATAGTGAGAGGATTATAATTCAAAGAGGAGACGCACATAATGAAGAAGCATTTATGCACTTTACTTTTTATGGCACTTTTAGCGACGGCTGTACTGAGCGGATGCGCAGGCGGCACGGGAACGTCTTCGGGCGATAATCCCTCTAAGGAGCAGAAAAGCTCCGTTGTTGTAGGTATACAGCAGGATATTGACAGTCTTGACCCTCACAAAGCGACAGCGGCAGGAACTAAGGAAATCTTGTTTAATATTTTTGAAGGCTTGGTAAAGCCCGATGAAAACGGCAATCTGATGAATGCCGTTGCCAGTGATTATTCCGTTTCCGAGGACGGTTTGGTATACACCTTTACCCTCAGGGAAAATGTGAAGTTTCACAATGGCAATGTTGTGACTGCTGAGGATGTGAAATACTCTCTTGAGAGAGTTTCCGGACTGTTGGACGGTACTCCGTTAATTTCCACTCTCAGCACGATTAAGTCAGTTGAAATAGTTGATGAAAAGACGGTTCGTGTTACGGTGGAGAACGCCAATACAGAGCTTATTTACAGCTTTGTTGCAGCAATCATTCCCGCGGGCAGCGGAGAGGATGAGAGCGCAGACCCCATCGGAACGGGACCGTTTTCTTATGTTTCGTATACTCCGCAGGAGGGTATAGCCGTAAAGAAGTTTGACGGCTACTGGCAGGAAGGGCTCCCTTATCTGGACGAGGTTAATTTTAAGATTATAAACAGTGCGGAAACGGCGCTGCTTGAGCTTCAGGGCGGAACCGTTGACATCTACGCATACCTTACGGATTCTCAGGCAAACGAGCTGAAGGACAGCTTTAATGTGGTTGCATCACCTTCAAATGTCGTACAGGCACTTTTTCTCAATAATCTTGAGAAGCCGCTTGACGATGTAAGGGTAAGACAGGCAATCTGCTATGCTCTTGATAAGGATTCGGTCAACGATTTTGTCGGCGGAGGCAACGGAACCATAATCAGCTCGGCGATGCTGCCGACGCTTAAGGATTTTTACACCGACCTTAACGGCACATACGGTACGTCGGCAAATATCGAGAAGGCGAAGGAGCTTCTGGCGGATGCGGGTTACGCGGACGGATTTGAGCTTGAAATTACGATTCCCTCTAATTACGAATTCCATATGCAGACGGGAGAGGTAGTTGTCGAGCAGCTCAAGAAGGTCGGAATCAACGCGAAAATCAATCCTGTCGAGTGGAACGCATGGCTTGAGGACTGCTACAACGGACGCAAGTATCAGGCGACCATAAGCGGTATTACCTGCGATATGACGCCCGGTTATCTGCTTAACAGATTCCAGTCGGGCTCGAAGAAAAATTTCGTGAATTTTACAAGCGAAAAATACGACGAAATTTACTTAAAGGCGGCGGCAAGTCTTGACCTCAAGGAAAAGGCAGGTTATTACGCCGAGCTTCAGCAGATTATCTGCGACGAGGCGGCAAGCGCATTTTTGCAGGTTCCCGCCAACACGACGGCTATAAATAAGGAGCTTGAAGGCTACAAATTCTATCCGATATACGTTCAGGATTTGAGCACTGTTTACTTTAAGGATTCAAAGGACTGAGCGGCGGACTGAAGTACTATCCGCGGGAAAAACGCACAATAATTTAATTGGTAAAAGGAGGTGAAGGAGCCGTGAAATATTTTATTAAAAAAATTTTTACTCTCATTATTACATTGTTTGTCGTTTCGGCGGCTGCCTTCATCGCCTTTCAGGTTATTCCGGGCGATGTGGTGACGTCGATTCTGGGGACGGAGGCGACGCCGGAGCGTGAGGAGCAGCTCCGCGAGGAGCTTGGACTTAACGAGCCGCCCGTGAAAAGGTACATAAACTGGGTGAGCGACGTATTGCACGGAGATTTGGGAGTAAGCTACAAGTATTCAAAAAACATGAATGAAATGATGCCGGTGGCTGAGCTTATAGGGGACAAGCTTCCCGTTACGCTGTGGCTTTCGGCTTTGTCGCTTTTGTTTATAGTCGGGGTTTCGATTCCGCTCGGAGTGCTTTGGGCAAGAAGCGGGAATAAGTTTCTGGATTCCGCGCTCGGGGTGCTTACGCAGACCTGTATGGCGGTGCCGTCTTTTTTTCTCGGAATCCTTGTAACCTATCTGTTCGGAATTGTTTTTAAATTATTCGCGCCGGGAGGATACGTCAGCTATAAGCAAAATATGGCGGGCTTTATAGGGTATCTTGTTTTTCCGGCAATATCGGTGGCAATTCCCAAAATCGCCATGACCGCGAGATTTCTGCGTAACTCCATGCTTACGGAGATGAAGGCGGATTATGTGCGCACGGCGTACAGTAAGGGCTGCGGCGAAAGACGGGTGTTCTACGGGCATATGCTGCGCAACGCTATGATGCCTGTCATAACCTTTCTCGGAATGATTATCGCTGAGATTGTAGCGGGAAGTATTGTTGTGGAGCAGGTTTTCGGGCTTCCGGGAATCGGAAGGCTTCTTATAAGTTCAATTTCAACGAGGGATTTTCCGGTAGTGGAAATCCTGATTCTGTATATTACCTTTATTGTTATTTTTGTATATTTTCTGGTGGACATTCTCTACCGTGTGATTGATCCCAGAATCAGCGGCAAATAGGATATGATATGAAACAGGGCACTTTTTTGAACCGAATAAAATTAAACAGATATATAATCGTGGGCGGAGTAATGACTGCGCTCGCCGTACTTATTGCGCTTGTGGCGCTGTTCTGGACGCCCTACGAAGCGACGGCTATGTCGGCGGCTGAAAAATTTGCCGCGCCGTCGTTAAGACATCTTTTCGGCACCGACAATTTCGGACGGGATATTTTTTCAAGAGTAATGAAGGGCGTTGGTACGACGCTGCTCATAAGTATAATGATTGTCGCGATTTCGGCTGCGGCAGGAATAATTCTGGGGGCGGTGACGGGATATTTCGGAGGAATTCTTGACGAGGCAGTCATGAGAATAACCGACGCGGTAAACGGTTTTCCGAGCATACTGCTTGCGCTTGTGATGATAAGCGTTCTGGGAAGCGGCAGGCATAACCTTGTAATATCGCTCGGGATTGTATTCACGCCGAGCTTTATCAGGATTGTGCGCAGCGAGTTCATAAGGCTCAGGGACGCTGACTATATTATGCGGGCGAGGCTTATGGGCGTCGCCAGACCGAGAATACTGTTCGTTCATATACTTCCCAATATTTTTTCGACTTTCTGGGTATCGGTTATGATAGGATTCAACAATGCGATTCTTGCGGAGTCGGGAATGAGCTACCTCGGAATAGGAGTGCTTCCGCCCGACGCAAGTCTCGGGAAAATGCTTTCCGACGCTCAGGGGTATCTTATGTCCGCACCGTGGTATCCGCTGGCACCGGGTCTTGCAATTGTCTGGATTGTGCTTGGTTTTTCCCTGCTCAGCGAGGGAATACGCCGTATGGGCGGAGAGGAGGGCGGCAGGTAATGATTAAAATAGACAACCTTTCGGTCTCCTTCGGAGATGTCAGGGCGGTAAGCGGCGTAAGCTTTGAAATAAACAAGGGTGAAATACTCGGAGTTGTCGGCGAATCAGGCTCCGGCAAGTCGGTGACGGCGCTGACGCTTATGGGACTGGTGTCCGAAAGCGCCTCTGTCACGGGCGGTCAGGTGACCTTTGACGGCGAGATTCTGCTGACTGCGGGCAAGCCGAGAAACAAGGCTCTTTACCGCAGGTATCAGGGCGAGCGTATGTCGATGATTTTTCAGGAGCCGATGACCTCGCTTAATCCCACCAAGAGAGTCGGCGCTCAGGTGACGGAGATGCTTAAGCTCCACACCGCTCTTAACAGGGAGGAAATGAAAAAAAGAGTGCTTGAAAGCTTTGAATCCGTAGGGCTCGGAAACGCAGAGAAGGTGTATTCAAGCTATCCCCACCAGCTTTCCGGCGGAATGAGGCAGAGGGTTATGATTGCGATGGCTGTGATTCTTCACCCCGACCTTATCGTTGCGGACGAGCCGACTACTGCGCTTGACGTTACGGTTCAGAATCAGATTATAAAGCTTTTGAAGCAGATAAACAGTGAACAGCGCAATTCGATGCTTTTCATAACGCATGATTTGAACCTTGCGAGGAGAATATGCGACAGGGTTGCGGTCATGAAGGACGGGCGGATTGTAGAAATCGGAAATACCGAGGATATTTTTGAGAATCCGAAGGACGAATATACCAGGCGCCTTATCGATGCGGTTCCGTCACGGCATAAGCCGCGCCGCGATATTGAGGAGAACAGGGACAGCACGGTTCTAAAGGTGCGCAATCTCAGCGTATATTATAATGACGGAGCAAATTCTCTTTTGTCCCGTAAAAAAAGACACTGCGTCGTGAAGGACGCGAGCTTTGATATAAAACAGGGTGAGGCTCTCGGTCTTGTCGGGGAGAGCGGCTGCGGCAAAACAACTCTTTCCAAGGCTGTTCTGGGAATAAACATGGATACTGAGGGCGAGGTCACAGGCAGCACAGTAAGACCGCAGATGATTTTTCAGGACCCGTACAGCAGCTTAAATCCCGCAAAAACCGTCGGCTGGCTTCTGGAGGAGCCGCTGCGCGCCGCCGCAGCACTGGATAAAAACTTTGATATGAGCGCCGCCGATATAAGAGCGGCGGCACATGATATGCTGCACAGGGTCGGCATGGAGGATATGTATTATGACAGAAGACCGTCGCAGCTTTCGGGCGGGCAGCGCCAGAGAGTGAGCATAGCTCAGGCTCTTATAACCAAGCCCGGGCTTGTGGTGGCGGACGAGCCTGTTTCGGCGCTTGATGTTACTATGCAGGTTCAGATTATGGAGCTTATGAGGAGGCTTCAGGAGGAGCTTAAGCTATCATATCTTTTTATATCACACGATATAAACGTGGTCTACCAGATGTGCGACAGGGTTATGGTCATGAAATCCGGCAGAATCGTTGAAATAGGGGATATAGAGGAGGTCTTTTCGGACCCGAAGGAGGACTATACCAAGGAACTGCTGGGTAATTCGTAACGGAGTAAATACAGCTGTTGCGTAAAAAACGACATTTAATATATTTTTCTTGAAATTTTTGTCAATTTGTGGGAAAATAAATTTAATTGCCGGGGCTGCTTATAATCCGCGGCAAAAGTGATTCTTATATATCGAAAGGAGTTCTATAATGATTTACACACAGGAAATTCAGAAAATGTGTCCGGTAGCTCAGGGTGTTCATCATGGAGCGGCACCGTGCCCCAATGAAGGGAACTGGGTACAGTACAAGGAAATTAAGGACATTTCAGGTTTCACACACGGAATCGGCTGGTGCGCGCCTCAGCAGGGTGCCTGCAAGCTTTCGCTTAATGTCAAGAACGGAGTTATTCAGGAGGCGCTTGTCGAGACAATAGGCTGCTCGGGAATGACGCATTCGGCGGCTATGGCGGCTGAGATCCTTCCGGGACTTACGGTTCTTGAAGCTATGAATACGGACCTCGTATGTGACGCCATTAATACAGCGATGAGAGAACTCGCATTGCAGATTATTTACGGAAGAACGCAGAGTGCTTTCTCCGAGGACGGTCTTGCGGTAGGAGCAGGTCTTGAGGACCTCGGAAAGGGCTTAAGGTCACAGGTAGGAACCATGTACGGAACTCTTGAGAAGGGTCCCCGTTACCTTGAGATGGCAGAGGGCTATGTAACTGGCATTGCTCTTGACGCAGATGATGAGATTATCGGCTACCAGTTCGTTTCCCTCGGCAAATTCACTGATTTTGTCAAGAAGGGCGACGACCCTAACACGGCATGGGAAAAAGCAAAGGGTCAGTACGGTCGCGTTGCGGACGCTGTCAAGATTATTGACCCCAGACAGGAATAGGAGGTAACGATAATGGCTTTATTTGAATCATATGAAAGAAGAATTAACCAGATAAACGCGGCTTTGAACAGCTACGGAATTTCTTCGATAGAAGAAGCAGAGAAGATTACTAAAGACGCCGGACTTGACGTATATGACCAGATTAAGAAGATTCAGCCTATCTGCTTTGAGAACGCATGCTGGGCATACATAGTAGGCGCTGCCATCGCAATCAAGAAGGGCTGCAGAAAGGCTGCCGACGCGGCTGCTGCAATCGGAGAGGGACTTCAGGCATTCTGTATTCCCGGTTCCGTTGCGGATACACGTAAGGTAGGTCTCGGACACGGCAACCTCGGAAAGATGCTTCTTGAAGAGGATACCGAGTGCTTCGCGTTCCTCGCAGGACATGAGTCATTCGCTGCGGCAGAGGGCGCTATCGGTATTGCCGAGAAGGCAAACAAGGTTCGTCAGAAGCCTCTCAGGGTTATCCTTAACGGACTCGGAAAGGACGCGGCAAAGATTATTTCAAGAATCAACGGATTTACCTTTGTTGAAACCGAATACGACCCTTATACCAACACGGTTAAGGAGGTAAGCAGAAAGGCTTATTCCGAGGGACTTCGCGCAAAGGTAAACTGCTACGGCGCAAACAGCGTTCCCGAGGGCGTTGCGATTATGTGGAAGGAGAATGTTGACGTATCCATAACAGGAAATTCAACCAACCCCACAAGATTCCAGCATCCGGTTGCAGGTACATACAAGAAGGAGCGCAATGAGGCGGGCAAGAAGTATTTCTCGGTTGCTTCGGGCGGCGGTACGGGAAGAACCCTTCACCCCGACAATATGGCGGCAGGTCCTGCTTCCTACGGTATGACGGACACGCTTGGCCGTATGCATTCGGACGCTCAGTTCGCAGGTTCATCGTCGGTTCCCGCTCACGTTGAGATGATGGGACTTATCGGCGCGGGCAACAACCCCATGGTCGGAATGACCGTTGCTGTTGCTGTTTCGATTCAGGAAGCTGCTGACGCAGGCAAATTCTAAAAACAAAATTTTCGGGACATCTCATGCCGGGGTTTGGCATGAAATGTCCCGTTTTTTTTATAAAATTAAGCGTGTTCTATTTGCTGTAATAGCGGCATATCATTTCCGAAATAATGTCCTCCGGTCCGGACAATGTTACCCGCGTATTTCTGCCGTTTCTTTGCAATGAAAATTTTGTGCTGCTCTTTGGCGAGCAATTCATCTGATTGCAGAAAAAATCGGATATTTCTTCGGATTCGTCGTCATTTACATAAAAATCCAAAATCGTGCAGATATGATTTTCTTTCTTTTTGTCGTCTGCGATAAAATCAAGCGCCTGCGCATTCATTTTGCTTTTTATACCGGAAACAATGTTCGGATTTGAAATGAAATCAATGAAGTTGTCCGCCGAAAATTGCCAGACACCATCTGTTTTTTCACCCTTAAGTATTCCCGAGTTAATATAATTCCGCAGTGTTCTCGTTGTAAAGCCCGTCATCATTGCCAGTTCGTTAATGGTGTAGTATTTCATAATCGGAATCTCCTTGTTATTTTATTTATCATGCATGCTTGATATAAGTAGATTATAGAAATATTTACCCTTTTATTCAATTTGAAATGCGGTGGGTTTTTCGTATCACGGACAATGAATAAATCAAAAATGCGGCGGAAGTTATTTCTTTAAAAAGTCACTGAACTCTTTCAGTTCTTTTTTCCTGTCATCCGGAAGGCTGTTGAATTCTGTATCAAGGATTGCGCCCTCTAATGTATATAAATGGACAAGACAGCACGACGGATATGCCTCTTTCAGCTTTAAGAATGCTTGCTTGGAACCTGCTTCAATAAGCTTTTCGGAGGAATCGATTCCGACGCTTGTAAGCTTTTTTGCCATTTCTTTACCTATATTTTTCATAGACGTTAATTCTGACATATTTTTTCTCCTGTATTAAAATAATGTTTTAAGGGAGCAGCTCTTTGGGCAGCTCTGACCAAGGTGTTTTTTTGCATTCGAAATCCGTGGCGGCGGGGATTAATGTGAAGCCTTCATCGGGATTGCCGTACAGGTTAAAATTATACTCGGCACCCTTTTTTGCGTCCCACTCAACAAGGCTGTCAAGAAGGATTTTATTGCCGTCATCCGGGTACAGGGTCAGGGCAATGCCAAAGCCGTCGGTTTTCGATTCATCGGAAAAAAGAGCTTTGATGATGTCAAACTGTATAAGCTCGCCCTTTGAATATGTTTCGCCGGAGTCTACATAGCCGTATGCCTCTCCGCCCACGGCCTTACGTTTAAGATAAAACTCCGCCTGCGCTGCGCAGAAAGGAGCATCCGTTTCAACCGTGATATTTACAACGAAACAGACATCGTCCGGCAGGGCGGGAGAAGTGTTTTGGTCAGCGGAAGACGAGGAAACGGGTACGGCAGAGCTGCTTTGGCTTTTGCCGGAGCAGGCGCACAGATTTAACAATAAAAATATGCTTAAGACAAACAATGGAATTTTTTTCATTTTTACTGTCCTTTCAATATTACTGATAGTAAAGTGCAATAAAGCGGAAGATTTTTCCGGTTTATTCTAATACAGTTCGTGACGATATTATATATGATTTTAATACTTAATTCAAGCGCCGGATGCCGGAATATAACGGCAGACATTTCGGCGTATTACTCAAGCTATACGGGAAACAATATATAACAGCGGGTGAATTTACAAATGATTTGTTTTTGCCGGAAAAAATATTGATTTGTATAAAGAGAAGCTTTTAAAACTGCGGAAATATTCAAGAATAAGAAAGAGTATAAAAGAAGATATGTTGCAATGAAAAACACATGATAAAAAATAGAAGAGATTTTTGGGGATACAGAGTTCCACCGTCTTGTTCACAGGTCTGATTTTGATAGAATTGTATCATGTTTTGGTAGTATTGTGCAAGAGTTGTAAATTCCTTTGAGATTAGAATGCTAGTAAAGGCTGCGGTTTGGGTTTGCGAGGGCGAACCTGCCACCGCTTAAGATATTTATAATAAAAGGAAGGAGAATTAAAGTGGAGAAAATCAAAAAATTTCTATCGCTAATCATCGTATTTGTGCTGACGGCATCAATTATTGCCGGATGCGGAGCAAAGAATAGCGGTGAGAATTCCACAGGTGAGACGGAAAAGGTAACCGAAACGGAAAATGGGACCGAGGCGGAAACCGCAAAGGAGCCTCCGGCAGACGTGCCTTCCGTGATAACGGTTAATCTGCATTATATCAGGGAGGACGGAGATTACACCGGATGGAATGTATGGTTCTGGACGGATGGCGACGGAGCTTCATATCAGTTCGGAAGCGATGCGGACGAACACGGAGTAGTATGTACGGCAGAATTCCCTGCCGCAACAAAGACAATAGGCTTTATTGTGAGACTTAACGAATGGGAG
>JAAVHB010000096.1 GCA_014799955.1 Butyrivibrio sp. | reverse complement strand
TTCAGAATACGGAAAATGATATATGCCGCGGCTTTGCAGCGTCGATGCGGTTTCGCTTCCGTAAATCGCCCATCGCGGATGCTTGGCGTGATGAGCCTTATAAAGACGCTCTGCGTAATTATATCCCACTACGTCAAGAAGCCCCGCGCAGCGCTGTGTAGGCTCGCCCTCCATAAAATTCGAGGCAAAGGTCACATATGCGTTGCAATCCGGATCATGCTCGCGCACAGCCTCGACCAGAAGCTTTGCGGTTTTATAGCCTCCCTCAGGGTCCGCATGAGTGTCATATATCTCATTGCCCACGCTCCACATAATAAGGCTCGGATGATTGCGGTCCCTGCGCACAAAATTCCTTATATCTTTTTTTGCCCAACCGTCAAAAAATCTGGCATAATCGTATTCGTTTTTCTTAAGCCTCCACATATCGAAGGCTTCGTCATCTATAAGAATCCCCATCTCGTCCGCCAAGTCCATAAGCTCGACCGCGGGCATATTGTGTGAGGTTCTTATTGCGTTCACGCCCATTGACTTCATTATTTCAAGCTGTCGCTTTATCGCGGTTTTGTTGACCGCCGCCCCGAGAGCGCCCAAATCGTGATGCATACACACGCCGTTAAGCTTGACATGCTCCCCGTTAAGGAAAAAGCCCTTGTTCGCGTCAAATTTTATTGTCCTGAAACCGAATTTCGTTTCAACAAAATCCGTAACCGTGTTTACCTTGATTATCTCCGTCCTCAGAGTATAAAGATACGGATTATTCAGGCTCCACAGTATGGGACTACGAACCGCGATTACTTTCGTCCCTCCGGGCACATACTCCTGAGAGGCGACTGTTTTGCCCTGCGCGTCAATAACATGATACATAATGCTAACATCGCCGTCCGCGCCGCAGACCTCTGCGGACACCTTCACGTTAAAGCCTTTTGCGGTGCGCTCGATTCTTATATAAATTCCGTCGGACACGATATGCGTCTTCGGCATTTTTTTCAGCCATATATTCCGATAAATACCCGCTCCCGAATACCAGCGCGAATTAGGATTACGGTGAAGCACACGTACGCTCACCTCGTTCTCTCCGTGCTTAAGCAGGTCTGTAATGTCAATTTCAAAGGTATTATACCCGTACTTCCACTCTCCGGCCTTTATCCCGTTGATATAGACCGTGGGCTCCATATACACTCCGTCGAAGCGCAGGGCATACCTGCTTTCCTCTTCGGGCTCAAGCGTAAATCTTTTGCGGTACCAGCCCTCGCTGTCCTCATACAAATCATTGCTGTTATATATAAGCCAGTCATGGGGTATATCTATTTTCTCCCATTCACCGGACGGCATATTTCCCTGTCCGGGCTTTATTTTCATAAATTCCCAACCGTCGTTGAATAATTTTGTCTGTCTCATTTTTACCACCTGTAAAATACAGGCGGAAACCTTTACGATTTCCGCCCGCGGAAATAATCATGCATATTCAAAAATATTATGCAAAGGGATTTTCCGTCTTATACATCATTCCCTTAGGCTGATTGAAATTGATTTCATCAGCGGGAACTCCGAGATATTTGAACACCTCATAAAGCTCTTTGCCGAAATGTCCGAAAGCAACCGCGCCGTGATGAGGATAGTTTTTCTCAATAAGCACATGACGGTAGAATCTGTCCATCTCGGGTATCGCGAAAATACCGATTGAACCGAACGAGCGCGTAGCTACCGGAAGAACCTCTCCCTGCGCTATATACGCGCGTATCTGAGCGTCAGCCGTGCTCTGAAGTCTGAAGAATGTAATTTCACCCGGAGCGATGTCTCCCTCAAGCGTTCCGTTCGTAACCTCCTCGGGAAGCGCCCTCGCCATAATCATCTGATTGCGCATCTCGCAGAAGGAAAGCTTTGAGGACGCGGTATTTCCGCAATGGAAGCCCATGAAGATTTCCTTGTCCGTGTACTTGAATTTGCCGTCGATATCCTCCTTGTAAATGTCGGAAGGAACCGTGTTGTTTATATCAAGCAGAGTAACGGTGTCGTTACTTACAACCGTTCCGATAAACTCGCTGAGCGCTCCGTAAATATCAACCTCGCACGATACGGGGATTCCCATCTTGGTAAGGCGGCTGTTCACATAGCAGGGCACGAATCCGAACTGCGTCTGGAACGCGGGCCAGCACTTTCCGGCAATCGCAACGTATTTTCTGTAGCCCTTGTGAGCCTCAACCCAGTCAAGAAGCGTAAGCTCGTACTGAGCAAGCTTTCTGAGTACCTCGGGCTTTTTATTTCCGGCTCCGAGCTCTGCCTCCATATCCTTTACAACGTCATCGATTCTCGCATCGCCCTCATGCTTATTGAAGGCTTCAAAAAGGTCAAGCTCCGAATTTTCCTCAATCTCAACGCCGAGATTGTAAAGCTGCTTTATGGGAGCGTTGCACGCAAGGAAGTTAAGTGGTCTGGGGCCGAAGGATATTATCTTAAGGTCTCTTACGGCGATTATCGCCCTTGCAATGGGCGCGAAGCCGTTAATCATATCGGCGCACTCCTCTGCTGTTCCCACCGGATACTCGGGAATATAAGCGTTTACGTTGCGCAGCTTTAAATTATAGCTTGCGTTGAGCATTCCGCAGTAAGCGTCGCCCCTGCCCTGAACAAGTCCGCCGTCAGCCGAGGTCTCCTCAGCCGCCGCGATGAACATAGCGGGACCGTCAAAATGCTTGGCAAGCAGCGTCTCCGCAATCTCCGGACCGAAATTTCCAAGATATACGACTAATGCGTTGCAGCCGTTTTTCTTGATGTCCTCAAGTGCCTGAACCATGTGTATCTCGCTCTCAACTATACATATGGGGCACTCGTAAATATTGTCTCCGCCGTATTTTTTGGTATAGGCATCAACCAGAGCCTTTCTTCTGTTGACCGATAAAGATTCGGGGAAGCAGTCCCTGCTGACTGCGACAATACCGATTTTTTCCTTGGGCATGTTTGACATAATTTAATTTCTCCTTTCATTGTTAATGCGTTGTTTTATTAACGCATAATGGTATCCTCGAAGAGGGTTTTATTCATTAATATTTAAATTCTTACCCTTTAAGCCGATATGCTCGCTTCCTGTAAAGCCGCCCTCGGCATGTCCGATAAGCCATTTGTTTACGGCTGTTATAAGACCGTCCTCGCCGCCCTTATGCTCTGACTCAAGCGGGAAGTTCGTGCCTCTCGGCAGCACAACCGCAACCTTGAAGCCGTCTCCCTTAACTCCGCACGGAGCGTAATGAAGCGTTGTAGCATAGACCTCTACCGCCGTTCCCTTCGGAACAAGAAACGCCTCCATAAGCGAGGTATCGTATGTGTGCTCCGGTGTGATGTCCTCCTGCTTTCCGAGTATCAGCACAGCGTCGGTTGCAGCCACGTTAATTTCGCTGTCCCTGTGATACTCAACCGCGTTGAGCAGCTCGTTATGCCCGTTGCAGTAGCCTATCTGAATGGGCATCTCTCCGTAAGCGATACGGCTCAGCTCCTCCATGACCGGAAGCTCCTCAAGCTCCTTAACCGACGGAACATACTCCACGCCGTCAGGCAGGGGGGTATCCTGCATTTTTGCGACAAGACCGCCAAAATCTATACCCTCGACCACCTTACCGTATCTGCGAAAAGCGGGGTCGGTAACCTGTAAAATCTTCATGCTGTTTCCTCCGTTATTTTATAATTTCATAAATCGGCTTACAAGCCGGATATATCTCCTTAAACTGCTTATACCTCGCATCGTACTTCGCCGCAAGCTCGGACTCGGGCTCCACGGTATCGACAACCTTTACGAATTTATCGGCTATCTCCTCAACACTCGCGTATTCGCCGTTTGCTACAGCCGCAAGCATCGCGCCTCCCATCGAGGGTCCCTGCTCGCTCTCGATAATGTCAACCTTTATGTTGAGCACATTGGCGATAATCCTTTTCCAGAGAGGGCTTTTGGCTCCTCCGCCGCAGATTTTCGTCCTCTCAATCTTTATTCCGAGCGACTTCGCAACCTCAAAGGAATCCCTGAGCGCGAACGCAACTCCCTCAAGCACAGCCTGCGTCATATCAGCCCTTGCCGTATCCATCGTCATGCCGATAAACGTGCCTCTGGCGTTGGGGTTATTGTGAGGAGAGCGCTCTCCCATAAGATACGGAAGAAAATAAACATGATTCTCGCCTAATTTGTCTATCGCCTTTTGTTCTACCGCGTAATCGTCCGTTCCGATAATATCGTCCATCCACCATTTATTGCAGGAGGCAGCCGAAAGCATACATCCCATAAGATGATAGTGTCCGTTCGCGTGGCAGAAAGAATGAAGCGCGTTGTTGCTGTCCACTCCGAACTTATCCGAAGATATGAACACCGTTCCGCTGGTTCCGAGCGAGATATTGCATTTGCCGTCTCCCACCGTTCCGGTTCCCACGGCAGCCGCCGCATTGTCGCCCGCTCCCGCCGCAACTATACAGGTCCGTGGAATTCCAAGCTCATCCGCAATCTCCGGCAGCACCGTTCCGACCTTTTCATAGCTTTCGTATACGGCTGCAAGCTGTTCTTCCTTTACCCCGCATATATCGCACATTTCCTTGGACCAGCATCTGTTTTTCACATCGAAAATAAGCATTCCCGAAGCGTCCGACACATCGGTGCAGAAAACGCCGCTGAGCTTGTACGCTATATAATCCTTGGGCAGCATTATTTTTCTGATTCTCGCGAAGTTCTCCGGTTCTTTATTCTTAACCCAGAGAATCTTGGGTGCCGTAAATCCCGTAAAAGATATATTGGCTGTACACTCCGAAAGCTTATCCTTGCCGATTACACTGTTAAGATAATCGCATTCCTCCGTTGTCCTTCCGTCATTCCAAAGGATTGCCGGTCTTATGACCTCGTCATTCTCGTCCAGAATAACAAGTCCGTGCATCTGACCGCCGAAGCTTATTCCCGCCACCTGGCTTTTATCCGCATCGGCAATAAGCTCTTTTATTCCCTCCATCGTATTTGAAAACCAATCCTCCGGCTTCTGCTCCGACCAGCCCGGATGGGGAAAATACAGGGGGTATTCTCTGGACACAATATTAACGATTCTGCCCTCCGAATCCATCAGCAGCAGCTTGACCGCGGACGTCCCCAAATCAACGCCGATATATAACATTTCTGACCTCCTTAAGCTAAGTATATTATGTATTTAAGCACAGCTATTCATCTTTTATGATAGTATAAAACAAAAAGAAGTTCAACGCTATTATCCGGTAAAAATTTTACATAATTACTGAAAAAATTTCACTCTCCAAGCCGCGTTTCCAAGAAAAGCATATCACCGTAAATACGCTCTTATTATTTTCGTATTAAAAAACGAATTTATCCATAAACTCGCCTAAAGGACAGGGTTTCCCGTAATAATAGCCCTGAATGTAATCGGGATTTATGCTGCTGATTCTTTCAAGCTCTTCTTTTGTTTCAATTCCCTCAATGCAGAACTTGGAACCTATGCTGTGCGTCATGTCCGACATATGCTGAAGAAGATTGTACTCGTAATCGTTTTTCAGCGCCTTCATCGTAAACGATCTGTCAATCTTTATAATCGACGGATTGAGATTGTAAAGATAATGGAAATTGGAATAACCCGTTCCGAAATCGTCAAGAGCGAGCGGAATTCCGTATGACGTAAGTCCCTCGCAGAACGCCGTAAAATTATTGTTCGCTTCAAGGAATCCGCTTTCCGTAAGCTCCACTATTATGCTTCCCGGCTCAAGCTTCGCGGTATCCAAAGACGACAGTATTTCTTCAAGCGCATTGCTTTTAAGCACCTGTATGTACGAAAGATTAAAGGATATTTTGAAATCCGGAATATGTCTGCGTATCGCGGCACACGCGCTTGCCGCCTGGCCGAGCACCCATGCTCCGACAGGTATAATCAGCGCACTTTCCTCAAGAAGAGGTATGAACCTGGCAGGAGATACCGGTCCCGTTTTGTCGGACCTGAATCTCAGAAGCGTTTCCGCGTGTGTTATTTTCCCGCTCTTCAAATCAATTATCGGCTGAAAATAAGCCTCAAAACCCTCGAAATTATTGTTTACCGAACGCCTGATTGTCCTGATAAGATTCTTTTTGCCGAGGAAGGCATTATAATCTTCCTCCGAATAAACATAGCATTTGTTGCGGCCCCCGTTTTTGGCTTCGTTAAGCGCAAACTCGGAAAGCATCATAAGCTCGCTGTATGATACGTCGTCAAGGCTTGAAAAGCACTTTATTCCCGCCGAAACCGTATAGAACACCTCATAATGGTTGTCCCTGATAAAGCTGCTTATGCTCGTGCATATCCTGTCATACATTTTCTTGGCGGATTCTTCGTTCCTTCCGCCGAAATCTATAACAATAAATTCGTCCGCAACTATCTTGTACAGCTTCTGCTCGGACAAAAGCACGCCGTTTATGCACTCCGCCGTCTTGCGCAGTACCATATCACCGTAATCCAGACCCTTGTTTTCATTTATTTCCTTAAAATTATCTATTCCTATTCTGAGAATAAATCCGCTGCCGCCCGAAATCTCTACGTTCTTAACCTCATCCTTGAAGCTGGACTCCCCAAGCAGTCCGCTTACATTGTCCGCCTTCTGCTTATTGCCGATTTCGTTGATGCATCCCATAAGATACAGCGGTCTGCCCTCCTCGTTGCGGATAACGTGCCCCCTGCAATTTATCCACACGTTCTCACCGTTACGGTCAACCCATCTGTACTGAAGATTGTGGAAATTAAAATCCGGCTCCGTAAAAATACGGTTGACATCGCGCTGCAGATTCTCCCAGTCCCCCGAATAAACACAGTCCTTAAGACTTAAGGTAACATCATGAAACCGGCTTGCGGGAATCATGAATCTCTCGTAAGCGGCAGACGAAATGCAGTAATAGTCGTCGTCAAAATCCCATAAATAAAGATAGTCATACATACACGGGGCAAGTATATCAACAATATCGTTAAAATACTCAAGCAGCCCTTCCCGCTTATTCCCGTCAATAATCATAAAAACACCTTCTGTCACATACCTAAAAGTCCGAGCCTACCTATGAAAACAGCTACAGACATCCCTTGCTGCAAGCAGCAGGGCTGCCTTTATCTGTTTCTCTCCTTAACGCAGTGCACGCTCGCAGACGCTTTCGCGTCTTCTCGCTCACGGGCATTTGCCCTATGAAAACAGCTACAGACATCCCTTGCTGCAAGCAGCAGGGCTGCCTTTATCTGTTTTCGCACTGCTAATTACTTTCATGAATATTATACCATGACAACTAAACTCGGCTTCGCCTCGTTAAGGTGTCAGGCATATATTCATACTAAGCTCGTTAAAACCTCGCTAAGTATTCATATTATACCATAATCTCCGTTTTTTTACAAGAGTTTGCGGGCTTAAGGCGGCTCATACGTTTTTCTAAAAACACAGTGAAAAATTACGGATATGTGCTATAATAAATAACAATGTTTTATTTACCGGAGGTGAAAAATGGCGATTACGATAAACATCTACTATACGGGAACGAACGGAAACGCAAAAAGATTCGCGCGTGAGATGGTTTCAAGCGGTATTGTGAACGATATCCGCGCCGAAGAAGGAAATATCGGCTATGAGTATTTTTTCCCGATGGATGACGAGGAAACAGTGCTTTTAATTGACCGCTGGCAGGAACAGCGGGCTCTTGACATTCACCACGCCTCGCCTATGATGTCAAAGATTTCGGAACTCAGAGAAAAATACGACCTTCATATGAAAGTAGAACGGTATGTATCGGATGATGCGGGAATTCCCGCTGAGGATAAGCGATTTATAAGATAATTACTATCCCTTATTAATTATACTTTCCGCCCCAGCCCGCTTTCTTCGCCGCCTTAAAGCCACTCTTGTCGCGCGACGTCACAGTCCTGTCCTCAAAGCCGCTTTCCGTGCACAGCCTCAGTGAAATTTTCCCTTTCCCGACATAAGGGCGGCGCATGATTCTGGAGGGCGCGGGAGTGCAAGGCTTCCTTGAAGCCGCGATATATGTAAACTTCTCGTCCTCATACGGAGCGTCCCCATCCTTTAGCAGCTTATGAAGCCTGCTTCTCGCAACTCTGCATGCAAAGTGGCACCAGTCGTCGGCAGACGCCGGACATACCCCTGCATGGGGACACGGAGCCGCTATATACGCGCCCTGCGCGATAAGCCTCTCCCTGACCTCCCGAATCACCTTATATCCGGCTGGGGTTCCCGGCTCGACAATAAGCAGCATTTTGCGGGCTGCCGACCACATTTTATCGACAGCCCCGCTTATTTTGTCGGGAGAAAGCTCGTTCAGCATATACGAGGACAGCACAAGGTCTGCGCTGTCTTTTATGCTGTCAGAGGCTATGTCAAAGCAGCTCCACTCCGCGTCCGCCGCGGCTCCTCCGTACGCCCCGCAAAGCTCCTTTCCGACCGTACGCATTGCATCCTCCCGTTCAAGGCATATTATACGTTCGGGCAAAACAAGAGCGTCCGCTGCCAGAACAGCCGCTCCCGTACCCGCTCCCACGTCCATAATACTTTCAAAAGTACCGTCCGTGCTTTCAAGAGCATAGGAAAGCGTCGCCCCGACGGCCCCGTAGGTCGCAGGCATACGCACCGCCGAGTACACCGCCGCTTCCTCCGCCGTCATAACTCTTTTGCTCCCGCCGTCATTCCTGTATCTCTCGCTCAGCCTCGCCGCCGTCTGCCTAAGCCTCGCAAGCGGAATCCCGTCCGTAAGCTCCTCTGTTTTTGCCCTTACCGTCTGTGGAAACTCCATTTTTATCCCCTTAATCCGTAAATCAGTCCTTTAAAAGCTCCGCAAGTTCTTCGCCTGAAATCGCTCCGACGGACTTCTGCGCTACCTCTCCGTCCTTAAAAACAATCAAGGTCGGAACGCCCATTATTTTGTAGCGCGCCGCAAGCTCCCCTGCCTTGTCCACATCGACCTTCCCGAACTTGATGTCCGTGTATTCCTCCGACGCGGCGGCAAGCACCGGCGCCATCATTTTACAGGGGCCGCACCATGTTGCAAAAAAATCTACCACCGTCTTTCCGGACGCGATTACGCTGTCAAAATCCTCCATGCTTAATTCCTTAACTGCCATACAAAATCCTCCTTTAACATTCCCGCGAGGTGCCCTGCACCGAACGGGACTTACCTTCATTGCAAATATTACTATCTTACATTCTAAAGCTTTCCTCATTTTTGTCAATCACATTCCGGAAGAACATATTTTTTCTTGTATTCGTTGTATCTCCGCTTAAAATTCTCGTCGTCCGACTTCATTCTGTCAAGATAGTCATGCGCTTCAAAGCCTGCCTCGCCCATTTGCAGCACACACACCGCAATATTTGAGCAGTGGTCGGCAATCCGCTCGTAATTAGTGGTTATGTCGGAAAGCGCAAAACCAAGCTCGATTGTGCATTCTCCGTTCTTGAGCCTGTCAATATGCCTTAGCTTAAGCTCGTCATTCAGCCTGTCGATAACCTCCTCAAGCGGCTCAACCAAAGCCGCCTCCTGCTTGTCGTCGTTTACAAACGCCTGCACCGCAATCGCAAAAATGTCCTTTACCGCATTTGTAAATACCGCCAGTTCCGCAGCCGCCTGCTTTGAGAACTTAAGTCCCTTGCCGTGCATCTCGTCCGCGGTTTCCTTTAAGTTCAGTGAATGGTCGGATATCCGCTCCAAATCCCCTATACAGTGCAAAAGCTTGGATACGGTCCGTGAATCCTGTGAGCTCAACCCCTTTGCGTTAAGCTTCACAAGATATGAGCCGAGCTCGTCCTCAAAACGGTCCGCAAGCTCTTCTTTTTCAACGACCAAGGCCGCCTTATCCTTATCATAATCCGTCAGAAGGCTTATTCCCTCGTACACCGCCACACATATCTCGCGCGCCATGTTTTCGGCGGTTCTTATGCATTGCTCCAGAGCGAAAGCAGGTTTTTCGATAAACCTTGAATCAAGAAGCTTGAACTCTCCAGTCCGGCTGACTGAATTTTTATCCTCCCTGACAGTAAGGCACGCCAGCCTTTCCAGCAATCCCGCAAACGGGAGCAAAAACGCCGTGGCAAACACGTTAAACACCGTATGGATAACGGCAATCCCAAGCTCTCCCGCCGTCTCATCCAGAAACGCGAAAGGCACAAACGCATTCACTCCGTAAAAAAGCCCCATAAACACAACCGTTCCTATAAGGTTGAAATACAGATGAACGAATGCCGCGCGTCTGGCGTTCTTGGACGCGCCCACCGAGGAAATCAGAGCCGTCACACAGGTTCCGATATTCTGTCCGAGAATAAGCGGAAAAACGCCCGAATACGCCACCGCTCCGGTGCTGCATAAAGCCTGTAAAATACCGACCGACGCGGACGAGCTTTGCAGAAGCGCCGCCAAAAACGCCCCCGCAAGCATTCCCGCCACGGGATTCGAAAACAACGTAAAAAGTCTTGCGAATTCTGGACTGTTCTTTAACGGGGCGACCGCGCCGCTCATCATTTCCATTCCCTCCATAAGCACCGCAAAGCTCACCATTATCGCGCCCACGTCCTTTTTTCCGTCTTTTTTGGAAAAAAGCACGGGAATTATTCCGATAACCGCGACAATCGGAGCAAATGACGACGGCTTAAGCATTTTTACCCAGAAGCTCCCGCTGTCTATTCCCGACAGGCTGAAAATCCACGCAGTCAGGGTCGTTCCGATATTTGCTCCGAAAATAACTCCGACCGCCTGTCTGAGCTTCATTATGCCTGAATTTACAAAACCGACCACCATGACGGTCGTTGCCGACGAGGACTGAATAACCGCCGTAACTCCCGCGCCGAGCGCCACCGCCCTGATTCTGCCCGAGGTAAGCCTCTCAAGCGTGCGCTCCATTCTTCCTCCGGTCAGTTTCGCAAGCCCGTCGCCCATATATTTCATTCCGAAAAGAAAAAAAGCCAGCCCTCCAAGCAGCGACAATACGTTAAAAAAATCCATTTTTAACCTCTCCGTAAATTATTCCCGCTATTAGAGTACCCATTTTTTCACACATTAAAAGTATGCGCGTCGGTTTTGTATAAAAAAACGGCACCGCCGTCTGTAGCTGTGCCGTTTCATCTTCATAAGTTTTTCATGCTTTTCGTCAATACCGCATTACCGTATAGCCTACGCCCGCGAATTATACTCCTTAACCGACCTTCTTATCCATTCAATCCACTCATCAAAGCCCTCGCCCGTCTTTGCCGATACGAAAATAACCTCCGCCTTCGGATTGAGATTCAGTATCCGCTCCTTAACCCTGTCCTTGTCAAAATCGTCAAAAACACAGAGCGTATCGCATTTGTTCACAAGCACCACGTCGCAGATTGAAAACATAAGCGGATACTTAAGCGGTTTGTCGTCACCCTCTGGAACCGAAAGAATCATCGCGTTTTTGGTGCTGCCCGTATCAAATTCCGCCGGGCATACGAGATTCCCGACATTCTCCAGAACCACAAAATCCAAGTCCGCGGTATTAAGCTCCCTGATACCCTGTCTTGTCATATCCGCGTCAAGATGGCACATTCCTCCTGTATGAATCTGAATTGCCCTGACTCCCGTTTCGGCTATCGCCTCGGCGTCCACCTCCGAATCTATGTCTGCCTCCATAACGCCGATTCTCAATTCGTCCTTAAGCGCGGCAATAGTGCGCTTAAGCGTGGTTGTCTTGCCCGCCCCGGGCGACGACATGAGATTCAAAAGAAATGTATTTTCGCTCTTAAGCTCCTGTCTGAGCCTGTCCGCGTCGGCGTTGTTATCCTCAAAAATACTGCGCTTTACCTCAATAACCTTGTATTCCTTCATACGGCTCCTCCACTGTCAGAATATATGCCATTTTATCATGACGGCGTTTTTTTTTCAACAATATAAAAGTTCTGGTTTTCCGTCATAATTTATTTTATAATGGATTATGTTAAAAATATCCGCGCACGGGGAATAAAATATGAATTTTGACAGACTTAAACAGAATATTATCGACGTTATAAAAGAGGAACAGCTTAAGCTTGGCTACCGTCCCGAAACCGTCAGACTGTATTATCCTCTTTCCTCCCTCAATCATTTTTTCGGGCAAAAATGCGATGTGAAGCAGGCTCTGGCTTTGGCTGAGGACTTCTGCAAAAAAGCTTACGGCGAACTCGGAAAAATCACGGTGAGCAATCAGGGCGAGCGCTTCTGCTTTGCCATTCCCGAGGACGGAGCCGCATATGTTCACGAGCATACGCTTGATTGCGAATTCATAAAGGAGCTGATTGACACGGTGCGTACACACGGCTGCGGAATGGATGAGGTATTCGCTGTATTCAGGGCGCATTCGGACAGGCTTCACATAGAAAAGCTTGACAACGGAGAATTTGACTGGCTCATATACTTTGAGGACGGACGTCCCGACAGCTACTATTACTGCTTCAGCTCGGATGAGTTCCACACCATGTATCACCGTTTCCTTCCTGAGGATTACGCCGATTTCGGCTTCTGAGGCCTCAGATACGCTATCACGCCGTCAAGTCCGTCAATCCTGCAAAGAAGCTTTTTAAGAATAGGTCCGAGTAGCGCGGTTGCCGCTATTTTGGCAATATCAAACGGAATAAAGGGAAACACGCACGCACCGAGGGTATATTTCAGTCCGGTCTGCATTGAATACATAAACCACAGTGTTCCGAAAAGATACGCCACCATTCCGCCTAACACCATTCCTATAATATATACCCAAAGCCTGCCCTTTCCGATATAGAGCGCCGCTCCGCATACTGCGGCGAGAAAAATATATCCGATCAGGTATCCTCCCGTCGGTCCGGCAAGCTTGCCTATTCCGCTTCCGAAATTTGAAAATACCGGAAGCCCGATAAGTCCGATGAGCAGATAAAGCACGCAGCAAACCGTACCCTTGACGCCTCCGAGGAGATACACCGTAAGATAAAGCATCATAAACGAAAGAGAAATCGGCACCTGTCCCGGCAGCTGTATCGAAAACGGCGACACCACACAAAGAAACGCCGTCATAAGCGCGATAAGAGCCATATTCAGAATCTTATTTCCGTATCCAGTATTACTTCTCCTTTTATCCGTATCCATATCAAAAGCTCCGATCAATTCAGATTTTACGCAAGACCTTATGCCCTTGCCGCTTCGACAAGTATAATACGCGAAAAAAGAATTGTCAACCTATTTTAGTTATAGGTTGACAATCGATTTACTTCTGAAATTCTCTGAAAAGCTCCATATCCGATTCCGTAAGTCTTACATTGGTCTGGATTTTTCGTCCGTCGGGAGCGGTAATCGTCAAATCTATTATTGAGCCTTCGCTTAACATTCCCTGGGAAGCCGCCTGCATAAAGGCGGGAACCCTCGGATGATTGGCGGTAAACTTCTCCCATGCGCCCTTCATTTTAAAAATACTTGCAGGATTTATCATTACTCAACCACCTTAATCCAGCCCTCGGGAGCCTCTATGCGACCCATCTGTATTCCCGTAAGCGTATCGTAAAGCTCCTTTGTTACAGGTCCCATATCAGCCATTCCGCTCGGGATGCAGATTTCCTCGCCGTGGTTCACAATTTTGCCGACCGGAGAGATAACCGCCGCCGTTCCGCACAGTCCGGCCTCGGCGAATTCTTTTACCTCGTCAAAAAGAACCTCTCTCTCCTCAACCTCAAGACCGAGATATTCCTTTGCCACATGCACGAGCGAACGGCGTGTAATTGAGGGAAGAATGCTTGACGACTTGGGCACGACAACCTTCTTGTCCTTTGTAACAAAAAGGAAGTTGGCGCCACCCGTTTCCTCTACCTTTGTGCGCGTGCGGGGGTCAAGATACATATTCTCGTCAAATCCCTCCTCGTGCGCCGTAACAATGGCGTGAAGACTCATCGCATAGTTAAGCCCCGCCTTGATATGACCGGTTCCGTTAGGCGCCGCGCGGTCAAAATCCGAAACCTTGATGGTAAGAGGCTTCGCGCCGCCCTTAAAATAAGCTCCTACCGGAGTCGTGAATACCCTGAACTGATATTCCTGCGCGGGCTTTACACCGATTACCTCGCTGCTTCCGAACATATAGGGGCGTACATAAAGCGTCGCTCCCGTCCCGTAAGGAGGAACATAAGCGCTGTTTGCCCTCACGGTTTCCACTATTGCGTCAACGAATTTATCCTTCGGATAAACAGGCATTTCAAGCCTCTTAGCCGACTGCTCCATGCGTTCCGCATTGAGGTCGGGTCTGAAAATAACCGTTTCACCCTTCTCCGTCGTATAAGCCTTAAGTCCTTCAAATATTGTCTGAGCATACTGTAAAACTCCGGCACACTCACTGATTGTAACTGTTGCATCTTCAGTAAGTCCTCCTTCATCCCATGCTCCGTTCCTGTAATTCGACACAAACCTCTTATCGGTCACAATATAGCCAAAGCCAAGATTTGCCCAATCAATGTTTTTCTTCTCCATGGAAATACTTCCTTTCGTTAATACTTGCCTATATGGTACTACAAAAGCTTCGTTATTTCCAGTACATTTTTCATAATATGGCAAATCCTGCTATTTCTTCATCTTCGGGTTGACTATCAGCGAGGCTATATATCCGAAAATCAGCGCTGCCGAGCAGCCCGCCGCTCCCGCCTTAAAGCCTCCGAGGAAAATTCCGAGAAAGCCCTCCATATCAACCGCTTCCTTCACTCCCTTAAAAAGCACGTTTCCGAAGCCAAGCAGCGGGACGCTCGCTCCGCTGCCCGCCCAGTCCACAAACGGCTCGTATAAACCGGCAGCGCTCAGCACCGCGCCCGAGCATACCAGAAGAACCATAATTCTGCCCGGCATGAGCTTCGTCTTTTCCATAAGAATCTGAACAAGCGCGCATATGCCGCCGCCCACCAAAAACGCAATAAGATAATCCATTAAACCGCCTCCTAACATTCCCGCGAGGCACTAACATTCCCGCGAGGCGCTGTGCGCCGAACAGGACTTTCCTCTTTGTGCCGAACGGGACTTTCCTTAACATTCCCGTTACTCGAAATGCTCAAGCATAACCGCATGCGCGATTCCCGGCACGGTTTTGCCCTCGTTAAAGCTGATTGTAGACAGCAGCGCTCCCGTCGGCACAAAAAGCACTTTCTTAAGCCTGCCTTCGTCCATTTCCTTCAGTATGTGCGCGCAAAGCGTGCACGCGCTGCACCCGCAGCCGCTGCCTCCGGAGTGCGTGTCCTGCTTTTCTCTGTCGTAAATCTCTATGCCGCAGTCACGGTGTATACCCGAAACGTCAAAGCCTCTTTTCTCGAGAAGGTCAATCAGGATTTTCTGTCCCACATAGCCCAGATCTCCCGTATATATCGCGTCGTAGTAATCCGGCCCGATTTCCATATCCATAAAATTATTGTAGATAACGTCGCACGCCGCCGGAGCCATCGCCGCTCCCATATTAAAGGAATCCTCTACGCCGTAATCAACTACCTTGCCGGTCGTAACTCCCGTCACACGGTTTCCGTGCTCACCGTTTCCGAGAATGACTCCACCCGCTCCCGTGACCGTCCATGTAGCTGAAAGCGGACGCTGGCTGCCGTAGTCGAGCGGATAGCGGAACTGCTTCTCCGCGCTCGCAAAATGACTTGAGGTAAGCGCAATAACGTTTTCGGCGTACCCTGCGGCAACCGTCATCGCCGCCAGCGAGAGCGACTCTCCCATAGTCGAGCACGCCCCGTAAAGCCCGAAGAACGGTATCTCAAAGCTCTGGATTCCGAATGAGGTCGCAATAAGCTGTCCAAGCAAATCTCCCGCGAAAAGATAGCGGATTTCCTTTCTGTCCATACCTGATTTCTCAAGCAGTACCTCCACAACCTGCCTCTGGAACTCGCTCTCCGCTTCCTCCCATGTTTTTTTGCCCGCCATGGCGTCATCTATCACCTTGTCAAAAAGAGGTCCCAACGGGCCTTCTCCCTCCTTTTGTCCAGCTATTGACGCGCGCTCGCGAATTAACGGCGGCACATCAAAGGCAATACTTGCTTTTCCGATTTTTCCCATACCGATTTCATCCTTTTATTCTCATTTTGGAAATTATTATGCGGAATAAAAAAATTTCTATACGCAAGTGAAATTGATTTCACCAACAGTACCGTAATTTTATTTACACTATCTGCAAATAATTGAACACAAAGGAGAAATTGATATGGTTTTATTGGGCGAAACTTTAAAGAAACTCAGAACCGACAGACGCCTTAACCAAGGACAGCTTGCCGAAATGATGGGGCTTGCAACCAGCGCAATCTCAAGTTATGAATCCTGTTCCCGCCGCCCCTCCTACGAAATTCTCATCAAATACGCGAGAATTTTCCATGTGTCAACAGATTATATTCTCGGAATAGAGCGTCGGGATTATCTGGATATTTCCGACTTAAGCGATAAGGAAAAGGAAGCCGTGACGCAGGTCGTTTCGGTTTTCAGGAACGTAAGATAATTAATGCTTTAAATTTTAAGGCATAGAAAAACCACCCTAAACTTTGACCGGAATGTTTTTCTGTTTTGCCGCCCGCACACTGTTATTCGGCGGCATTAAGATTTTTATCCGTCATTTTTTTCTCTTCGCTTTTCAGCGTATACCTGAGACTTCTGATTACGGACAAAATCACCTTCATCTCATAATCCGAGCAGTCGCTCAGTTCTTTTATGAGAATATTTTTGATTTCCAGATTATTTGACGCCTCGGGATAAAACACTTCGTAAAGAGGTAAATCCAGCTCTCTGACCAGCATACACAGTATTTCAAATTTAGGGTTTCCGGTATTCTTCTCTATGTCTATAATTGTTCTTTTGCATACACCAATCCTCTCGGCTAACGCCTCCTGCGATAAATTCTTACTCTTTCTTGTTGCGCGAACGGCATCTCCTAATGCACTTACTGATTGGTTCATTTTGATTCACCTCTTCTTTATTGTAAAATTCACCTTATCAAGCGTCAATTTAACCTCAATTCACCAAAATATGAGATTTTATTCACTATTTCGACAAAATATACAATAAAAAAGACAGAATATATTTTCAAGTCTATAATTTGTTCCCAATAACAAATTAAAAAACGGATACGGAAGCCTTAGTACTTCTTCCGTATCCGCATTATTATTTTCACATGATATTTATTCCGGTTTTTCAACAAGCGTTACCGTCGCGGTGTTTTTCTCATAGGTTCCGTCAGCCGTAAGATGATAGTATTCAACCTCAACCTCCTCGCCTATCGCATAATATGATAATTTATCCACAAGCTCGTTAATCGTCTTTACGGTTGCGCCGTCAAAAGAAATTATTACGTCATACTGTACCAGACCCGCCTTGTCAGCCGCCGAGCCCTTGGTAACCGAACGTATTTCGACTCCGGCAGGGCGGTTATAGGTCTGGGAAATACTCTCGGTTATGGTCACGCCCTTGATTCCGAGATACCCTCTCTCCTCCTCCGAAAGCTGTACTCTCGGCTCCATGAGCGAAAGCTCCTCTATTATATCCTTTACGGAGGAAATGGAAATCGCGTAGCCCATTCCTTCAACCTGCGTGTTCGTCATTTTGGCGGAATTGATTCCGATAACCTCGCCGTACGCATTGAAGAGCGCGCCGCCGCTGTTGCCGGGATTGATTGCAGCGTCGGTCTGAATCAGGTTTTTGTATTCGACATTTTCAATCAGTATAGTCTTGTCAAGCGCACTGATGCATCCGGTTGTCACGGAAATGCCGTAGCCCATGGAATTGCCCACCGCGATGGCAGCCTCTCCAACTCTGACCTTGGAGGAATCTCCGAAGGTTGCAATCGAATATTTGGTTCCCGAAGGCACATCCGAAAGCTTCATCGCCAGAACCGCCAAATCAGGATTGTTTTTATATCCCTTTACGTCAACCTGAGCCTCGTTTCCGTCATAAAAGGTCACCGCCAAATCCTCAACGCCGTCTATGACATGGGCGTTGGTCACTATCAGCAGTTCTTCGTCGTTGCGCCCGATAATTATTCCCGACCCGCTGACCGTAGACTGATATGTCTGGCTTCCGAAAAATCCGTTATTTACCGATTCGGTATATGTTCCGTTGATTGCCACAACGGAGGAAATAACCGCGTCAACGATGTCCGACACGTCATATACCGTAGCCGTAATGTCCTTTTTCGCTTCGGAATTATCCACATATGATATGTTACCCTGCGTCTGATTCTCGCCGTCCGTTAAAGCGCCTGCCGAACCGGGCTTGGCCTCCGCAGCGCTTTTAATAGGAAAAAGCACATAGCCCGCGTAGCTCACTCCGTAGCAGGCAACGCCCGCAACTCCGCCCAGCAGAACCGCGCATACAACCGACGCGATAATTTTGAAAAAGATATTCTTTTTCTTCTTGGGTTCCTTGCCTTTCCCGGGCTCCGGCTGTATCTGCGGCTTAATTTCGCTCATGCCGTAGCCGACGTTAAAATTGTCATTTTCATTATACATAATCACACATCTCCTTTAGTGTCAGCTTCGTTTTATGTTTTAGAGTATATACATCATTTGTGTAATTTCTGTGTAGCAAATGAGAAAAAGCAATGAAAACCTGTGAGCTTTCTGTGAATTTTTTCTATCTGCTGACCGTAGAGGCGATCAGCGTCATATCACCTTCAAGGCTCATACTGCCGTATCCGGCGGGCACAATCAGATGCGTTCCTTTTTTAATCTCATGCCCGTCAAGACTTCCGCTGCCCTCAACTACGCTTACATTGAGGAACGGATAGCTCTGTTCAAATTCAAAGGAGCCCTTGACACTTATCTTAAATACCTTGTAAAAATTATTTTCAATCAGCACATCTGCCGCGCTGTCATTGCGCTCCGCCGTATGGCTTAAGCTGTCGTCCGCCGACTTGGCGGGCACGGTAATCACGTCGATGCTCTGCTCAACATGGAGCTCGCGCGGTTTTCCGTTCGTAAGTCTGTTATAATCGTATACACGGTATGTAATATCGCTGTTCTGCTGCGTTTCAAGAATCAGGCAGCCCGTGGTTATGGCATGAACCGTTCCGGGGTCAATCTGGATAAAATCCCCATTCGCAATCGGCAGCTCTCTTATAAATGAATCCCACCGTCCCTCATGAATCATGCTTTCAAGCTCGTCTTTTGAAGCCGCGTTATGCCCTACAACGAGCTTTGCGTTCTCGGGGCAGTCCATTATATACCAGCATTCGGTTTTGCCGAGCGAGCCGTTTTCATGTACTCCTGCGTATCCGTCATCGGGATGAACCTGAATGCTCAGATTGTCATGGGCGTCTATAATTTTAATAAGAAGCGGAAACTTATCCCCCTCTATGCCGCCGAAAAGCTCCCTGTGCTCCTGATAAAGCACTGAAAGCTTCATTCCGTCATAGCTTCCGCCCTCCACCGTAGAATCGCCGTTCGGATGGGCGGCGATGCCCCAGCATTCGCCTATGTCGCTGCCCTCAATATCGTATCCGAATTCGTCGTGCAGTCTGGTACCTCCCCAGATATTGTGTGTAAAAACAGGTTTAAGAAAAATCAATTCTCTCATTTTTTATAGTCCTTTCTTTATTATTGCGCTGCCTTTTAGCACGTAACGGTACAACCTTTAATAAAATCAATTACTTCGTCAAGGTCGCCGCACACGGCGGCAACGCTCGCCCTCGTCTCATCGTCGGGCTGCCATAAATCGGGCACGTTTACGGTTTTACAGCCTGCCGCCATCGCCGCCTTAAGTCCGCTCGGAGAATCCTCAAGCGCGTAGCATTCCTCGGGCTTTTCGGCAAGCTGTTCGCACGCCTTGAGATAAATATCCGGCGCGGGCTTGGAATTTTCCACCATATCGCCGCTTACAATCGCCGAAAAATAATCCCTGACTCCCGCATCGCAGAGATTGCGCTCTATATCCTTCATCGGAGATGAGGATGCAACCGCCATACGGAATCCCGCGTTTTTCAGATATTCAAGAAGATTGCGCAGTCCCTTTTTCACGGGCACTTTGTTGGCAGCGTAGAAACCGTCAATATATTCAAAGGTAAGCTTCGTTACCTCCTCCTCGCTGCACCGGTCACCGAAACGCTCGCGCCACTTCTGCTTCGTGAGCTCCATGTTCATTCCGAGGGTTTCCATAACCATAAAGCCCGCCTTGCCGATTCCGATTTTTTCGCCTACCCAGTCCCATGCCTTTACAAAGACGGCCTCCGTGTCAAACATCAGCCCGTCCATATCAAAAACCACCGCTTTCATCGTCTCTCCTCCATCCGCATTATTTTAACATATTTTGGACCGTTAGTAAATTTAATCCATTCATATTTTCACCCGTTTTTCACATAATACTCATGATATCAAATTTTTCAGGAGGTTTTATGGCTAATTTATCCGAAAAAGAATTATCCGCTCTCAACGATACGCTCTCCGAAGAAAGTCTTTTGGTCAAAAAGTACAAGATGCTTGCGCAGCAGACCGACGATGTGGAAATCATGAACAAGTTCGAGGAGATTTCCAGACGCCATCAGCGTCACTATAACGAGCTTTTTGAGCTTTTGAACTAGGAAAGTCCCGTTCGGCGCGCAGCGCCTCGCGGGAATGTTAAAGGAGGAAATATGGACGGATTATATTCAGACAAAGAAATTCTTTCAGACGGTCTTGACACCGCCAAGGCTACAACTTCATACTACAATCACTTTTCAAACGAATGCTCGCACGAGCGCGTGCGCAACGTAATGCTCGACATTCTCGCCGACGAGCACGACATTCAGGACGACGTATTCCATATGATGTCCGAGAGAGGTCTTTATCCCACCCCCGCAGCCGAGGAAAAGAAAATCACGGAAGCCAAGCAGCGTTTTGGCGGCGGCTGCTGTTAATCCCTAAAAACGAAAACTCCGCGCTTCTGCGCGGAGCTACATAAACTTATAAAATATCGCATAACTCTGTCAGTTTATTTACAACATAATCCGCCCGCTCAATATCCTCCGTGACATTCCAATACTGACCGAATCCCTGCTTAATCCATATGGTATTCATACCCAACAGATTAGCCGGAACAATATCGTTATCTATTCTGTCCCCAATCATAACAGCGTTTTCGGGCTTACAGCCGCTTCTTTCAAACGCAAGCTCAAATATTTTTTTATCCGGCTTTGCAACGCCCTCCTCCGCCGAAGCAATAACCAAATCGATATATTGCAGGATTCCGTATCTGTTCAGCCGTTCTTTTGTTCCGGGGCTCTGATTCGCAATAACGCCTATTTTATATTTTTCGCTCAATATCTCAAGGCATTTTTGCGCGTCCGCATACGGAATTTCATCCTCCTTATGCCACGCCGGCAGCTGAACGTTAAACAGCTTCGCGGTCTCCAAATCGCCTTTTTTATTCTGCTTATAAAATTTCATCGCGGCAGCAAACACACGCTCATACGTTTCACCCGACAGCTCGGCTATATCCCTCATTCTATGCTCATACGAAACGCGCTCGTCTATCAATGTAGAACCGATGTCAAAAAACAACCATTTCACGTTTTCAAACACCGTATGCACCTCCTTTGTTTCCGGCGGTAGGCGTTAAATTAATTTTTCTTCTATCCTTTCCACGAAACTAATCTACCACATATTTATCGATGTTTTCTTCGGTGAACTCATGCCATTCAAGCGGAGTTAAACCGCCGATAAGTTCTTCAAGATATGCGTTAAGCTCTTCTTCGGTAACGTCCTTGCCCATAATCTTATACACATTATGGGATGTATCCATACCCTCGGGAACAATGTATTCGTATATAAACCGCTCTTGATAAATTGCGCCTTTTGCCGGATATAACCTGTAAAATTGCCTGTCAAAAGCCCCGGCTGCAGTTTCACACACCCCATTTTCATATACCGCATAAGGACGATCTTTCATACATAGGTTCGTCATATATACCTCATCTCCGAAATAATGCAGCACCGCCATTATCCCAATATTATCCACAAGCACTTCCTTTGTTCCGTTTCCGTCCAAATCAACACACACAAAGCGTTCCCATTCTGCTATGCCGGAAGTGATAGCACCGAGAATTCCGATTCTGTTATAAGAAAGCATATTTATTCTTGCAAGCCCTGTATCCGGCATATCCTTTATGCTGTCCGCCGCATTTGGAAAATCTTCGTCTTTTCCCAAATAAAACAGTCGTTCTTCCTGAAACAGCTCAAGCGCCGAATGCTTCCCCTTCATTGTGCTTCTGAACGCCTCCGCCGCGCTCATTTCCTTCCCGTCGTCCTCAAGCGATTCGACCGTGTTAAGCTCATACTTCACCACCGTTTCCTGCAGAGTTTCCGGTTCGGTTTCCCTTAGTGTCTCTTTTTCCGTTTCGCTTTGAGATTCGCTTTCCGAACTCTGCTCTTTGGAGGTTTCCGTATCGGATGTGGACGGTTCGGGCATACCTTGTACTGTTTCACCGGTATTGCTTAATGTTGAGCTTCCCTTTGTACAGGCTGCACACATTGCACCCAATATGCATATTAATATAAAAACAGATATCTTTTTCATAGTACTTTTCTCCCCTGTATTTGCTGTTTATGTGTCCGATAAAAAATCTGTGCTTTAATCCACCACATATTTATCGATATTTTCCTTGGTGAATTCATGCCATTCAAGAGGAGTCAAGCCGCCGATAAGTTCTTCAAGATAGGCGTTAAGCTCCTCTTCGGTAACGTCCTTGCCCTTAATTTTATATACATTATGGGATGTATCCATGCCTTCGGGAACAATGTATTCGTACGTCAAATTTTCTCTGTAAATAGCTCCTTTTGCAGGGTACAGTCTGTAAAACTGCCTGTCAAACGCCCCCGATGACGCTTCCCATACTCCGTTTTCATAGATTATGTAAGGAGCCATTCTTGAATATATGCTTGTCATATATACTTCAGTCCCGACACAATGCAGAACAATATACGGTCCCCCGTATATAATAACTTCTTTCGTCCCGTTCCCATCCAAATCTACACATACAAAACGTTCCCAGCTTGCCGCATTTGGAGTAATTCCTCCAAGAAATCCCCCTCTGTTATAAGTTAGCATATTTATTCTGGCAAGCCCGGTATCAGGCATATCTTCTATACTGCCTCTATTCGCCGGATTCGGTTCTATATTACTACCACTTCTTTCCAAATAAAACAGTCTTTCATCATCAAAAAGTTCAAGCGCCGAATGCTTCCCCTTCATTGTGCTTCTGAGCACCTCCGCCACGCTCATTTCCTTACCGTCATCCTCAAGTGATTCGACCGTATTAAGCTCGTATTCGACTATCGTCTCCTGCGGAACTTCCGTTTCGTTTTCTTTCGTGGCTTCGCTCTCCGTTCCACTTGAAACCTCTGCCTTGGTAACCTGCTCTTGGGAGCTTTCAGCCTCCGAAACAGACAGCTCCGACATACTCTGTGTTATTTCACCGAAATTACTTAATGTTGAACTTCCCTTAGTGCAAGCAACGCACATTGCGCCCACTATGCATATCAATATATAAACTGATATTTTTTTCATTTTTCTTCCCTCCATCTAGCTTATTGCCTGATAAATTAGGCTGGAATAATTTCTTCGAATCTGCTTAGAAGTATCATCACATTTTTCAATATTATCATAAAAATAGTCACAAACTTTATAAAAATCATATTTATATTCAGTTTTTAAGGTATTCCAGCTTTTTACCAAATCTGAATTGGGCGCGTTTTCATCAATATCTCCTTTTCCCCATATCATGCTCATCTCATACCTGAAAAACGCAAGCTGTATTCCCATATTATCAGCGGAATATCCGTTCTTAGAGGCATAGGTCTATAAATACTCCCTTCTCTTATCTCTCCACTGTATGATTCCGAACGCTCCATTACCGCTCTCACTCTTTGGACTGAACCAACTTTCCTGCATTATATTTCCCATAATCCCCGCCACCTGATATTTGTTACAGCCCATTGCCCTCTCAAGAAACGTCTGTATACGGGCAAAATTCTGTTTATAATCTGTTGGATTGGTAATGCCAAGTTTTTTGAGCGCGTCCGTCAGCTTGCTGTTGGTATAATTCTTATAATATATCGTCCCAGCGTTTTCAATCTCCCTCTGAAGACCGCTTTCTACCTTATCGCTGACAGAATACCACTCAGCGCCAAAATACGCGTTTTGAAAGCATTTAAGCGCCTTTTTGAACTCTTCGGTATATCCGCCGCCCATTTCCCCGTTATAAAACCCCAAATCCTTGAGATATGTTTTCATTTTTGAATTCAGAGCGCTCTCGGAGATTGCCGCCTGTACCGAATTAACTCTGTATGCAGAAAGCTCAGACGGTTCGCTCTTCTCGTAAACTACCGCGACAGCTTCCGCGCAATTCCCGACGTTTGCGTCTGACGCGTCATGCTCACGCCCGCTTTTAACGTATGTATAATCTAAATTATTATATACATCCGTTGTGATTTTTATCTCCATTTGCATCTCCTCCTTTTCTATTATTACATTTGTTATTTTTATTGTACTATCCTATTCTAATTTTGTAAATTGTTAAATTGTTTTAATTCATAGATGATTTAATTCAGAGTTTTTAATATAATAGTTATCTTTTAAGATATAAAAATATTTCAAATTATTTTAATACCGTAATTCTCTGATATTACAAAAACACCTATTCAAAAATTCCGTTAAAAAGCAAAAATAAGACTGCCGCCTGACGATTTTGCAATCCTCAAGGCAGCAGCCCAATCCGAACTGTATATTTAAAAAGATTTTCTGAATTCTAAGTTATGAATCCGCATCAAGCCCGTTCCTGAGCCTTATAAGCACTTGTTCAAGTGAGCCGCAGGAATTTATATCAAGTCCCTGAAAATACGCTTCATCATACACCCATGGATATACGCTTTTCAGATACGGAAACATTTCATTGTCCTTATCGTATGAACTGTCATACTCAAAAGCTCCGTTTACGGTTGAAACAAGCAGGCTTCCGCCCGCTATATATCCACCAACCGTTTCGGCAAACGAAAGCAGCCCGTCAACGGGAAAGCGAATTTCACCGGCTCCGTTATCTTTTAAATCAAAGGCAATATTGCCTTTTTCTACAGTCGTTTCATTGCCTTCTGCGTCTACCGAAAAAATCTCGTAGTCAAGCGTGCCCATGCCCTGACCGACATAAGGATTGTATTCCATAAAACATATCCGTCCGTTATAATCAACCGCGTAATAGCTCGTCTGTCCGGCATGGGCGGTTGAAATACCCAAACGGTTCCCGCCACGCCATATCTGCTCGCCGTCAATCCACAGGCTCAGTTCACCTTCGCCGCCTGCCCCTTTATTATGCTCGCAAAAATATACCGTTCCCTTCTTATCCGTTCCGGCTATATCCACACCCTCATATCGCAGAATGTATTCATCCGAAAGCTGTTCCTGCTCCGTTTCGGACTCCGTTTCTTTATTTTGCTCCGTATCGGCAATAAATTCCGTCTGCCGCTCTTTATCCGGCTCCGCAGACAACTCTGTAATCTGTTCCTGCAATTCACCTGAATCCGCCGCTTTAACGTTTCCGTTTTTATCTACGACTAAGCGGAATATCAGCACGGCTGTCAATATAAGCACAACGGCTCCTGCCACCGGAATCCATCTGCCCGCCGTCGGGCGGCGCGAATTATTTTTGGTTGAATCCGTCAATCTATCCCTCATATTTTGTCCTCACTGCCGATATAATTTTTACTTCATTCTGTCCGCCATAGTATAGAAATCGTAATATATCCCCTGAGCTGCCATAAGTTCCTCATGATTGCCCTCCTCTACGATTCCTTTGTCCGTAAGCACAAGGATTCTGTCGGAATTTTTGATGCTTGAAAGCCTGTGGGCAATGGTAATGGTCGTGCGCCCCTCGGAAAGCCTGCCGAGGGATTTTGCAACGGCAAACTCGCTCTCATTGTCAAGCGCGGAGGTCGCCTCGTCGAGAATCATTATCGGGGGATTCTTCAAGAATACGCGTGCAATGCTGATGCGCTGCTTCTGTCCGCCCGAAAGCTTCACGCCGCGCTCGCCCACATAGGTGTCATAGCCGTCCTTCAGTTCGCTTATGAACTCATGCGCGCCAGCCTTTTTTGCCGCCTCTATCGCTTCCTCCCTGTCGGCGTCAGGTCTGCCGTAAAGAATGTTTTCCATTACGGTTCCGGAAAAAAGATATACGTCCTGCTGAACTATGCCGATATTGCGGCGCAGGCTTCTGAGCGTAAAACGCTTTATATCGGTGCCGTCAATGCTGATTGTTCCGCCGTCAATATCGTAGAAACGGGGAATCAGGTTGCAGAGAGTTGTTTTGCCGCCGCCCGAGGGGCCGACAATCGCAAGTTTCTCTCCCGGGCGTATCTTAAGGTTCAGTCCGTGGAACACGGTGTTGTGGTCGTCGGGATATTCAAAAGAAACATTGTCAAACACTATTTCGCCCTTGGGTGTTTCCATTTCAACCGCGTCCGGCTCGTCGTAAATTTCGATATCGGAATCCATGATCTGCAAAAAACGCTCTATTCCGGTCATTCCGCGCTGAAACTGCTCGGCAAACTCTATTATGCGCCTGATTGTGGCAATAAGGGTTGACACATACATTACATAAGCGACCAGATCTCCCGGAGAAATATGCCCCTTTGCCATAAAAATCCCGCCACCGAGTATAACAACCAGATACATAAGCCCGTCGAAGGCTCTCGTGGAGGTCTGGAAAAGAGCCATGTACTTGTAGGTTTCCTTCTTGATTCCGTAAAACTCCATATTGCCCTTTTCAAATTTGTTTATCTCTATGTCCTCGTTGGTAAACGCCTTTACGACCTTTTGTCCAAGAAGGCTGTCCTCGATGGCGGCATTAAGCTCGCCTATCTGCACTCTCTGCTTTGCGAACGCCTTGCGGTTGCGCCTGTTTAATTTTATGCAGACGAAGGTCATAACCGGAACGATTGCGAAAAGCATGAGCGTAAGCGGGAGGTTCACCGTCGAAAGGATTATAAACGACACCACGGCCTTTATTCCCGCGATAAAAAATTCCTCGGGGCAGTGGTGCGCGAATTCCGTAACGTCAAAAAGGTCGTTCGTTATGCGTCCCATAATCTGACCGACCTTTGTGTTATTGTAATATGTGTTGGAAAGCTGCTGCAAATGGGCGTACGCGTCCCTGCGCATATCGGTTTCCATGCCGACTCCCATTACATGCCCCATATCCGCCATATAATAATTTGCCATGCAGTCGATGCAGCGCAGCCCCAGATAGAGAAGGGCAAGCCTGCCGATAGCCGATACCGACAGCATAATCCCGTTAAGTCCGGAATTCGTTATGTATCGTATAATCATCGGCAGGACAAGCTCGCACACCGTCGTAAGCGAGGCGCAGAATAAATCCATCGCCACGACGCCCTTATGATTTTTGTAGTAAGGCAGAAACCGCCTGATAAGTGTTTTGGTCGGGTATTCCCGATTATCTGATTTCATTAATGGCTTCCTTCATGCTCCTGACATACTCTGCCACATGAACGGGACTGTCCTCGCCGTACTGCGCGCACAGCTTTACGATTGCGGAGCCGACTATCACGCCGTCGGCGTGCCTCGCCATCTCTTTTGCCTGCTCAGGCGTGGATATTCCGAAGCCCACGGCACAGGGTATGTCTCGGTTTTTCTTTACAAGTGCTGTCATTTCGCCGATGTCCGTGGTAATTTCATCCCTTACTCCGGTAACTCCCAGAGAGGATACGCAGTAGACAAAGCCCTCCGCCTCCTTCGCTATTCTGGAGATTCGTTCATGCGAGGTGGGCGCGATTAAAGAAATCATATCAAGACCGTTTTCGCGGAATATCCCGGCAAATTCTTCCTTTTCCTCAAAGGGTATATCCGGCAGAATAACTCCGTCCATGCCGACCCCGGCGGCTTTTTTCGCAAAGCGCTCTGTTCCGTATGAAAAGACCACGTTGGCGTATGTCATAAACACCATCGGTATCTTTATATTCTGCCTCAATTTTTCCACCATGTCAAATACTTTATCGGTGGTTACGCCGTTCGCAAGCGCCCGGGCGTCGGCGTCCTGAATCACGGGTCCCTCCGCCGTGGGGTCCGAAAAGGGGATTCCAAGCTCGATAAGGTCAGCCCCCGCCTTTTCCATTTCCTCTATTATCCTCATGCTGACCTCAACCGACGGATAGCCGCAGGTTATAAAAGGTATGAACGCTTTGCCGTTTGCAAAGGCTTCTTTTATTCTACTCATATATTTCCTCCCCTCTGTAGCGGGCGATTGCCGCGCAGTCCTTATCGCCGCGTCCCGAGATATTGATTACGATTATTTTATCCTTTGGCATTTCGGGCGCGAGCTTTATCGCATGGGCTACCGCGTGGGCGCTTTCAATCGCAGGAATGATTCCCTCGGTTCTTGAAAGATATTCAAACGCGTCCACCGCCTCGTCATCCGTAACCGCTACATACTCCGCGCGTCCGGTATCGTATAAATCAGCGTGCTCGGGTCCTACACCCGGATAATCAAGACCCGCAGAAATCGAATATACCGGAGCTATCTGACCGTATTCGTCCTGACAAAAGTATGATTTCATTCCGTGGAAAATACCGAGCCTTCCCGTGGATATGGTCGCCGCGGTTTCCGCGGTGTTTATGCCGCGTCCCGCCGCCTCGCAGCCGATGAGCCTTACATCCTTATCCTGAATAAAATTATAAAACGCTCCGATTGCGTTGGAGCCGCCGCCCACACAGGCGAGCACCGCGTCCGGAAGCCTGCCCTCCGCCGCAAGTATCTGCTCCTTGATTTCTTTTGATATAACCGCCTGAAAATCCCTTACTATCGTCGGGAAAGGGTGAGGTCCCATAACCGAACCCAGAACATAATGCGTGTCGTCGATTCTGTTCGTCCACTCGCGCATGGTTTCCGACACCGCGTCCTTGAGCGTCGCCGTACCCGCCGTAACTGGGTGAACCTTAGCGCCCAGAAGCTTCATGCGGTAAACATTGAGCGCCTGCCGCTTCGTGTCCTCCTCTCCCATGAAAATCTCACATTCCATTCCCATTAGAGCCGCCGCCGTGGCTGTCGCAACGCCGTGCTGTCCCGCTCCTGTTTCGGCAATCACTCTTGTTTTGCCCATTCTTTTGGCAAGAAGCGCCTGCCCGAGCACATTGTTTATTTTGTGAGAGCCGGTATGGTTCAAATCCTCTCTTTTGAGATATATTTTCGCGCCGCCCAAATCCTTCGTCATTTTTTCGGCATAGTAAAGAAGCGACGGGCGCCCCGCGTAACTGTTCAGAAGCTCCTTAAGCTCCCTGTTGAATTCCCCGTCGTTTTTGTAATGATTATATGCCTGCTCAAGCTCGTTAACCGCATTCATGAGTGTCTCGGGAATATACTGGCCGCCGTGAATACCAAATCTACCTGTCGTCATTGTCAAATCTCCTAACTTTATTTATTACGTCCCGGATAAGCGCCGGATTTTTGTGCCCGTCGGTTTCAACTCCTCCCGAAATATCCACCGCGTAGGGCTTAAGCGCCAGCGCCGCCTCAAGATTGTTTATATTGATTCCGCCCGCCAGAAATAAAGGCGGTAAGCCGTCGCTCGTTATGTCAAACATCAGGCTCCAGTCAAAGGTCTGCCCGCTGCCTCCCGCGCCGTTGTCCGCAAGAAGAAAATCCGCCGCGCTGTGCCGCCATCGCTCTACGTCGTCCGCGCTCTTTACGGACACAGCCTTGACTACGGGCTTTCCCGTTCTCTCCTTAAGCCAGCGAACGTCCGCCTCGGTTTCCTGTCCGTGAAGCTGAGCCATATCTATTACGCCGCGCTCCAGAAGTCCCGCAATGACGTCCCGCCGCTCATTTACAAAAACCCCGACTGCCGGAATATCCTTTGAAAGTCTTTTTTTTAACGCCGCCGCATGCTCATGGCTTATGTCTCTCGTTCTGCCCGGAACAAGGACAAAGCCCGCGTAATCAGGCATATAGCTGTTGACGGCATCAATATCCTCAAATGTTTTCAGTCCGCAAATCTTGATTTTGCTCATGGCGCGTCACCCCTTAATCCGTCAAGCGCCGCCTTTTTATCCGGAGCGCGCATCAGGGTTTCGCCGATAAGCACTGCGTCAGTGCCGTTCTCGTAAAGCGCCCTTATGTCCGACGCGTCTTTTATTCCGCTCTCCGACACATAAAGATAATCCTCCGGCACAAGACTGCGAAGCCTCAGACTTGTCGTAATATCCATCTTGAAGGTCTTTAAATCCCTGTTGTTTACGCCGATTATCCTGCCGCCGCACCGAAGCGCACGCTTTACCTCCTCCTCGGTATGCGCCTCTATAAGCGCCGAAAGCCCGAGTGAATGCGCGGTTTCAAGGAAGCCTTTTAACTGTGCGTCCGTCAGGAGCGCGCATATCAGAAGCACCGCCGAGGCACCGAGAATCTTCGCCTCGTAAATCATGTATTCGTCAACAGTAAAATCCTTGCGCAGAACCGGAATACGCACGTCTGCCGCGATTTCCTTAAGGAAGCCGTCGCTCCCCTGAAAATAATACGGCTCGGTCAGGCAGGAAATTGCCGCGGCTCCCGCCGCCTCGTACTCGCGCGCGATTTCAGGATACGGAAAATCCTGTGCGATTACGCCCTTTGAGGGGGAAGCTTTTTTGACCTCGCAGATGAATGACATTCCTTCCGAGCGCAGACTTTTTTCAAAGGGGAATCCCGTATCGGCGGGCAGCGCTTCTGCAAGCTCCTTGAGCTTGGCAAGGGGAAGCCGCTTTTTGCGTTCTTCTATTCTTTGTACGGTTTTCGCCGCTATTTCGTCAAGTATCATAACCGCGCCCCTACTCGTTTGAATATTTTATGAAATCCTCGAGCTTGCGCATCGCGGCTTTGCTGTCGATAAGCGACTCGGCAAGCCTTATGCCTGCTTCAAGGTTTTCCGCCTTGCCGGCGATATAGAGCGCGGCTCCCGCATTCAGCGCGACAGCGTTTCTTTTGGCTCCCTTCTCGCCGCCGAGAATCGCCTTGGTAATCTCGGCGTTTTCCTCGGGCGTGCCGCCCTCAAGCTCGCTTCTGTCACAGCGCTTGAAGCCGAACTGTTCGGGCGTTATCTCATATGAGCTGAACTCTCCGTTCTTAACCTCGCACACCTTTGTGGGCGCGCCCATGGAAATCTCGTCAAGTCCGTCCTGACCGTATACAACCATCGCCCTCGTCACCCCGAGATTGCACAAAACTCTCGCAAGCGGCTCAACCAGCGTTCCGTCATAAACGCCCATAACCTCCATATTTGCCCCTGCCGGATTGGAGAGCGGTCCGAGAATATTGAAAACCGTCCTGATTCCGAGCTCCTTTCTCACGGGCGCCACATATTTCATCGCAATGTGATAGTTCTGTGCGAAAAGGAAGCAGATTCCGATTTTGTCAAGAAGCTCCGTGCTTTTTTCCGGCGAAAGAATAATGTTTACGCCAAGAGCCTCCAGCACGTCCGCCGCGCCGCTCTTACTTGACGCCGCCCTGTTGCCGTGCTTTGCCACGGGAACGCCTCCCGCCGCAATCACGATTGCCGAGGTTGTGGATATGTTGAAGGAATTGGATTTATCGCCTCCCGTTCCCACAATCTCAAGCACCTCCTTATTATGGAGAAGCTTAATGCAGTGCGCCCTCATAGCCGCCGCTGACGCGGTAATCTCGTCTATGGTTTCGCCCTTCATAGCGAGCGCGGTAAGATACGCGCTCATCTGAACCGGTGACGCCTCGCCGTCCATAATCTCATTCATTACGGTTTTTGCGGTTTCATAGTCCAAATCCTTTTTAGCGTTCAGATTGATAATCGCCTCTTTAATCATCTTTTTCATCCTTCCTTTTATTTTTATATTTTAATACTAAGAAAATTCCTTATTATCGCGCCGCCGTCCGGCGTAAGCACAGACTCCGGATGAAACTGAAGACCGTACACGGGATAATCACGATGCTCTAACGCCATTATTTCCCCGTCGTCTGTTTCTGCGATTATCCGCAGGCATTCCGGCAGCTTATCGCGCACCGCCGAAAGCGAATGATACCTCGCGACCTGTATGGAATCGGGCATTCCGGCGAAAATCCTGCTTTCGGTGTCGAGCTTTGCGAGCGAGGTTTTACCGTGCATAAGCCTCTTGGCATACGAAACCTCACCGCCGAAAGCCGCCGTTATCGCCTGATGTCCGAGGCACACTCCCATTATCGGAACCTTTCCCGCGAAATATTTTGCCGCCTCCATGCATACCCCCGCGTCCTCAGGTCTTTTGGGTCCCGGCGAAAGAAATATATACTCCGGTTTCAACGCTTCTATTCCGGCGACTGTCAGCTCGTCGTTGCGGATTACCTTTATGTCGCCGCACACACTCCCTATAAGCTGATATAAATTATATGAAAAACTGTCGTAATTATCTATCAAAAGTATCATCTGTCAAGTCCTCCCTCGGCAGCCCGCAGCGCGTTCATAACCGCCGCCGCTTTGTTGATGCATTCCTGATATTCGTTTTCGGGAACGCTGTCGGCGACTATCCCCGCGCCGGAACGGACGAAAACCTTGCCGTTCTTGGCAAAAGCAAGCCTTATCGCAATGCAGGTGTCAAGATTTCCGGTAAAATCAATATATCCGATTGCGCCGCCGTAAATTCCGCGCTTGTTGTTTTCAAGCTCGCAGATAAGCTCACAGGCCCGAAGCTTGGGAGCGCCCGAAAGCGTACCTGCCGGAAGTATTGAATCCACCGCGTCAAGCGCGTCCTTATCCTCCCTGATGATTCCCTTCACGGTCGAGCCTATGTGCATTACATGGGAATATCTCTCGATATTCATGTATTTTTCGACCTCTACCGTTCCGATTCTGCTTATCCTGCCTATATCGTTGCGCCCCAAATCGACGAGCATATTATGCTCCGCAAGCTCCTTTTCGTCGGCGAGAAGCTCTTTTTCCAGACGCAAATCCTCCTCGTCGGTACGCCCCCTCGGTCTTGTTCCCGCGAGCGGATAGGTGTGAAGCTCGCCGTTTTCAAGCTTCACAAGAGTTTCGGGCGACGCGCCCGCAATCTCTATGTCGTCGCTTGAAAAATAAAACATATAGGGCGAGGGATTGGTCATGCGCAGCATTCTGTAGGTATCGAGAAGGCTGCCCTCTATGTCCGCCTCAATACGGTTGGAAAGCACAATCTGGAAAATGTCGCCCTCCCGTATATAGCGTTTTCCCTTTTCGACCATTGCGCAGTACTGCTCCCTGTCAAAAAGATACCTGAAATCGCTCCTGAACTTAAGCGGCGCGTTGTCCGCAAGCTCACCTTTTGTCAGAAGATTCCTCATAGAATCAAGCTCCATAGCGCCCCTGCGGTAAGCCGTGTCGATGTCGTCGGTTCTGACATTAACTATAAGTATGATTTTCTGCTTATAATTGTCAAAAACAATTACCTTGTCAAAGAGCATCAAATCCACATCTTTAAAGGATTCCTCGTCATTGGCGTCCAAATCGAGCGTCGGCTCGCTGTATTTTATATAGTCGTAAGAAAAATATCCGACAAGCCCTCCGGCAAAGGGCGGCATTCCGTCGATTGCGGGCGTTTTGTTCTCCTCTATTATCCGGCGGATTACCGCACCCGGGTGCTTAACCTCCTCGGTCATATCGGTTCCGCTTTTTATATGGAGAAGCCCGTTCTGGCAGTTTATTTCAAGCGTCGGCTCAAAGCCCAGAAAGGTATAGCGTCCCCATTTTTTGTCCGCCTCGGCGCTCTCCAGCATAAAGCAGTGCCTGCTGACGTTTTTGAGACGGCGCACCGCCATTATGGGCGTAATCATATCGGAATTAAGCTCCGTTTTAAGCGGAATCCTCTTGTAATTCCCCTCCGAAAGTATTTTTTTTGCTTCATCAAGAGACGGATAAATCATTACGTTACCTCCTAACATTCCTATCGCACCGAACGGAGCACCTCGAAATCGTTCATGCTTTTAAATTTTTGATACTGTAAATTACCGACCTTCAGCTCTATTTCCATTTCGTTATCATTAAGATGATTGACGGCTTCTTCCAGAATTTTGGCGGACTGTGAATCAAATCCGTCGATATTATAATACGCCAACGTAATGTGGGGTGTAAAAGGATAATCCAGTTTTTTTACACCGTCAAATACCGAGTACAGCTCCGTTAATCTGAGGTATTCATTCTCATCGGCAGGATAAAGCCCCAAAACCAGGCTGGTGTCAACCATATTGAATACGGAATTGCTTTTCATTTTTATTTTTGCACTTTCGTGCTTTCGGATTTCCGCCATTTTTTCCGTTACCCTGAGTTCATTCTCAAGCATCTCTTCCGCCACGTCTTTTAAATCCGGGGAATTGCTCAAATCGTGCAGAGTTAAATGAAACGTGTCCGATGCCAATCTTTCGCAAAAGCATTCGGGCGCGGAGCTATATAAATAATCTGCGTATCCTGATAATTTTTCTTTGACGGTATCATCCAGAGCAAAAACGACGGTATCTCCGTAAAAATTTCCGAATGTATTGTCCTTGGTTACTTTCTGAGAAATCGACGGATTGCCTTTAAAATAGCGATTTCCGTAATTTATTTTCTTTTTTTCAAATGAATTGATTCTGTCCATGAATTCACGGTATGTTTCCATAGAAGCGCACTCCTTTTTCCTATAAGCTATGAGAATATATCCATGCACGGTCTGCGCATAAAAAAAGTCCCTGACAGTATTTTACAATACTGTCAAGGACGAATTATCTGTCGCGGTGCCACCTTGTTTCGCAGAAAATCTGCGCGCTTAGCGAGATACCAACATATCTCCGGCTTATAACGTCAGCCCCGACGTCGCAGAATACTCGGCAAAGCCTTTGACTGCGCCCTCAGCGGTCCATTTGATAATCTGCGTTCAGCCCGCTTCTCAGCACCGCGGGCTCTCTGTGTGCGCACAACTACCGTTATCTCCGCATCAACGGTTTATCTTATATTAACAAATATTAAAGCACAAAAGGAGTCCGGTGTCAATACCCAAAATGATTTTACTCAAGGCTTCTGATTGCTCCGATAAATATCGGAAGATTTGTATTTGTATCCACAATTGCGTATACAAACGGTCTGTCAAGATATACCCTGTAGTACTCCATCGGCATACTCTCATCTTTTGCAGTAACCGCGGTTACCGCTCCCGCTTTTGTTCCGCGCTCGTCAACGCTTATATATGTTTTGTGTATAACCGAGTCAATATAAAGCTGTCCGGCAGCGTTTATTTTTGAAAAATCAGCCCGTTCTTTGTCAAATGCCTCAGGCATACCCATTTCGGAAAGAGCCTCTTTAAGCTCAACCGAATACTCCGCCTCAAATTTGGGCAGCCCCGCAAATACAACTGTTTGCTTTTTATTTTCGAGCATTTTGAGGAAGCCCTCTCCGTTGAGAGAAGCAATATACTCGTCAACTGTCACGCCCTCATTGGGAAGAAGTCCGACAAAAGCATAGCCGTCAAGGTAATTTTTCACAAATCCCGTGGCTTTGCCGTCCTCAATGTAATAATCCTCATCGGAAAACATCATATCAACTTCGTACTGCTTTCCGTCCTCCTCCGTAAATGTGTTCTTTCGGGTCTGTCCTTCCTCATACACATTCTGCCACTCTGCGTCAAAGGCTATGGCGTTTATGAGATACATAACCGTATCTTCTTCAATTTTATCAATCACGCTATCAATCATCTTCTGTGTTTTGTCATACACCCATTTATTGATGTCCTTGACCGTCTGATCGTCAAAGGGAGCCTTGTATACGGACGCATCGTAAAATGTACTGTTTGCGGTCAGGAATTCGTCGCGCACGTCATAGAAGTCGCATATCCATATGGAGTTTGCTATGGAAAAGCGCGACTTTTGCGTGTTTGGAAGACTTTCCGCATAAAGCTTGCAGTATCGGTTGAGCTCGTCAATGCTCATACCGCCGCAAAGCACCTGCTCCATTTGCTTCAATGTTTCGCCGTCCGCTCCGTTTGCGGTCATTGCAAGCGCGAGAAGCACCGAAAGCGGCGAAACCATCGAATTTTCCCTGTCATCAAGACCGTTTTTCAACAGGTTAATCGCAAAATCAGCCGTTCCTTCCGCAAAAACACCGTCAAGCTCAAGGTTTTGCGTATCCCCGGTTCCCACCGCAGCCGCAGGTCCTGTAAACTCCGCAGGCTTCACGCTTGTCGATTTGTAAGTGCCGCAGCCGGTTACGCAAAACAGCATTAATGCCGAAAGCGCAAACGCCGCCGTTCTTTTCAGACTGAATAAGTTTTTTTTCATAGTATTATAACCTCCCTCTCATTTTTCGGTTCGGATAAGGCTGTCAAGCAGTTCAGAAAGCTCCGATACCGTTTCGGGCGATATGCTGAAATTTCTGTCTCCCGACACCTCCACACTGTTTCCCGTAAAGCTGTAGCTTACTGTTTTGTCGGAATAAACCAGTTCCACTACGATAACCTCACCGTCAGTGCTCATATCGACCGGGTCCGTAAGCTCAAACGAACCGAGCATATATACAAGACGGCTGATATTTTCCTGCTCCTGAAGCTTATATTCCGATTCGTCCAGACAGACATTGACATACTCGGGTATGGATTCGCCGATATTCCCGCTTTGTCCGTAACCGTCCTGTATGCACATATCTGAAGAGTCTTTTTCAGAAGCCGCTTCAGCCTTTAGCGGCAAGGTTGACATTTCACTCACCGAATCAATCACTTCCTGATTCTCATTCGCTCCGATTCCGTCATTTGCCGGAAAACTGTTTTCCGAATAGTCCTTCCTGCCGGAAATTCCCAATGCGGAATTCATGTACACAAGCAACATGACGCATATACCCGCAGCTGCGCAGCCGGCGAACGCGAATGAGATTCTGCGGATTTTCGTCCGTCCTGCCTGTTTCTTTGCAAGCTTTTTCTCTGCCAATCCGCGCACATATTCTTCAAATTCTTCTTTATTCCTCATAGACAAAGCCCTCTTTTTCAAGAATCTTTCTAAGCGCAATCTTTCCCCTGTACACGAGATTGTCGATTTGCTTGCGGCTTTTTTTCATTATCCGCGCCGCTTCCTCATAGCTCATCTCCTCAAAATATATCAGATGAAGAACCTGTCGGTAGCCGTCATCAAGCTTCCCCAATGCTTCATGAAGCGCCGCTCTTTGCTCGTCACGAATCAGGTTATCCTCAAAATCAATATATTCGGCGCTTTTGTTTTCCGCGTCCTCAAGAGACAGCATACCGTATTTCGACTGGCGCCTTATATAGCTCACGGTTTTATGATGAGCAATCGCAAAAAGATATGTCTTAAGCGTCACCGAAAAATTATACCTGCGGCTTACAAACAGCTCCGCAAGGGTATCTGCCGCCAGCTCCTCGGCGGCGCTTAAGTTGTTCACCGTCCGGTTAATGAAAAAAATCAAACTGTCGCGGTACAAATCGATAATCTCGGAGAAAGCATTGCTGTCTCCGTCCAGAAAATGGCGGTAGCTACTTGCACCATTATCCATAAAAGTTCCTCCGACTGTATGTGAATCCCCTTCACATTTATTATTCGCGCGGGCAAAATAAAATCCTCACTCAAATCTGAATTTTTTATATTTATAAAAGCCGACGCCCGCATACACGGACGGCGGCTTTTCTCAGTCCTTCAATTTTCGCGCCACTCCAGCACTTCCCCGGGCTGGCACTCCAGGGCGCTGCATATTTTATCCAGCGTGTCAACCTTGATTGCTTTGGCTTTTCCGTTTTTGAGCACGGACATATTGGCAATGGTAATCCCCACACGCTCGGACAGCTCGGTAACGCTCATTTTGCGCTTCGCAAGCATAACGTCTATATTTATCACAATCATTTTATCACGCCCCTATATTGTCAAATCCGAATCTTCCTTAAGCTCCGCCGCCTTGGTCACCAGATGCGCAAGCACCGCCGCGGCGATAGCCACGCTTATTCCCACAACGTCTATAAAAAGTGTCATCAGCAAGCTTCCCGGATGGTTCATATCAAGAATTGTCAGAATAACACTCCCCGTAAGATGATATACAACATCGGATACGGCAAGCACCGATATCACATTCAATCTCGCTGCGTTTGCTTTGGTAAAGGAACGGTCCCTCTGAATATCGGAGCAAATCCGCCAGAAAAGCACCAGTCCGGCGTATATAGGTCCCGCCGTAAAGGATATGAACACAAGCCACGGCACGCGTAGGCGGCCAAATTCGCCCGACGCCATATCCCTGCACCATGCAGGTTCCACATAGCAATAGAAAACAAGACCTATCATTCCCATAATTATGATAATTATTTTAAGAAGCCTTGAAAGCTTTCCCTGACTCATACAGGCACCTCCGTCAGTCCATATAATACCATACAAGATACCACGAAAGGTTAAGCCTTCTCGCGTTCATGTCCTCTACTATTTTTTCCATACGAAATTCATATCTTTGCGCGGCATCGTCAGGCAGACAGTCTTCCTGAAGCAGTATCGGCGCCGCGTCGGTTCCGAGATTTTTGGCAAGATACATGCTGTCGTCAAAAACCGGCGTATCCTTGAAGAATTCATACTGTCCCTCGACCGTCATATTGTCCGTATTGACCTTCGCAATCCAGTAATCCGGTCTTGAAAAGCTGAAAAGCACATAGCATACGGTAATTACAGCAAAGCCGTATTTGAACAGCCTGAAATCTTTTTTGAAAATATTTACAATAACTCCCGCAAGCACCAGCGCTATGACTAATAGCGAGAACAGCACGAATATTCTCAAAAACGTAAGGTATTTGCCCTGTATATACATGAGCATTCTCATCGCACTTGATGCAATCATTATATATGTGCAGGCGGTCACAAGACAGAGCAGGATTTTCAGCGCCTTATTTTCACGGAAGCAGTAAATGCCCACCATAACAAGCCCGATATTGATTACGCTGACAAAAAGAAGCTGGAAAAATCCCGTTCTGGCATATGTGCTGTAAATAACTCCCTCGGGCAGCGACGCCTTGCTTATGCCGCCCACAAAAAGATACCTCACCTGAATCCAGCAGAAAATTATATACACAAGCGAAAGCACCGCCGTAATCGTTATGCCGATAAGCGGCTCCCAGCCCGCTTTGCTCTCGCGTACCTCGGAATATTCCCTTCTTCCGAGCCACGAAAACCACATATACGCAATGATAAATATGTTGAAGCCTATAAAACTCATTTGGAGCAAATCGCCGACTATTCCCCAGAAGGATATATCGGCTATTATTTTTCTCAGCTGTTCGGCAAAAATTTCGTCCGCATTCGCAAGCAGCACGAGTATTATCGCCACAATCGGAATACCGATTCCGAGCCCGATAAACACATATTTCGCAATGTGCTTCTTTTCCTTCGGCTCACCCGCCTCCGTATCACGCTTATATATCACCCTGTCAGAAAACGGTCTAGGTATACAGCCCAGGCTTATAAACACCGTACAGAACATATTAGCAATGAACTTTGCGGGATTCCATTTGCTTACATCATAGAAATTAGTCAGCAGAAGCATGAGCATCAGAAAGAAAATAAGCCATTTGTTCATGCAGATTATCCTCGTATCGCCCGTAAGACAGGTCGAAACGCCGAGCAGGCAGATTGCCGCGATATAGAAAAAGCTGCCCTTCTTGATATCTATATCCGCTTTTTTCATCATAAGCACCGCAAAAAAGCTGGTGCCCGCCGTCCATACCGGAAATGTTATTCCCGAGCCGTTTTTATACAGACACACTATAAAAAACGCGGCGTAAGCTATGCAAGCCGACACAAAGAACGGATAGTTTTCCGTGATTTTTTTCCTGAATAAATCCTCTCCCATAATCGTTACCTCTTTTCCCGCAGGAATAAAAACGTCCCGCGATGTTGTTGATTATGGGAGAAGAATAACACGCCTGTAAAAATTTGTCAATAATTTTTTATCGTAATTCGATAAATTTTTATTTTGAGGTGCAAAAAGGTTTAAAAAATGGACTGCGAAAATGTCGGATTAATTGCAAAGTATGTATCTTATTTGATAAAATAGTTCACAAAAACCAAAGGAGAAATGATTTATGGATAACCTACAGACAATAATTGATGACTACCTGGATTTCTGTGAGAACCAGAAGCGGCTTGATTCAAAAACTCTCCGTGCTTACAAAATTGATTTGGCTCAGTTTTCGGCACGGATAGCCAAGGAAAATGTTTCCGATATAAGCACCGATATTTTGGAGCGGTTTATAGCGGACTTGCACAGAAGCTATAAGCCCAAAACGGTAAAGAGAAAGCTCGCCTCTATCAAGGCTCTTTTTCGGTATATGGAATACCGTGACTATATTGCCGTAACTCCTTTTAACAAGATTTACGTCAAATTCAGAGAACCTGTTCTCCTGCCCAAAACGATTCCGCTGACCGTTATAGAAAAGCTTTTATCCACCATATACATACAACGCGAAAAGGCAGAAACCTTTTACAAGCGCCGCAGCGCCTTGAGAGACGCTGCGGTAATCGAGATGCTCTTTGCCACCGGTATTCGGATTTCCGAGCTTTGTTCCCTGAAAGCGGAAAATGTAGATTTGAGGGAATATTCTGTTTTAATCTACGGAAAGGGTTCCAAGGAGCGGTGCCTGCAAATCGGGAACACCGATGTCCGCCGTATTTTAAACGAATATTATTCTGAATTTCAAAAGGAGATTTCATGCTGCGGGTATTTTTTTGTAAATCAGTGCAGCCGTCCTTTATCGGATCAGGCAGTACGCAGGATGATAAGGCACTACTCTTCCCTTGCTGGTGTTGATTTACATATTACACCGCATATGTTCAGACATACTTTTGCAACCAGCTTGCTGGAGGCGGATGTGGATATCAGGTATATTCAGGAGATGCTTGGGCACAGCTCAATTAATATTACGCAGATTTACACGCATGTCACTATGGCGAAGCAGATGGATATATTGGCGACAAAGCATCCAAGGAAGAATTTGAGGGTGTGAAGGGGAGGCGGCGAGGGGAGGCGCCGCTGAGTTTGAGGGATAATTAAAAGTTATCCGTTTGTTTTTATACTAAAGAAAATATTAATAATCAGGTATTATTCGTTTAAGAAAAAAGAAAGGAATACTTATTGTAATGAATGAACAAATATTTACTGGTGTTGGTGAAATATATGCAAAATTCCGCCCCACATATCCATCAGCGTTGATTCAATATCTTTGCACCAATATTGGCATAAACGATAAAAGCGTAGTTGCAGATGTAGGTTCTGGGACAGGAATTCTAACAAGACTTCTTTTAAATATAGGGGCAAAAGTTTATGCCGTAGAACCTAATGAAGATATGCGTAAGGTTGCAGAAACTAATCTTCGGGGCAGTTCAAACTTTATATCGATTAATGCCACTGCTGAAGACACTACCCTTATAGGACACAGCGTAGACTATATTACTGTAGCGCAAGCGTTCCACTGGTTTAATCGAATAAGTTTCAAAAAGGAATGCCAACGCATTCTAAAACCTAACGGCAAAGTTATCTTGATATGGAACCGTAGAGATGAAGCATCTGAACTAGTACAAGCCATTGATTCTATAAGTCAAAAATATTGCCCGCAATTTTCAGGCTCATCATGTGGAATGCGTGGTGCAAAAACCGAAAATGAATATCAAGATTTTTTTACAGAGAAATATAATACACAGCTATTTCCGAATGACATTTTATTTGATAAAGAGCGGTTTATCGGATTACATCAATCTGCCTCTTATAGATTGAATCAAACTGATAAAAATTATCATAACTATATACGTGACCTATCAGATTTTTTTGATTCGCATTGTACCAATAATCAATTAATTTTACCGAATAACACATGCTGTTATATAGGCTCTGTATAGAACAAAAGAAAGAAGGGATATCTATGCCAAAAATTTTATTTTTAGCACAATTTGCACCAACTGATGGAAAGGTTTTGGTTCCGCCGCAGACATCGGAAGAGGAATTTTATGCATCTACATATCATCAGAAAATTATCGATGTATTAACGAAAGGGAATTATGACTTTGATACAGCAAGTGATGTAAATTATTTAATTAGGAATCATGACAAATATCAACTAGTCTGGTCTGTCTATAATCGTCTTGGATTTCGTAATAGTGAAATATTTGTACAGTCTTTGTGTGAATTCTACAATATTGAATACATCGGAGCTACCCCCAATGTGCGCGCATTGGTTGAAGACAAAAGTATGTCTAAACAGCTGGCGGAACATCTTGGAATCAAAACAGCTCCATGGATTGTAGCTTCTAAAGAATATCCGTTGCCCCATATACCACCTTTTCCAGGACCATATTTTGTAAAGCCGAGATTCGGCAGTGCTTCAATGAACATTGATGAAAGCTCATTTTGTCAAACATGGGAGGATGCCATCAGGAAAACTGAGGATTATTTTAGTCATCGTATAGATGTTATTGTAGAAAAATATATAGATGGCTTATGCTATGGTGTTTCAATTTTAAATTCATTGGAAGGTCAGATATTGATCGCACCGCCACATTATACTGTATCCAACAAAATCGGAAATATTATGACTTATTCCCAAAAGCGCTTTGCTGAAGAGGGGATGTCCCGCTATACCAGTAGTGACACGAGCATCAACACACAACTGCAGCATCTTTCCAAGAAATATTTTAAGGAAATGCAGCCATGTGACTATGCCCGTGTAGATTTCATTTTAGAGGCGGACAGCTATATCCCATATTTCTTAGAGGTCAATGTCTTAATGAATTTAGGTATACGCGGGGGATTTGTCAACAGCTTCTTGGAAAATCATTTTAAAACATACGATGAATTGATTGACTATATCTTGCGACTCGGATTATCAAGAGTCAAGCGTTGATAAAATCAATTCTGCATCAAAACCATGATAGAAAATACACCCAGGATGAAATTGTTCTTTCCAGTCCGAATCCTCAAATTTGATATTGTTTGCAAACCGGTGTGAATAGAAGTCGTATATTCTTTGCGCATCTTTTACGTCACCACGCAAGGGTTCATTCTTTATTTCATCCAACAATTTGGTATTGGACATACCATTCATATATTCGACCAACATCCTGTTGATTTTATATAAAATTTTGGTAGGTGTTACGTTTGACTCAGCAATAGATTCACAAAAGATTTCATCAAGAAGGATAAGTGCCTTGGCGGGATCTTTTTTTGCAACATACAGGGCTTGATTGATTCTTGCATAGATGAAGGGAGTTTCTGTCGTTCCAGAATCAGATAAAAAAACGTCAAAATACTGCGTCGGATTTTCTTCCGTCTCTCTCATCAAGTAAATTCCATAGTTCATGTTTAAATATAGATATTTCGAATCATTAAATTCAAGAATTTTTTTTACTTCCTTAATTTTTTCCTGCAAAATAATTTTGGCATGAGTATCAGACTCATTCTTTATCAAATAGCCCACAAAATTTGACACCGTACGATTATAATTCACTGGATCACTGTTTTTAAACCTCGATAAACAATAATTATAATTCCTAATCCCTACCTCTACCTCTTCCACATAATAACTAATATTTCTTAATAAGAAATGATAATATTGCGAACTATTAAAGTTTTCATAATAATATTCAAAGTTGGTATTGGTTAGGATGTCATTACATTGATTGTTTTCTCCATTATTATATAGTGCCGTAAATAGCACTGCCATAATTAGGCATTTTTCATCAATACTATGGCTTGTATACACAAGTTCCCATAATTTTTGGCAGTAATCTCCTTCATGCATTCTTTCTTGTAAGAGGGCAAGAAGCATTTGGCATTCCCGCTCTTGTATAAAGTTGGGATGTTGTTTTATTCTCATGCTTGGGACATCATAAATTTGCATATTATAGTACATGGAACAAACTTGAATCAGATCTTCCTTACTTTGTAAACAAAATAGCATATCAAGATATTGCTGTTCTACTTTTTGCTGCTGTTTTTGTTTTTGGAGCAATAGTAATATATACTCTTTTCTCCTATTATAATCTTTGTCCAAACTATGTATTGCAAATTTTAACTGTGGGATTGCCATTTCGGATTTATCCATTTCAAAACTTTCAATGATATACCTCGAAATGGTCAATTTCTCAATTAATGAGACCTTTACATCCTGCTCCGTTACAAGATTTTTATTTAAATGAATATTCTGATGTGCATCAATGTCGATAATATCACGATTCTTAAGTTGTTTCGTGATTATAGTAAATTTTTCATAGGGAAATTCAAAAGGAATATGTATTACTTTAAGAAAAACATGGTATAAAATCTTAATATTTATATATGTACCTAAAGTAAGCATAATTTTTAAGATACAGATGGATTCTTTATCCAATTGGATAAAGTTCAGGTTAAAGCCACGAATATATGACATAATGATGTGAATATTCCGGTCATACCGCTCAAAAATACTGTAGTACTCATCTTCAATAGGCTTTCTATAATATTGAAACAATCCAGTTATCAGGTAATTATCAGGACGCTGAAAAATATTCTCTATTATATAGGGTACATACGTTTTATATGCTAATTTTGATAACATTTCGTTACCTGAATAATATGGAGTCT